>NZ_CP180555.1:1294592-1618240 GCF_047778115.1 Neptuniibacter sp. QD48_55 | reverse complement strand
AACGCAGGATCGAAAACTTCCGTAAAAACAAACGCGGCTATTGGTCTCTATGGATCTTTAGCACGCTATTTATCCTATCGTTATTTGCAGAGATTATTGCGAATGACGATCCGCTGGTAGTGTCGTATAAGGGCGATCTATATTTTCCTGTCGCAGTTGATTACACCGAACTAACCTTTGGTGGAGAATTTGAAAGCCCTGCGGATTTCAAAGACCCTTACATTCAAGACCTTATACATAATGAAGGGCAAGGCTGGATTATCTGGCCGCTGATTAAGTACAACTACAGCACAATTAATTACGACCTTCCTGTACCTGCTCCATCCCCTCCAACAATGGACAATCTGCTAGGTACAGACGATCAAGCTCGTGATGTACTTGCTCGTGTCATATACGGCTTTAGGATCTCAATCCTATTTGCCGTAGTTTTGACTTTAGCGAGTTCAGTTATCGGTGTGGTTGCTGGTGCTATTCAGGGTTACTACGGCGGTAAAGTTGACCTTTTCTTCCAACGCTTTATCGAGATCTGGTCTGGTCTTCCGGTTTTGTTCTTACTGATCATTTTAGCCAGCATTGTTGAGCCAAATTTCTGGTGGCTATTAGGTATTATGCTCCTGTTCTCTTGGATGCAGCTGGTTGATGTCGTACGCGCCGAATTTCTGCGTGGTCGTAACCTAGAATATGTTCGCGCCGCCCGTGCTCTTGGCTTAAATAACCGCATGATCATGTTCCGCCATATTCTTCCTAATGCCATGGTGGCAACACTTACCTTTATGCCATTTATCTTTAATGGTTCTGTTGTTACGTTGACTGCACTGGATTTCTTGGGCTTTGGCCTGCCTCCAGGCAGTCCATCATTGGGAGAATTGGTTGCACAAGGTAAAACAAACCTTCATGCGCCATGGTTAGGTATCACGGCGTTCTGTAGCCTTGCATTGATGCTTACCCTTCTAATCTTTATAGGTGAAGCTGTACGTGACGCCTTCGACCCAAGGAAAGTGTCATGACGTCTCCGCTATTAAGTGTTCGCAACCTATCCGTCACTTTTGATCAGGGTAGTGAAGCTGCAGTAGAAGCAGTGAAACAAGTTAGCTTTGATATACCGAAGGGTGAAACTCTTGCATTGGTGGGAGAATCAGGCTCTGGCAAATCCGTATCCGCAATGTCCGTTCTGCGTTTACTCCCCTACCCTAAAGCAAGTCACCCTAGCGGTGAAATTCACTATGATGGCCAAGATCTGCTGAACTATAACGAAAATCAGATGCGGCAGTTACGTGGCGATAAGATCAGCGTTATCTTTCAGGAACCAATGACGTCGCTCAACCCGCTACACACAATTCAGAAACAGATAGGGGAAACTCTACTTCTGCATAGAGGGATGACTGGTAAACAAGCGCGATCTCGAATTCTTGAACTACTTGATTTAGTTGGCATCCCTGAGCCTGAGAAACGCTTAAATAGCTACCCTCATGAACTTTCAGGCGGTCAACGTCAACGTGTAATGATCGCGATGGCACTCGCCAACGATCCTGAACTGCTTATCGCAGACGAGCCAACCACAGCACTTGATGTAACAATTCAGGAACAGATTCTGGAGTTACTAAAGTCTCTGCAAGAAAAACTGGGCATGGCGATTTTGCTGATTACGCATGACCTTAATATTGTTCGTCGTTACGCGCATCATGTCTGTGTTATGTATAAAGGTGAGCAAGTCGAATCTGCTCCAACGGCTCAACTGTTTGCACAACCACAACACCCTTACACACAAACGCTGTTAGATGCGGAACCATCAGGTAATCCTGCTATTGTTCAATGCGCGCAAGAGCGTTTGCTAGAAACAGACAAATTAAAAGTCTGGTTCCCTATTACAAAAGGCTTTTTCAAAAAGACCGTAGACCATATTAAAGCGGTAAACAGCATCGACCTGTCTGTTAACCGCGGTGAAACACTTGGCATTGTGGGAGAATCCGGCTCAGGAAAAACCACATTAGGCCTCGCCATTTTGAAACTGCAGCGTAGTGAAGGCGTAATCACGTTTGATCAGATCGCTCTTGCACCTTTAGATCAAAAAGCGGTTAAACCTTTACGTAAACGGATGCAGATAGTTTTTCAGGACCCGTTCGGCAGCTTGAGTCCGCGCATGTCTATTGCTGAGATCATTGCCGAAGGACTCGATATTCACCAGCCAGAATCTAAAGCGGAACACGAACAAGCGATCATCGATGTACTACAAGAGGTTGGTATCGACCCTAAAAGTAGGCATCGCTATCCGCATGAGTTCTCTGGAGGTCAACGTCAGCGTATCGCCATCGCACGAGCGTTGGTACTGAAGCCCGAACTTATCGTTTTAGATGAGCCTACTTCTGCACTAGATCGCACCGTACAAAAGCAGATCGTGGAACTATTGCGTAACCTTCAAGAAAAATATGGTTTAACTTATCTGTTTATCAGCCATGATTTAGCCGTTGTAAAAGCGCTAAGCCATAAGCTAATAGTGATGCGCCATGGAGATATCGTCGAACAAGGTGATGCCCAAGCAATCTTTGCATCACCTAAAGCCGAATACACACAACAGTTACTGGCAGCTGCATTTAATCAATAAGTCGAGTATGCCTCTCCCACTTTAAGACGAAGCGGTGCTAATTCTTTAGCGCCGTTTCTAGTTCTTTCTATTTACTTTTGCCTGCATCAAGATCAGAGTACGACTATCAGAAAATATAGGATTAATAGTTCTTGCAGCTACTAATCCCATATTTTTTGAGGATTAAAACAATGACAAACCCAACGGAGCCACACAAGATTCTTGTGATTGGCGGGGGCGCTGGCGGCCTTGAGCTCGTCACCCAATTAGGCCACCGCTACCGAAAAAATCCCTCAGTTGAAGTAACCCTAGTCGATCAAAAACGCTCCCATATCTGGAAACCTCTATTACATGAGGTTGCCACAGGTTCGCTTGATCCAAATACAGATGGCGTTGTTTACCATGCTCACGCGGTTAAACACCATTATGAGTTCGAACTAGGTACTTTTTGTGGCCTAAACAAAGACACAAAAACCGTCACACTGGCTGAAACAGTTGATGAAGATGGTGTTCAAATCCTTCCAGAAAGACATTTGCAATATGACACCCTTGTTTTAGCGATCGGAAGCGTCAGCAACGATTTCAAAACACCGGGCGTAAAGGATCACTGTTTCTTCCTAGATACAGCCAAACAAGCTGAACGTTTCCATAACGCGCTCATTAACAACTTTATGCGCGTAAACCAGCGTGAAAACGGCGTGTTAAATATCGCGATTGTTGGTGCAGGCGCAACGGGTGTTGAGCTCGCGGCTGAGCTTTACAACGTAACCGACATGCTTAAGTCATACGGCCTTCCGAAAATGACTGCTAAGCAGCTAAAAGTTACACTGATTGAAGCTGGCCCACGTATTCTTCCTGCACTACCTGCCCGCATCTCCGGCTCTGCCCGTGATGAGCTAGCAGCGTTGGGTGTAGATGTATGTGAAGATACGTTGATCAAATCCGCGAACGCTAATGGCTTCGAAACGGCTGACGGTTCAGAAATCGAAGCAGATATGATGATCTGGGCTGCAGGCGTTAAAGCACCTGACTTCCTAGCAGATCTTTATGGCTTTGAGTTAACCCGCACGAATCAGATTCTGGTTAAACCAACGCTTCAGTCCAGCATCGACGACAGCATTTACGTGATTGGTGATTGCTGCGCTTGTGCGCAGGAAGATGGTAGCTGGGTGCCACCTCGCGCCCAATCAGCACATCAAATGGCGTCAATCGTTAAGAAAAATATTATTCTTACCGAAAAAGGCAAACCACTTAAAAACTTCGTCTACAAGGATCACGGCTCACTGGTCAACCTTAGCCGTTACAGTACCGTGGGCAGCTTGATGGGAAACCTTTCAAAGAACTCTATGTTTATTGAAGGGAAAATTGCTCGTATTGTGTATGTTTCACTTTATCGCATGCACCAGATCGCCATTCACGGCTTCTTCAAAGCGATGATCGTTTATATTGCTGAGAAAATCGGAAAAGTTGTAAGACCGAAGATGAAACTTCACTAAGCTTCTCAGCTGGAATAGGAGCGCTGATTGTTGATTTCACAATCAGCGCCCTATTCCCACTCATTAAGATAAGCCACTTCACTAGACCAACAATAGTTCGACCCTTCTCCCATCATATCTAGTTCCGCTTTTAAAAATTCAGTAAATACTGCCACCTTACGTGGTAGAAAATCCCGCTTAGGATAGAGTAAATACACACCATAACCTTCCGGTTCAATAGGTGGAAATAACGAAACTAAGTCCCCAGAACTTAAACCGTCTTTAAATAGAAAATGAGGCCCCTGCATCACACCGACATCGCTACGACAAAGATCCACCAGCGCCTGGCCATCATCAACCACTAAATAGTTTTTGGGATCTAGCTTTTCGGTCTCCCCATCCACTTCAGCCAAAATAGGCATTAACTTACCCGTCTGCTTAAAGCGAAAGCGTATCCATCGGTGATTATCAAAATCCTGAAAACCATCGATTGGTCCGAACTTCATAAGGTAGTTTCTTGATGCACAAGTTAGAAAGTCCATAGGGCTCAATTTGTGCAATACCATACGGCTATCAGATACCGTACCTGTTCGGATCGATAGGTCGATTCCCCGTTCGATAATATCGACATATTCATCGGAGAAACTCAATTGCAGGCTAATATCTGGGTACTGTTCGGTAAATTTAGAGAGTAATGGAACAATATATAAACGCCCGTAAGCGACCGGTAAATTTACCTTTAGAACACCCGTTGCAGACTCATTACCCGATTTAAGACGCTGCTCGCACTCATCCAGATCTATGAGTAACGCTCTCACCGTCTCGAGATATTCCTTTCCCGCATCTGTAATGGTTAGCTTTCGGGTAGAACGATAAAACAGTGTATAAGCTAACTGCTTTTCTAATCTGCTTATCGCTTTACTCACTGTAGATGCATCAGTACCAAGCACCGCAGCAGCAGCTGCAAATGACCCTTTCTCGCATACAGTAATAAACGTTTTTAAAACATTGAACTTATCCATTCATGAACAATATTCACCAATGAAATTCTGATCAAGATATTTTTCACTTATTACACCAACTATAAAATGGTCGCAATTAACTTTCCGGAGATTAAAAATGAGAAAGCAATTTGTATGTCTAGCAGCAACTCTGGCTTTACTGCTCTTCAGCCAACTGTCATTCGCCGAGAGTAAAAAGATCGGCATCCTTGTCTTTGATGGTGTTCTAACATCCGATGTAACAGCACCATTAGAAGTTTTTGGCGTAGCCAGTAGAAAAACATGGTTTAGTGATTACACACCTATCGTTATCAATGTGATAAATAAGCCTACAGTGACAACTGAAGAAGGCCTAAGCCTAAACAGCCCCTATTGGATTGGTAATGCGCCTGAACTGGATGTTCTAATCGTACCCTCTAGTTACGACATGGACCCGCTGATCGAAAACAATCAATTGATCCAATTCATTAAAAACACTGCTAAAAACGCCGAATGGATTGCGAGTAACTGCTCCGGTGCTTTCTTACTTGGTAAGGCAGGCCTATTGGATGGATTAAAGGCCACAACTTGGGCTGGAGGTGAAAAGGATCTTGCTCGTACCTTTCCGGATGTAAAAGTCCAATATGACCAGAATGTGGTTATTGACGGTAATGTGATTACGTCCAATGGCAGCTTAGTTAGCTATCAAGCAGCGCTAGTGCTTCTGAGTAAATTAACATCGACCTCTAAAGCTAATGAAGTAGCAGAAGCGCTTCAATACACACGCTTTTCGACTAAGAAATTTGTTTTGTAATTATCTCAGGCTCAGTAAATTTATTTGCTGAGCCTTGTATCATTTAATGTATAAACAAAAAAATATTACTCACACGATACAGTTCGAGTAGAAGCCCACTCTCTTAGATAATCAATCTTTTCAGACATCACTACTGACAGAGGCTGAGTCTTTCGCAACTCTGCATGTAGAAGAGCTTGATCAAGTTCAACATTCTGAGCATGAGCGGTATAAAAAGCAGAGATAACAGCCTGCTCAATTTCAGCACCTGAAAAACCAACGCTTTCTTCGATCAAACGCTTAAAATCAAAATTGCTAACATCGACTCCTTGACGTTTCAAATGAATATCAAAGATTTTAAAACGAATATCGTCATTAGGGAGGTCGACAAAGAAGATCTCATCAAAACGCCCTTTTCGTACAAGTTCTGGTGGTAATGCTTCAATATCATTCGCCGTAGCTACGATAAATACAGGCGCATCTTTCTCGGCCATCCACGTCAACAAGGTACCCAGCATACGTGTCGCAGGTCCGCCCTCATCACTGCCTGATGAGATCCCTTTTTCTATCTCATCTAGCCATAGAACACAGGGCGCCATAACCTCTGCGGTTTGTAGGGCTTCACGAAGATTACGCTCAGTCTCACCGTAAAATTTGTTATAAAGGGCACCGAAATCAAGACGTAATAAAGGCGCATGCCAACTACCTGCAACCGCTTTAGCCGCAAGGCTTTTACCACAACCTTGTACGCCCAATAACAGCATCCCTTTAGGTGCGGGTAAATTACCAACGCCACTATCACCATTAAAAAATGGTTTTCGCTCATTTAACCAATTTTTTAGTCCGTTAAAACCGGCTATATCCGAGAACTGTGCAGTGTCATATTCAAAATGCATATTCCCCTGCTCACTCAATAGCTGATACTTCGTTTCGTTAATTGCAGGGATATCACTGGCGGTGATCGCACCATCATCAAAAATGGCATTTCTTGCCAAACGACGAACATCTGATCGAGTTAAACCCGTTAAATTTCTGACCAAAAGTTGCAGGTTTTCAGAGCTTGCTTGCACTTTAGAGCCTGAGCTTGCTAACCAGCTCTGCGCTTCCTCTCGGACAATCTTTTCTATCTCCCTACGTTCAGGTAGAGCGATATCTAATTTGGCGCTAAGTTTCATAATCTCAACTGGCACTTCCAACGCGTGGCTAAGCAAGATTAACGTATGGCCTAGCTCATGAAATTTGAGCGCTATATCCTTCAATAAACGTACATGCATAGGCTCATCCAAAAACGGATGCAGATCTGCCAATACATAAACACCAGGGGTAGAAACTGATTTAATATGCGCTAGGGCTTCGGTCGGTTGCGAGAATAACTTTTGCGGAGGGAGATCACGATCAATCCGCTGAATGCCATCGGTCAAAGTCCACTTGAATAGCGGCCTTTCATATACAGGCTTAAGTGATAACAGCATATCAACCACCTGATTTTCCTCGGTACTTTCGATGACAATTAGAGGGATCTCAGATTTGATCAAGACTTCCAGTTGATGCTGCACCATGCCTAAACTCCTTTTAAACTAAAGGAGTTACTCTATTACATCTGTAAGTATCTATGCAAAGTAAATCAAATAGTTAACTCGGGCATTTGACCTGTTGACTGAAACAAAGGATCCAAGCCTAATTGCCGTAATAAAGAAAAGGAATTCCGATGAAACTACTGACTTTAATAGTATGGCTGAGCAGCATAGCTATATACCTTGCGAGTGACACTCTAGGGCTTCACGATTATATAACCACTGCCATACCTGCAGCCTTTCTACTCTTATCTTTTATCTTGGTAGAACAGTTCAAAGCGATGTTCAGATGGTTTCATCATTTGATCGTCATTCAAATTTTGGCTTGGTACCTATATTCGATGTACTTGCATATGCCAAGAATGGAAGGCAACGTCATAGAACAATACCTTTCATATTCACAGATTTTCCTAACCGCTAATTGGTACATTGGTTTTATGCTGTTTTTTGGACTAATTTCGATACCGCAAACCAAGAAGACCAAGCAAGCCATGCTCCACCCAACAATTGAATGCGCAGCACCTGAAGAATCATTAGGCAAAAAATAAGGCGGATAAACCGCCTTATTAGAGTATTAAAACTTATAACTTATCGCTGTTTAGGAAACCGAAGCCACATCAGAGATAACCTGGCGTATCCAACGGTGAGCAGCGTTATGTTGTAGCAATGGGCTCCAAGCCATTTTGAACTCAAATTCCGGAATATCAAAAGGCGGTTTTTTCACTACTAATCTGGGGTTTTCAGATTGGATAGAAGCAGCACGACTCGGAATAGTTGCGATAAGACCACGCTGAGAAGCAAGCAAAGCGGCTGATTGATAGTGTCGAGTAAATACCGAGATATGGCGCTTATAGCCAATTGAGTCTAATGCCTCATCAACCCAACCGAGCCGCTTGGTATCTTCAGGCGTGATACCCATACCTGCTCCCATGCCGGTTTTACTCACCCAAACATGATTTGCCCTGATATAAGTTTCCAAACAGTAATCATGGGAAATGGGATTATCTACGGCAAACAAACACGAAAACGAATCTTTCCACAATGTCTTTTGGTGGAAGGATTGCGGCATAGTATCAAAACGGTTGATGACCAGATCAACCAAACCCTGCTCCACTTCAAGAAAACTCATATCACTCGGCGTGAGGATATCAAGGACAACATCTGGCGCTTCACGGTTCAAACGCTTTAATAATCGGGGTAACAATGTCGCCTCACCATAGTCACTGGTCATTATACGAAAGACTCGGTCACTTGATTTAGCATCAAACTCTGTTGTTGGTTCTATAACCTGTTCTACCGATGCAAGGATCTGTCTAAGCAGTGGCTGCAATGATTGAGCACGCTCAGTAGGCACCATTCCTTCACTGGTTCGAACCAAAAGTGGGTCACCAAAGGTTTCACGCAACCGCCGCAAACCGTTACTCATAGCGGGCTGTGTAATCCCAAGCAAGCTGGCGGATCGAGTCACATTACGCTCCCGCAGCAAAATATCAAGATACACCAAAAGATTGAGGTCGATTTTGTCCAGATTCATATCAATGCCGTAATCATGCGTGTTTCAGTGATAATACCATAGAACTATTCACAGGATAAATACTGCAAATAACAGGCATTTATTTCAATTATAGGGTTAACCGCACTAGAATCGATTGCGAAACTTTTAAGAGTTAGCCGAAAACTGGCTAGCAACTAATATAGAAGGAATGACCATGTCATCACTGAACAAAGACATCGAAAGCATTGCAGGTCTTAAAGCTGAAGCTGGTAGCCCTTGGGACGCAATCAACCCAGAATCTGCTGCACGCATGCGCGCTCAGAACAAATTCAAAACTGGCCTAGATATCGCTAAGTACACTGCTGGTATCATGCGTCGCGACATGGCTGAGTTCGACAAAGACAAAACTAAGTACACTCAGTCTCTAGGCTGCTGGCACGGTTTTGTTGGTCAGCAGAAGCTGATCTCTATCAAGAAGCACTTCGGTTCTACTGAGCGTCGTTACCTATACCTATCTGGTTGGATGGTTGCTGCTCTACGTTCTGACTTTGGTCCTCTACCAGACCAGTCTATGCACGAGAAAACTGCAGTTGCTGGCCTAGTTGAAGAACTATACACATTC
The DNA here is from genome assembly GCF_047778115.1 of Neptuniibacter sp. QD48_55. Lineage (GTDB taxonomy): Bacteria > Pseudomonadota > Gammaproteobacteria > Pseudomonadales > Balneatricaceae > Neptuniibacter. The sequence continues at coordinate 1,608,720 of NZ_CP180555.1, read as the reverse complement.
CTACGTCAAGCTGACGCTCGTGAACTAGGCGGTCTATTCCGTGCACTAGACAAAGCACGTGAAGCTGGCGATGCTGCTCTAGAAGCTGACATCCAGTCTCAGATCGACAACCACGAAACTCACGTTGTGCCAATCGTAGCTGACATCGATGCTGGTTTCGGTAACGCTGAAGCGACTTACCTAATGGCTAAGCAAATGATCGAAGCAGGCGCATGCTGCCTACAGATCGAAAACCAGGTTGCTGACGAGAAGCAGTGTGGTCACCAGGACGGTAAAGTAACTGTACCTCACGCTGATTTCCACTCTAAGCTACGTGCTCTACGTTACGCTTTCCTAGAGCTAGGTGTTGACGACGGTGTTATCGTTGCTCGTACTGACTCTGAAGGTGCTGGTCTAACTAAAGAAATCGCTGTAGTTAAAGAGCCAGGCGACCAAGGCGACGTTTACAACTCTTACCTAGACGTTGAAGAAGTTGCTCCAGAAGACACTAAAGAAGGCGACGTACTAATCAGCCGTGACGGCAAACTAGTTCGTCCTAAGCGTCTAGCTTCTGGTCTATACCAGTTCCGTCAAGGTACTGGCCACGAGCGTTGCGTATTCGATTGTATCGAAGCTATCAATGCTGGTGCTGACCTACTTTGGATCGAGACTGCTGTACCAACAGTTCACGAAATCAAAGGTATGATGGACGAAGTACGTAAAGTACACCCAGATGCGAAACTTGTTTACAACAACTCTCCATCTTTCAACTGGACTCTAAACTTCCGTCAGCAAACTTACGATGCATGGGCTGCTGAAGGTAAAGACGTTTCTGGTTACGACCGCGACAACCTAATGTCTGCTGAATACGACGGTTCTGAACTGTCTGAAGCTGCTGACGCTCGCGTACGTACGTTCCAGGCTGATACTGCTCGCGAAGCGAACGTATTCCACCACCTAATCACTCTGCCTACTTACCACACAACAGCTCTTTCTGTTGATAACTTGGCTAAAGAGTACTTCGGTGACAAAGCTATGCTTGGTTACGTTGAAGGCGTACAGCGTAAAGAGATCCGTCAAGGTATCGCATGCGTTAAGCACCAAAACATGGCTGGTTCTGACCTAGGTGATGACCACAAAGAATACTACGCTGGTGAAAACGCTCTTAAAGCTGGTGGTGCGAAGAACACTTCTAACCAGTTCAGCTAAGCAATACTAGCTAAGGCAAATGTTCTAGCTAGCTAGGGCATAAACCTTACATAGAAAGGCGGCCCCTTTTTAAGGTGTCGCCTTTTTTATACCTGCAGCAAATAGTTAGAAAGCTACAAAGGATTCAATTTTAGGATAGAATCCCCTACTGCTTCCAATTGCAAACTGATTAAGTGATTTTGATTATGACTACACCTACTTTTCTTAAAGACGCTAAAGAACTGTTAACTGAACAGGGTTTTGCCACTAGCAACACTTGGTACCATGGCACATCTTCCGCGCTGGTCGAATCAATCAAAGATCAGGGTTTAAAACGTTCTGGCGACAAAGCGCTTAAACAAGCTGCCAAACAAACAATGGCGACAATCGGTAATAACTATACCGAAACTATCGAGCCTGTATTCCTAACACAAAGCAAAGAGCTAGCTTACTTTTGGGCCGCACAAACTGTTAGAAACCGCTCCGTACGTATCGAAGGCGATGAAGAACCTATCGTTTTTGAAGTGTCGCTTTCAGATGATCTGAACAGCCGAGTAAAAACTGATGTAGGCGCAGCGAGTCTATTAATGGTGAAAGAAGGCGAAGCTTATATGGCTCATTTAGCCGGCATCTATGAAGAGTGCGGCCTAGAAGCACCAGAAATTGATCTAAAAAGCGCTGATCGAATGGATTACCTAAACAAACTAGGTATGGCTTATTACGATTACGACATCGATAAAGATTCTGTGAATTTGCTAAGCGAGTGATCCCATCACCCTAGCCTCACACATATAAAAAGGACGCGATTGCGTCCTTTTTATTGCCTCATATAAAACTATTGTGTTTCGCCGTCCTGCAACTCACAGCTCTGCTCCAAGACCTTCACCCTTTTCAAAGCTTCATCTAAATTCATTTGATCAAGCAAAGCCTGAAGGCCTTGCCGACTTGTCTCTTCACTCAATTCCACTACCTGATACAACTGAAGCAGGTTAAAACCAAGAGAACACGCAAACACAATCGCAAGCAGTATAGCCGCATCTAAATGCAGAGGGACTTTCCGTTTAAGATCCAATCTAGCTTCCTTAATTATCAAAACCTTGATAAGCCAAAGTTCAATTCTATATCTAAGCAACCAAACAAAACCACTGCTAAATGAATGGTACATATTACTGGTAACAACAAACCCAAAGTGTTCGGTTATTCTTTGCCACCCTACATGCCGCTAGGTTTTAATACCGGCAACTCAATACCTCTAATCCAAACTACATTCCTGATTACTTTATAGCCAACTGACTGATAAATAATTGATTATCAAATCTGGCATTAGCTTTGCTGAACTCTTACTGCTAAGAACAGATTTGGAGCCGATCATGCACGCCGTTACACAGACACCAAAGCGCCTAAACGCACTTGAACAGATCCCTGTTCATGAGCAGATTCAGAAGCATGTTAAAGCACTCGAAGAGGCTCCGAGCATTTCCAGCATCGATCAGTTTTACCTAGATATGCTTGAACAGTTTCTTCCAGCCAATCAGAAGACCCGCTACCTTAAGTTACTCAAAAAAGAGATCGTAGCTGTTTTTAGAATCGACCAGATTATGGCTGCAGTGCTATATAGCGATTCCACTATTGAGTCCTTTTCACATCAAGCAACCGAGCATATTAACTCGCTAAACGCCGGCCCATTATCCGTCAGCCGTATTAGTTACATATTGCACAAACAATTTGCTGATTGAGTTTCTGTCGATTATTTTTGTAATGACAACCCAACTTATCATGATCTAAAACTGGGCTACCTATACACAGAAGAAGATTTACAGGCGGGCTTTACTGCAGACGAAACCTCTACAGAAGAACTCATGTGTGACTGGTTGCAGAGTTATCAGCAGTGGATGCACGACTATCTATATTTCAACCTTGCACAGATAACCAAAGAAACCGATAGATTACCGCCTAAAACGCTGTCTCTACTGCAGAACTATAGCGCGGAAGAGAAAGAGCAGTTACTAGCATTGCTTTAGCAGATACATAAACACTTTCTTGTCAGTTATTGGTCTGTGCTATAGATTGAGCGTTTCTCATCTTCAAGAGCACAGCCTTTATGGAATATGTACTACCGCTTTTAATATTGGCGATCGTTTTATTTCTCTACACTAGTCGCCAAAATAATTTAAAACTCGCAGAAGCCAACAAGAAAGCTGGCGAAGAGTTTTTAGCTGAAAACATAAACGATCCGGACGTCATCCAGACAAGTTCAGGCTTGCAGTTTAAGGTTATCGAAAAAGCTGATGGAACATCCAAGCCCAGCGCCACATGCACAGTAAAAGTTCATTATCACGGTACATTGATAGACGGCACAGTGTTTGACAGCTCTGTCGATCGTGGAGAGCCTATTGAGTTTGGTCTCAATCAAGTCATTAAAGGTTGGACAGAAGGCTTACAATTGATGGCAACGGGCGACAAATACCGTTTCTATATTCCATCAAACCTGGCGTATGGGAATGGATCTGCAGGTGTGATTACACCTGGCTCCGTGCTTATATTTGACGTAGAACTGTTAGATTTTAAGAACTGATCGATCTCTGACAGGATGTTCGATCGAGGCAACGCATAGCAAACAGGAAGCCAATTGGCTTCCTGTTATGTATAAACGATTAGATATCGCTTACATCGAATTCAGCTACAGGACTGACATCTGCTTCGTAATCTACGGAGTCGATGCCAAAACCAAATAGTTTCAAGAACTCATCTTTATAAAGCTGGTAATCAGTAAGATCGAATAGGTTCTCGGAAGTCACCTGAGGCCAGATCTCACGGCACGCATTCTGAACTTCTTCTTTAAGCTCCCAGTCATCCATACGGAAACGGTTAGCATCGTCCATTTCAGCTGTATTGCCGTATAGACCTGTATCGAATAAACGCTGAACCTGCTCCATGCAACCTTCGTGTAGGTTCTGCTCACGCATTACCTTAAAGCACATTGCCAAGTACAAAGGCATAACCGGAATTGCTGAACTTGCCTGAGTCACAACAGATTTCAAAACACCAATGTTCGCTTGGCCGCCTGTAGCGTTAAGCTTGCTATCGATTGCTTTAGCAGCACGATCAAGATCCTGCTTAGCTTTACCTAGTGCACCATCCCAGTAGATTGGCCAAGTGATATCTGAACCGATGTAAGAGTAGGCTACAGATTTACAACCATCAGCTAGCACGCCAGCTTCAGATAGCGCGTCCATCCATAGTTCCCAATCTTCGCCGCCCATGACTGTTACAGTCGCTGCGATCTCTTCTTCAGTCGCTGGCTCAACCTCAGCATTGATGATGACATCTTTATTAGTGTCAATCGCTGTAGATTTGTATGGCTCACCGATAGGTTTAAGGCAAGAACGGATAACTTCACCAGAATCTGGCATTTTACGAACAGGGGAAGCTAGAGAGTAAACAACTAGATCAACCTGCTTCATCTCTTCTTTAATTAGCGCAATCGTTTTCTCTTTGGCTTCGTGAGAGAAAGCATCGCCATTCAAGCTTTTAGAGTAAAGACCAGCTGCCTTGGCTTCTGCATCAAATGCTGCAGAGTTATACCAGCCTGCAGTACCTGTTTTACGCTCAGTACCTGGCTTTTCGAAAAACACACCAATTGTCGCTGCGCCCGAACCAAATGCTGCTGCGATACGGGAAGATAGACCGTAGCCACTGGATGCACCAATTACTAGAACACGCTTAGGGCCATTTTCAATAGCGCCCTTCTTCTGAGTGTATTCGATTTGCTCACGCACATTGGCTGCACAGCCAGTTGGGTGAGTAGTAGTACAAATAAAACCGCGAATTTTTGGTTTGATAATCATGGCTAAACGGGTCTCAAATCCATTAGAAAAATTTGGCCTGTAAGATACAGCAATTCATTGCAAGTTGACAGTTTCATGCGGCATCCCTAATTCACAGGCCAAATTTACCGAGATAATTAATTCTTACGAATTGTTACTAACTGATTTTATACATAGGCAGAGATGCTTTCTTTTGGTTATGATGCGCAGATTGCATATTCTATTTAAAGGAACATCCCCATGCAGGAACTACACGGTTACTACCTAGAAGATTTAGAAGTAGGTATGAGCGATAGCTTTGCCAAAACCATTACTGATGCAGACGTGTGCATGTTTGCGGGTATTTCCGGTGACACTAACCCAGTTCACATAAATGATGATTACGCTAAAACAACGCCATTTGAAAAGCGTATTGTCCACGGCATGTTTAGTGCTGCGCTAATCTCTACTGTTGCAGGTACTAAGCTTCCAGGGCCGGGTGCTATTTATGTTGATCAACAGATTAAGTTCCGTGCACCTGTATTTATTGGTGATACAGCGAAAGCAACACTAACAGTTGAAGAGATTGATACACGCCGCCGACGCGTAAAGTGCAAAACAGACGTAACTGTAGGCGATAAAGTTGTTGCTACAGGTACAGCAACCTTTATGGTTGATAAGAAAGAAGCTTAATTTCCTCTTTCTATGCGCTAGCTTTATCTAAGCTAGCGCCTCCTACCCCATATTTATCACTCCTTCCTAATTTTCATGATCCTTATCAATAGAATCGATCAAATTCTAGACTTTAGTCGATTGCGATCCTTCTACCCATGAGTAGAATGTGCCAGCAAAAAAATAACAACAAAAATGGACTACCATGAAGAAGATTTTAATTAGCGCCTGCATGCTAGGTGATCGCGTACGCTATGATGGCGGCCATCACTTAATTGACCACCCAACATTGCAGCGTTGGCACAAGGAAGGCCGCTTTGTCCCTATCTGCCCTGAAGTCGCTGGTGGCTTAAGCACACCGCGCCCACCAGCAGAAACTCAGTGCAAATTCCCTATTTTAATCACGACACAAGATGGCAACGACGTTACGCCTGAGTTTTTATCAGGTGCTGAAAGAACCTTAGAAATTGCCAAACGCGAAGGTGTCGCTTGCGCGCTTATGAAGGCTAAAAGCCCTTCTTGCGGCAACAAACGTATCTATGACGGTAATTTTTCCGGCAACCTCGTTGAAGGCTCAGGTGTAGCCGCAGCTGAATTAATGCGTAACGGCTTCCCTGTATTCAGTGAAAAAGAACTACCTGAACTCTTTGCTTTTATCGAAGATTCTGAAAGGATGACGGCCTGAAACGAATTAGTTAAGAGGCCTATTAATGGAGCAAGAGATTCAAAACGAGCTAGAAACCATTACTCGTTTAACAAATATGGTCATAGATTTTTTCGTCAATTACAGTTTTCAGGTAATTGGCGCAATCATCATCTTTTTGATCGGCCTGATTGTCGCTCGATCAATAGGCAAGTTCGCTCTTAAGCTATGCGAAAGGAATAGCGTTGATGTTACCCTGAGCTTATTTATAGCCAGTACCGTAAAACTGCTAATCATAGCGATGGTATTGGTGATTTGTTTAGGTAAATTTGGTATCAGCGTTGCGCCTTTTGTGGCAGCGATCGGCGCAGTATCTCTAAGTGCTGGACTAGCTCTACAAGGCGTGTTCTCCAATTATGGTGCAGGTTTCACCATTATCTTGACCCGCCCTTTTGTCGTCGGTAATACAATTACGATTAACGATATTTCTGGAGTCGTAACAGAGATTAAGCTCGCACATACCCTACTGGCCACAGAAGACGGCGAGATCATTACAATTCCCAACAAGCACATCGTCGGCGAAGTAATAACCAATTCTTTCGCTAATAAAGTTGTCGAAGCCTCTGTTGGCATTAGCTACAGTGCAGATCCAGAGGTTGCGATACACGTAATCAAACAATCCTTAGCCCAGTTTGATGAACTCTCCCAAGAATCACCGCCACAAGTGGGCATCGAAGCCTTTGCAGATTCTTCTATCAATATTGCTTACCGTTATTGGGTGCCGACTGACCGCTATTTTGAAGTGCAATATCAAGTGAATTTAGCTGTATTTAAAGCACTTCAAACCGCCGATATAGAAATTCCATTCCCTCAACGGGAAGTTACATTGAAAAATGCAGCTGCTGAGTAGTTTTTTCCTTGGCAGCACCACTGCAGCCACCTACAATGTGGCGATTTGAAACGAATTTAAAATTGATTGAGTAAAAGTATGCGCACTAGCCAGTATCTCATATCCACCGTTAAGGAAACGCCATCTGATGCAGAAGTCATCAGCCACCAGTTGATGCTTCGAGCGGGCCTTATTCGTAAAGTTGCTTCAGGTCTTTATAACTGGTTGCCGCTTGGCCTTCGCACGCTTCGTAAAGTTGAGCGTATTGTCCGCGAAGAGATGGACAAATCCGGTGCGATGGAAGTTCTAATGCCAGCAATTCAGCCTGCTGAGCTTTGGGAAGAGTCTGGACGCTGGGAACTTTACGGTCCTGAGCTACTGCGCGTTAATGATCGTCACAACCGTGAATTCTGTGTAGGCCCTACACACGAAGAGGTAATTACTGACCTTATCCGCCGTGAGATCAAAAGCTACAAACAGCTTCCTGCAAACTTTTACCAGATCCAAACGAAATTCCGTGACGAAATTCGCCCTCGCTTTGGCGTAATGCGCTCACGCGAATTCATCATGAAGGACGCATACTCTTTCCACGTAGGTCAGGAGTCCCTTCAACAGACATACGATGTAATGCACCAAACTTACACTAACATTTTTAACCGCCTAGGCTTGGATTTCCGCCCTGTACTTGCGGACACTGGCTCTATCGGTGGTGCAACATCTCACGAATTCCACGTACTTGCTGACTCTGGTGAAGATGATATCGCGTTCTCTAATGTCAGCGATTACGCAGCAAACGTAGAATTAGCTGAAGCATTATCTCCTGAAGGCGATCTAGCAGCGCCATCTGTTGAGATGACGACAGTAGATACGCCAAATGCGAAGACGATTGATGAATTGGTTGAGCAGTTTGATCAACCAATTGAGAAAACAGTTAAAACGTTGATCGTTGCAGCATCTGAAGAGTGCGAAGCAGATTTTGTTGCTCTATTGGTTCGTGGTGATCACGAGTTAAACGAGATCAAGGCAGAGAAACTTGCACAAGTTGCTGAACCACTAGAATTTGCTACAGAAGAACAGATCCGCGATCTAATCGGTGCAGGCCCTGGTTCCCTTGGCCCTGTTGGCTTAAACATCCCTGTGATTGTTGACCGTACGGTTGCTAAAACATCTGACTTCAGTGCTGGCGCTAACATCGACGGCAAGCATCTATTTGGTATCAACTGGAATCGCGATGTCGATCTACCAGAAGTCGCAGATCTTCGTAACGTTGTTGAAGGTGATCCGAGCCCATGCGGTGACGGTACACTTGTCATCAAACGTGGTATCGAAGTAGGTCATATTTTCCAGCTAGGTCAGAAATACTCAAAAGCCCTAAGTGCTGAAGTATTGGATCAAAATGGTAAGTCTGTAGTAATGGATATGGGCTGTTACGGTATCGGTGTTACCCGTGTCATTGCAGCTGCGATTGAGCAGAACCACGATGACGGCGGTATTATTTGGCCAGAAGCGATCGCTCCATTCCACGTTGCACTAATCCCGCTTCAATACGATAAGTCTGATGAAGTACGCGAGCTAACTGACAAGCTGTACAATGAACTACAGCAGGCAGGTTACGATGTAATCATGGATGACCGTGATAAGAAGACTAGCCCTGGGGTCAAGTTTGCTGACTCTGACCTTATGGGTATCCCACACCGCGTTGTTATCTCTCCTCGAGGTATCGAAGCGGGTACTTTGGAATACAAAGGCCGTCGCGACGACGAGAAACAAGACGTTGCAGTAGACGGTGTACTACCGCTACTAGCTGAGCGTATCAATCTGTAAGCTTTACTTCAGATTAGAACATCATAAAAAAACGGGCTTTACGCCCGTTTTTTTATTGCTTTCAATTATCTTCTACTGGATACAGTTTTCTGTAATCATCAACAGTTGAACCGGCCTGCTGAAGGCGCCATACCAACTCAAACTCAGTGATTTCACCTTCACTAAATAAGGCATGTAATTCCGCATAAGCATTGGCCAAGAACAACGCTACCGATTCAGACTGTCGGCAATCACCTTGCACTTCCATCTGAAACTCAAGGATAGGTGTATACCAATCCTTTGGTAGCTCCCATACTTCACATGCACGTCTAGTCAAAGCATTTGAGTAATCAGCTAACAAATTACTAAATACTTGCGGGTGTGGCTGTTGCTTTCCATCGGCATGTAACTCTATGAGCTTTTTAAAGATAATCAGCTTACCTACATCGTGAATTAAACCAACAAAGTAAGCTAGATTTGGATTACCACCAATCACTTCTGATATTTTTTTAGCATTATTAGCCACCTCAGAAGAATGTCCCCATAACGCTTTGCCAAATACTTCGAAATAAAAACTATCGATCTCAAATTTATCTGCCACCAAAGATGATAAAACAACATCCTTTAATCTTTGCTGGCCCAACATACTTAGCGCATGCTCTAAGTCTTTAATCTCCATGTCTGAGCCAATAAACGTAGGCGAATTGGCAATAGAAATAACTTTACCGGCAAGCGCAGGATCCTCTTTTATAGCTGTTACAATTCTCTCTTGAGGAGAATCTGGATCAACCAAAGCGTTCATCAATAAAAGTGCATTCTTAGAAAGCTTAGGTATAGATTCTTCGTCTAAGCTCTTTAATTCTTGCTCCAGAACAACTCGTAATGATTCTTCTTGCTTGGCTGATTCCTCTGTAATTACAGCCCTTACACCTAATAAATTACTGATAAAGGAAAATGATAATTCTCTGGAATGTTCTATCGTTTGCGGTGAAGCATCTTTTTCTTCAACTTTCTGTATTTCTTCGTCAAAAGCCTGAGCTTTAAGCACACTCTTTTTAGCAGAATGTTCATTTCCCAAACCAACAAAAGATTTTAATTTATCAAACATAGTCCCTTCCAAAGACTGTTGTAACTTAAATGATAGTTTAAATGATTAGCGCACTTCGAAGGTTTGAGGCGCATCAATGCTATCAACTCTATCACTAATAACCTCAGCCACGTTCGCTAACTCTGGTCCTTGGCTCAGCCAAGCTTCTAGCTGAAGCACAGCCTGCTCTTCACCCGTGACCATTAGTTCGACCCGTCCATCATTTAAGTTTCTAACCCAACCCTGGACACCTAAAGATAGCGCCTTTTCTTTAGTTGATTGTCTAAACCAAACACCTTGGACTCGGCCACTGACAAATGCATGAATAGATAAATCTGCCACTTTCAAAAACCTAAAAATTTAACCGTTGATTTGTTTTGTACTGCTAATACTGTTTTCATCTTTGTCAGAAAACAATGATTCTAAAGTTAGAGAAAAAGCCTGCTGCTCCTGTTCTGAAGTTTTCACTAATTTTTCGTTAAGTACTCTCTCCCACTCTACTAAGCTGCTAGTAGTTACCGGTAAAGGTGTAGGCCAAGGAAGTAGTTGGTTAAGTTGATATAACGTTAAGCTGCCTAGATCACGGCTTAATAGGTATTCACCTTGGTCACTGCGTTTGACAATACCACCTTCCAACAGAATCTTTAGATAGCTATCCCAACGCCCCTGATCCAAAGCATCTACCTCTTGTAGAAGCTTGTGATCCGAGATTGATTCCCCCTGCTGTTGAGCCTTCCATAAACGGTGCAACACGGCCACAACCGAATATAGATGCGGAAGATCATTAGTTCGCTCATTAGGCCGATAAACTGTAATACAGCGCGTCAGCTCAGCACCCATCAATATGATGACCCAACTGATAAAGATCCAAAGTAGAAATAGAGGTACAGCTGCGAAAGCACCGTAGATTAGTTCGTAAGATGGGAACTGGGTAACAAACGCAGTAAAGCCTCTTTTTGCCGTTTCAAATAACAGTGCTACGCCAATACCGCCTAATAGCGCACTTTTAAACGGTACTGGGCAGTTTGGTACAGCTACATACATCAAAGTAAAAGCGGTAGCCGACAGGATTGTAGGTAATGCTGACAATAAGCGCGCACGACCCACCGCCTCTGTCGCCTCACTGATAAACGGTAAACTTGCGATATAAGAGGTTAAAACTAAACCTAAACCGATCAAAATTGGCCCCAAGCTCAAAATAGCCCAATAAAGCAGAAAGCTTGATAGTCCTTTACGCGGTTCATTCACTCGCCAGATACGATTAAATGCTGCCTCTATATTTTTCATCATCATAATCGATGTGATGGCCAGCAATGCAATACCTACTGCGGTTAATTTACGTGCTTGAGAAGAGAAATCGTTGAGGTAATCCTGTACTACGGCGCCGGTGGCAGGCACGAAATTATCAAACACCCACTCTTGTAGTTCCTGTCCCACTCCTTGAAAAGAGGGAACTGCCGCCAACATCGCGTAAGACACAGTCATCAATGGGACTACAGCAAACAGCGTGGTATAAGTTAATGCCGCCGCATTAAGAATCCCTTGATTCTGCAGAAACTGTCGAAATAGATAACGAATAAACAGTGTAACGCGGTGATTTAACAGCGAAGCCATTTCCATCCTCATAATAATCAGCTAAGCACTGGCCTAAAATGCAGTTCCTTCATGAAATCTGCAACACAGGCGTATACAATATCGCATAATCCAACACAATGAACGGATCATTTCACCTTGATCCCTTAGTACGGTATAGCACAATGAGTGAAGTAACTATCTATCACAACCCGCGTTGCTCTAAGTCTCGCCAGACTCTAGCACTATTAGAAGAGAACGGTGTAGAGCCACAAGTTCGTAAATATCTTGATGAAGCCCCTTCTGCTGATGAGCTGAAAGTAGTGCTAAGCCAGTTAGGTATTTCTGCTCGCGATCTACTTCGCAAAAAAGAAGCTGAATTCAAAGAAAACGGCTTAGATGATATGTCTCTTTCTGAAGATCAGATCATTGAGATCATGACCAATGTGCCAAAACTAATCGAACGCCCTATCGTTATCAAAGGCGATCAAGCACGAATCGGTCGTCCACCAGAGTCTGTTCTGGAAATCATCTAACATGAGCGCTCCCTACGTCCTCGTTCTCTACTACAGCCGCCACGGTGCCACGCAATCGATGGCTAAACATATTGCCCGTGGTGTAGAACAGTCTGGCATTGAAGCTCGTCTTCGCACTGTACCTGAAGTTTCAACGGTTGCTGAAGCAACAGAACCTTCAATTCCTGATCAAGGCGCACTTTACTGCTCCGAACAGGATTTAGCCAACTGTGCTGGTTTAGCGTTAGGGAGCCCGACTCGTTTTGGAAATATGGCATCGCCATTAAAGTATTTTATCGATAGCACTAGCAGCTTATGGATGTCAGGTGCGCTGATTGATAAACCTGCTGCTGTGTTTAGCTCCAGTTCTAGTTTACATGGCGGCCAAGAAACTACTTTGCTTACCATGATGATGCCTTTACTACATCACGGCATGGTCATTGCCGGCTTACCCTATTCCGAATCTGAGTTATTGAAAACTAAAAGCGGCGGCACTCCTTATGGGCCGACACATGTAGCGGGGCCAGACAATAGCAATGAGCTAGACCCAATCGAAAAGAATTTATGTATTGCCCAAGGTAAGCGCTTGGGTGAACTGGCCCGCCGATTAGCAAACAACGTTTAATTTTAAACGCCTAGTAAAACCACGAGAGTACAAGCAGTTGAAAGCATATATTCCTGATGATCACGATTATCAAAGCAAAGCTAAATTAGGGCGTATCCTTTGTGTAGGAAGCTACCTAGGTTTGCTTGGCTGGTTTACGCTTTGGCACCTTTTCCTTATTCCTGTTCCAACCGGAAAACCTTGGGTTATTTGGCTTATCCATATGGCTCCACTGCTAGCATTTGCAGGGGTGATTATTAAGGGTAATCCTCGTGGACACGCATGGCTTTGTTTTGTGCTTCTACTGCTGTTTATGCAGGCGGTATTAGCTGCGACTAATCCAAATACGGCTATCTATGGCATTGGCTATTCCTTACTTGTAGGTGCGCTTTTCACCAGCGCCATGATGTACACACGCTGGCGTGCGCGCTATAACAAACAGCTGGCTCACTGGGCTGAACAAGCTGCAGATAAAGATGATGCATCTAAGGATAGCTAAGCCAAAGCATGCGAGATCCTAAGACTTTATTACAGGACATAAGAAAGCAGTTTCCCATTTTAAATCAAAAAGTTAACGGAAACTCTTTAACCTTTTTAGACAATGCTGCTACAACTCAAAAGCCGCAATGTGTCATAGATTCTGTCTCTGAATATTATCAGCAGAGCAACGCCAATGTTCATCGTGCAAGTCATGCGCTCAGCGCGGATGCTACGCTGCTTTTTGAGTCTGCTCGCAGCACCGTTGCTCGCTATCTGAATGCCCGCAGTGAAAAAGAGATCATCTGGACACGGGGTACGACAGAGGGGATCAACCTAGTTGCCAACAGCTGGGGCCAGCAGTTAAAAGCTGGCGACGAGATCATCTTAAGTACACTGGAACATCACGCTAATATCGTTCCTTGGCAGATGCTTGCTCAGCGAAAAGGCGTTGTTCTAAAAATCATTCCGCTCTTAGATAATGGCAAGTTAGATCTAGAGCAATTTGAAAAGCTACTTTCCAATAAAACCCGCTTAGTTGCGGTAACTCATGCATCTAATGCCTTGGGAACGATTAACCCTGTGAAGCGCATTATAGAGTTAGCCCATCAAGCTGGCGCGCTAGTGCTTATCGATGGCGCGCAAGCTCTACCCCACCTTCAGATTGACCTTCAAGATCTCGATGCTGATTTTTACCTGTTTTCGGGACATAAGGTTTTTGCTCCAACGGGTATTGGTGTTTTATACGGCAAAGAAGCACTGCTATCTGCTATGACTCCTTGGCAAGGCGGGGGTGAGATGATCAAACACGTGAGTTTTGATCAAACGACTTATAACGATCTGCCTTTCAAGTTTGAAGCAGGCACACCGAATATTAGTGCCACCATCGGTTTAGCAACCGCTCTGAACTGGTTATCTAGTTTTGATCGATCATTACTGGAACAACACGAACAACATTTGCTTAAAACAGCTATCGATGGCTGTTCTCAAATCAAAGGGTTTAATCGTATTGGTTCAGCATCTGAGTGTGTCAGTTTGTTATCTTTCACACTGACCGACCAACATCAGCAAGATATTGGCCTGCTGTTAGATCAACAAGGTATTGCTGTCCGTACAGGGCATCATTGCGCAATGCCTCTGATGCAGAGGCTGGGCTTACCGGGTACGACACGAGCATCTTTCGCTTTTTATAATACTGAAGCGGAAGTGAACCATTTTATGCAGACACTGGATTCGATTACTCGCCCTACGGCTGTGGCTGTTGAATCAAACTCATCGCCAGAATCCTTGATCGATAAGCTTAAAGGTATCTCAGGCTGGAATGCTCGTTACAGAGAGATAATGCTGCTTGGGAAATCTGCTAAAGGCCTTCCCCAACAGTTAAAAACAGACGAACACCTCGTTAAAGGCTGTGAAAGCAATACTTGGCTGGTCATTAATAAAGAGCCCAACGGTACGTTAACCTTTGCTACTGACTCAGATGCCCGTATTATTCGTGGATTACTGGTATTGGTTGAAAACGCTTTCAACCATAAAACAGCGGATCAGGTCTGTGCTTTTGATGTCGACGGTTTGTTTAAGCAACTAGAACTTGATCGTCATCTAAGCCCATCACGTGGTAACGGACTACGTGCTGTCATCGACAAAATTTATAAGTTTGCCCAACAAGCAAACTAAGACAACTGAATTCCTTTTGGAGCAACAATGAGCAACTTTACTGACGTTTCTTACCTAAACACCGTATTTGGTAATGAACAAGGCAATCTTGAAAACCCAAATTGGGAAAAAGCTGGCAAGCAATTACACCTAATCAAAGAAGAGCTAGCTGAATTAGTTGAAGGACTCGAAAACAAAGATACCTCTGAAATTCGTGATGCTGTAGCAGATATCCTTGTTGTGACTTACGGTATGGCCCACATCATGGGTATTGATGCCGACAAAGATATGGCTGCTGTTCAAGCAAGCAACCTATCTAAGCTGTGTAAGACGCAGGACGAAGTTGACCAAACATTGGCTTTTTACCAGAATGAAAAGCAACTGGATGTATACGTAGGCGGTGAACTACCTGAAGCCTACATCAAATCCTCCAAGGACCAGGAAGGCAGTGATGGTAAATTCTACCCTGCTCACAAATTCCTAAAATCTATCAACTGGCATGAACCTAAACTGGACTAATTATGCCTACATACGATTATCGCATTGAAGCGACAGGTGATGTGGTTGAAGTGAAGCACACTATGGCTCTAACCCCTAAGACTTGGGGTGAGCTATGTATTCTCGCTAATCTAGACCCACAAGAGATCCCTGAAGACTCGGAAGTTACAAAACTTTTATCAACCGCAGGAGTTGTTAAAAGTTCGACACTCAAAAATCCTGAAGCGCCTCCTTGCATGAGTGGTGGCGGCTGTCCAAGTGGTGGCTGCGGTTTTTGACAGCCATAGAAAGGTGAGTGATAGTAGATAATACGAGTCACTCACTTTTTCAAAGGCTGGATGCCACACTATGCTTTAAGGGCAAACACCAGAACGACAAACAATTCTGAATTGGGCCAAACAAGGCCATATCAAACCAGACGACGTAGAGCTTGCTTTAGCACTTTCTCATGCCTCTCCAAGCAACAATCAACGATAAGCTATATGTGCATGCCTTAATTAATCAATCATGCAGATTCCAAGCACTAAATATTTCCCAATACCATCAATAAGATTGATGATTTATTCAAAATACTATTGGGCCATGGAGCTTAAACACATACTAAGGCTTTCAGGGATTGATATTTTGCCTTAGACTTACTAAAGGAAAATACGGGGAAGGATTATGAACACCAAAATTAATCTACTTGTCGCGAGTATTGCTTTGACTGCTGGTATCGCAACGCCATTAACTGCCGTGGCCGAAGATAAGCAATATACGTGCTCCTACACACATGCCAGTTACACGGCTCCATTTATGAAAGCGCCGAAGACGCGTAACTGCCCGCAAGGCCGCTGCAGTTATTCTGTTGTAATTAAAAATGACTCTGCTGTTGTAAACGGTGTTGCTGGCTTTAGCGTTGAACAGTCTGATGAACAGATCAAGTTAAGTCGAACGGCTAAAGACCCAGTTATGGGCGGTATGGACACAACAAACTTGACCATTAATAAATCTGATATGAGCTTCCAGAGTGTTAAGACGACAACGCCTTCTGTTGTACTGACAACCCAAGGTAGCTGCTCTTAAATTCTGAGTTTTATCAAACTGCCCTTATGTAATCATCCATAGTTGTAGCTTTCTATGAACCTTAATGATGTCCGTTTGTTTATTCAGGTAATTGAGCACAATGGATTTACCGCAGCCGCGGATAAATTAGGCATTCAAAAATCGACTATAAGCCGTCGCATTACTCAGCTTGAAGATGACTTAGGTTTAAGGCTTTTACAACGTACGACTCGTAAATTAAACCTTACTGCTGACGGTCAAAACTTCTACGAACGCTGCCTGCCCCTTTTTTCCGAACTAGAAGATATCGAGAATCACGTTACTTCCACTCAAGGTGAGCCCAAGGGTCGGTTGCGCATTACCATGCCACCTGAAATTGGGATATTCATTATGAATGACCTAATTTCCAGCTTTATGGAGAAGTACCCGCTCATTCAGATCGATATAGAACTCAGCCCTCGTGTCGTCGATCTTGTCCAAGAAGGGATCGACTTAGCACTGCGTGTGGGAAATTTAGATGACTCGAGCCTCGTCGGGAGTAAGATCGCCAATGCGTCTTCTAAGTTATATGCCAGCCAAGCCTATATAGATCGATTTGGTGAACCACTAACTCCAGACGATTTAAA
The DNA here is from genome assembly GCF_047778115.1 of Neptuniibacter sp. QD48_55. GTDB lineage: Bacteria > Pseudomonadota > Gammaproteobacteria > Pseudomonadales > Balneatricaceae > Neptuniibacter. Next base: position 1,591,661 of record NZ_CP180555.1, on the reverse strand, counting down.
AGAACATCAATGTATCGGCACTCATCTAAACTCCAATGAATGGGTCTTTGAAAACTGGAATGAAGGTAAAGCGGTTTCCATTAACTTCCGTTTACGTGCGAATAGCTTAAGCTTCAGCCTGGAGATGCTTAAACGTAATTTGGGGATTGCTCGCTTACCTAAAGCGTTCTGCATTGATGAACTTGAGTCAGGGGAGATAAAAGAAGTATTAGCCGATTATAAGGTGCCTACTGTAGGTATCCACGCGCTCTACCCTAGCCGTAAAAACCTAAATCCTAAGGTCCGTTTATTCCTAGACCATGTTGTTGAAAACCTAAAAGCCCATCCTTGGCTTAAATAGCTAATTAAGCAGCTGATTCCCACTCAGGCGGTTTACCATCAAACAGCGCTAGTAAAGTATCTATGCCTGCCATATCAATAGCATTTTTATGCGTAATCATAATTGTAGGTATCTGGCTAAACTGATCATCGAGCACCTCGAGATTTAGATCTTTTGCGTACCTCGACTCTTCTGCCACCTTCCTAGGTACTAAAGTGAAACCTAAACCTACAGCCACACAACCCAAGATCCCTTCTTGAGTTCCCATGTCTAACACCTCAGTGTCTAATCTGCCATTATCACGTAGCCAATTTAGAGCCTTATCTCTGTACGCACAGCCTTGTCTGAACATGATTAACGAGTCTGGAACATCCACTCCTTTCGCAGTGGCCAAAACCAACTCTTCCATTAACACCTGACGACAAACAAGATCCTTGTGCTGTACCGGCCCACCAACAAAGGCACAATCAAGTTTGTAATTAAGAACAGCTTCAATCAATTGACCACTGGTTTCTGTTTGCACTCGAGGTAACAGATTAGGGTGTTTTTTTCGTAGGGATTGGATCAGGCCAGGCATACGAACCGCGGCGAAGGATTCCATAGAACCAATCCTAATCTCCCCTGTGGCTTCTCCTACTTGTTTAACCGCGATACTGGCTTGATGTTCTAGTTGCAGTAATTGGTTAGCGTAATCCATCAAGGTATAACCTGTAGGCGTCAGCTCAAGTTTGCGCCCTTTACGATAAAACAGGGGCGAACCTATCTCTTCTTCCAACCTTTTGATTCGTGCGGTGACGTTAGATTGAACAGTATGTAGCTCTTTCGATGCAGCTTGAACACCACCGAATTCAACCACGTATTTAAAGGTTTTGAGTGAAAGAAGTTCCATAAACTACCCTGCGCTCCCAATGCTTAGTTCATCAGAAGTGAATGACTAACTTGAAAGCGTCATTATATGAGATATATCGAACACAAGATATTGAGATAAACCCTAAATAGATTAACTGGCCAACAAGATAACTTTCTTCACCTTAAGCTTTGGATTTCGCCTCGGGTTTGGCTTTCCTTCTGCGTGTTTTCTTATAAGCAGGTTTCGGCTGTTGTTTGATATTACGTAGCAGTTGCACATCCATACTGTTCGCCTTCTGAATCATCAAAGAGATCTCATCAGTCAAAGGCTGCATAAATGTTTGATAATTTAACTTCTGCTCACTGATATCATTCAATGAAGCCTCCCAACGAGCTGTCATATCAGGCTTACTCGCGTTATCTGGGAGGCTATTAATTAGCGCTCGGCCTGCTTCGGTACTCCGAATAGTTTTACCCTGACGCTGTAAGAAGCCCCGTTTAAACAGTAATTCGATGATACCAGCTCTTGTCGCTTCTGTGCCTAGGCCATCGGTTTCCTTAAGCACCTTTTTAACATCGGTATCTTCAACAAATCGCGCAATACCTGTCATGGCTGCTAAAAGGGTTGCATCGGTAAAAGGCTTTGGTGGCTGAGTTTCTTTATCTATGACCTCTCCTTGCTCACAATAGAGGGTCTGTCCAACAGAGAGATTAGGAAGTTGTACTTGATCGTCTTCGCCCTCTTTTTTACCAAACAGGACCTTCCAGCCGACATCGAGTACTTGTTTAGCGGAAGCAGTAAACCTACCGCCTTCAATCAACACCTCGACTCGCGTTTCTGAATAGCGATGATCTGGCATAAACTGGATCAGATACTGCCTAGCCACCAGCTCATAGACTTGCTGCTCTGTTTTATCCAGGCGAGTGAAATCTACAGTTTTACTAGTCGGAATAATCGCATGATGGGCTTCAACTTTACGATCGTTCCAAGCCTTTCCCTTTTTGTTTAAGTCAATCAGGCTTTGATGCGGTTGAAACTGCGGGCAATGCTTAAAGACAGCTGACGATACTTTAGCGCCCTCCGCAAAATGACCTTGGGGTAAGTAGCGACAGTCCGAACGCGGATAAGTAATTAGCTTATGTTTTTCATACAAACTCTGGCAGGTATCCAAAACTTGCTGAGCATTTAAAGCAAAACGTTTATTCGCATCAATTTGCAACGCAGATAAATTGTAAGGGAGTGGAGCCCCTGCCTTTTTAGGCTTTTTCTCTAAAGCAGTTACTTCGCCCGGTTTAGCTGTAATACGCCCAGCAACGTTTTCCGCTAATGGTCTAGAGAGCACTCGCCCTTCTTCATCCTGCCATTTTTGACAAGCGTCACTCGGCTGCCATTTAGCTTTAAATCTCTCTTCGCTATCTGCCTTGAGATGAGCCAAGACCTCATAAAATGGTTTGGCTTTGAAGTCATCGATCGCCTGATCACGTCTTACCACCAATCCCAATACAGGCGTCTGTACCCGCCCAACCGATAAAACCCCTTGGTAACCCGCAGATTGTCCTTGCAATGTGTATGCACGGGTTAGATTTATACCATAGAGCCAATCAGCTCGACTCCGAGCCAAAGCGGATACAGAAAGAGGGATAAATTCTCGGTTATCTCTTAACTGCGCAATCGCTTTTTTCACAGCACTTGGGTTGAGGTCACTGATCAGGCAGCGTTTCATGCTTTGGCGCTTATACTGGGGCAGTTTCAGAAAGTCGATTACTTCATCAACTAACAGCTGCCCTTCACGATCAGGATCGCCTGCATGAACAAGCTCTTCGGCCTCTTTACAGAGTTTTCTTAGTAACGCTATCTGTTTACGCGTTTTTGGTTTGGCCTGCATCTTCCATTCAGAAGGGACAATGGGAAGGTGCTGTAGATTCCACTGTTTAAAACGCGGGTCATACTCGCCCGGTTCAGCCAGTTCCAGAAGATGACCGAAACACCAACTAACCACATCACCATTAGCGGCGCGAATACAACCCTCTTCTTTTTTCAATGGCTTAGGTAGCACATCGGCAATGGCTCGTCCTAAACTTGGCTTTTCGGCTATGAATAAACGCATACTCAAAATACTGTATATAAAAACAGTCAAAGAGTAATCTAAACACTCCTGTCATTCCAGAAAAAACAGCTACGCTTATGTATATTCACCGAAATTTGCAGTAGTGTGTTCAGAACATGCGGAAATTTACACTTCGATTTTGTTTACCTTGGCTGGTCGGCCTAATCGTCACCGCATGTGCATTTGTCACGACCGGATGGCTGGTTAAGTTAGATCACAATATCCATGATCAACAAGATAAAGCGCAGGTTGAAGCTAGAATCAATTATCTCACTTCGCGCATACAGCTCGCGCTGGATGACAACCTCATCATTATCGAAGCTTTGGAATCACTGCTTCTGCTACAAAACGATATAGATGAGAACGACTTTCAGATTTTAACCACACGATTTTTGTCCACTAGAACAACCATTCGACAAGCTCAATTGGCTCCCGATGCAATCGTTAAGCATATTTATCCCATCATTGATGGCAATAAAGTGATTGGATTGGACCTACGAAAAATCCCTGAACAAAAAGAAGTGGTGGAGCGATCCATAGCGATGAAAGAGATGATCATGGCCGGCCCACTAGATCTAGTTCAAGGCGGGCGAGGTGTTATTGCCAGACAACCCCTTTACAACCGTGAAGGCACTGAAACCAAGTTCTGGGGTTTCATCACAATAATCATAGATTTAGATAGGATATTCAAAGAGACGGGGCTAGCTCTAAGCGATGAGCTGGCTACCTACGCTATTCGCGGAAGTGATGCAAAAGGCAAGCAAGGGGATGTATTCTTTGGTTCCTCTTCAGTATTCGACGAAGAGTATCTTAGTAGTTTCATAGAAGTCCCTGGTGGCTTTTGGCAACTGTCGGCACGACTCGAGAATGATAACCATGTCCATGACATACCGATGTCATATTTAACCGGCTGGGCAGCCCTTGGCTCTCTGATTCTCGGCTTACTAAGCGGGTTTACATGTAGCCTACTCAATAAAACCTATCAACGCTCAATTAGTGATCCCCTTACATCACTCTTTAATAGGCAACATTTCAGAGAACTAGCAGATACAGAAATACAACGAGCACAAAGATATCAACTACCCTTATCGATCATCATGATCGACTTAGATTTTTTTAAGCAGATTAATGATAACTATGGACATCAAGCGGGAGATTATGTGCTTCAGAAGTCGGCCAAAATAATAGAGTCAACCTTAAGAGTGGGAGATATTGCAGCACGTTACGGAGGTGAAGAGTTTATTGTTTTGTTGCCTCATAGCGACGAGGCTGACACTCAAATTTGTGCAGAAAGAATTAGAAAGGCGCTGAATACCAAAATAAAACTTCGTGGCGCATATCATACGCTTTCAGCAAGCCTAGGCTGCGCCACCTTGGATTCTAACTACACTAATTATGACCAGCTAGTCAGCGGTGCTGACGATGCCCTCTTCTTAGCTAAAGATCGTGGTCGAAATATAGTTATAGCGACCAAGCAGCTTTAATATCCTACTCAAAATGAAGCTTAGAGAATCTTTAAAGGCTCTTCATTTAGTAACGCCAATTGCTCACGTAGTTGAAGAATATGCTCACCCCAGTAACGCTCGGTATTAAACCAACCAAAGCTATGAGGGAATGCTGGATCTTCCCAGCGGCGGCCAAGCCATGCACTGTAATGCATAATTCGTAAACTTCGGAGGACTTCGATCAAACGTAGCTCTTTGAGTTTAAAATCGTAAAACTCGTTGTAGCCATCGACTATTTCAGACAACTGTTGCGTCTGTTCATGTCGATCACCAGAGAGCAGCATCCAAATATCCTGCATCGCAGGTGCCATACGAGCATCATCAAAATCAACAAAATGAGGGGCATCATCACGCCATAACATATTACCGGAGTGACAATCACCATGAACACGAATATGTTCTATCTCACCACAAGCTTTTAAGATCTCATCTACACCCTGCAGAAGATCTCTAGCCACGGAATCATAAGCAGGTTTAAGTTCAGCCGGAATAAAGCGATCACTTAAAAACGCAACACTGTCATGACCAAATGTCTTGCTGGTCAAAGTCGGTCGGTGATCAAACTTTTTCGAAGCGCCCACCAGATGCATGCGGCCCAATAAACGGCCTAGCGTAAAAAGATTATCAAGGTTATCGAGTTCAGGAGCATGCCCTCCTCTACGAGGAAATAAAGCGAACATAAACCCTTCATAATCAAACAGGGTTTCCCCCTTTTCATTACGCCAAGGGGTCACAACAGGCAGAGATTGCTCCGCTAAATCGAAACTAAACTCATGCTCTTCTAGAATCTGCTCTCGACTCCAACGTTGAGGGCGATAGAACTTGGCAATCATCGGCTCTTGATCTTCTATGCCCACCTGATAAACACGGTTCTCGTAACTATTTAGAGGAAACGTACGACCGTCACACCAATGCCCTTGGCTCTCGACCGCATCCATCAAAAAAGATGGTGTTAACCGTTCAAAAGGGTGTGTTAAGTCATGTTCAGACATATAAAATCCAGCTATAAAATAATTGCAGGTGCAGGGTACGCTTTAGCCCATAGGTGAACAAGTGATATTCCTAATAGATTTGTCCTATTTTCCGTTATTTTTTAAATAGTAGCGTTAACTTTTGTTATAGTGCCAATAATAACCAACAGGAGTATTACGAGTAAGTTATGGCAGGTTCACTTAAAGATCAGTTGCTAAATATGGGACTGGTTGACCAGAAAAAAGCGAAGCAAGCAGATACTGAAAAGCGTAAGCAAAACAAAAAAGCCAAAAAGGCACGCAAATCGGGCCAGCAGGTTGTTGATACGCAAGCAGAGAAAAAGCAGGCGCTAGAAGAACAGCGTAAAGCTAAGCAAGAGCATGATCGTGAACTGAATCGTCAACGAGACGAAGAGCGCCGCAACAAAGAGATTGAAGCGCAATGCCGTCAGATGATCATACAGCAACAGATCGAGCTACCCGAAGATGCCGAAGTAAGTTACAACTTTGTATACGATAATAAAGTTAAAACTATTTATGTAACTTCGCTCATTCAAGGGCAACTGTTCCGCGGCCAAGTGGCGATCGCAGCGTTAGATGAAAAGTTTTACCTGATCCCGGATAAATTTGCAGAGAAAATTGAGCAACGTCTGCCTAATTACGTTATTCGTGTTCAACCGGAAGAAGAACCAGAAGAAGATGATCCGTACGCGGATTATAAGATTCCAGACGACCTGATGTGGTAATTCTGCACATCAACAGCGTCTTCATGTAGTAAGGGATACGCATGTCACAGGGTTTTTTCGAGCAATTTTTGGTCATTTTATGTTGTGCCGTTGTTGCCACAACCCTGTTTCGGCGCATCAAACTCCCGCCTCTCCTAGCCTACTTAAGTGTTGGCGCTATTGTTGGCCCCTATAGTTTAGGGGTCGTCAAAGACACCCATAGCATTGAGCTACTCAGTGAACTAGGGGTTGTCTTTTTACTCTTTATGCTCGGCTTAGAGTTCTCAGTCTCGCGTATGTTTGCCATGCGCAAGGCTGTATTCGGTCTAGGCAGTTTGCAGGTCATTATCACCGCTGCCTGTTTGATGGCAATCTGCCACCTTTTTGGCCTGCCGCAAACCACCTCTTTAGTTATCGCCGGTGCACTCGCCCTATCATCTACAGCGATTGTAAGCCGCGAGCTGATTCAGCGTGACGAACTAAACAGCCCTCATGGCCAGCTTTCAGTTGGTACTTTAATCTTCCAAGACTTAGCGGCTGTATTCTTCCTAATCGTTGTCCCGACACTCAGTAGTTCGGCAACAGAGATAGACAGTGCCGAAGTCGCATTGATGCTACTTGAGGGCTCAACACTACTCATAATCCTATTGCTGGTTGGCCATATTGTGATGCCATTGCTCTTCCATGAATCAGCACGCAGCGGTTCCAGCGATGTGTTTGTTTTGACGACACTGGCGGCTGCCCTTTTAGCCGCTTGGATTACTCACGCTGCAGGTTTATCTATGGCCCTCGGTGGATTCTTAGCAGGAATGATGTTGGGTGAGAGTCGTTACAGATATCAACTAGAAGCCGATATACGCCCATTCAGAGATGTACTCTTAGGGCTGTTCTTTGTCTCTGTCGGGATGCAATTAGATCTATCTGCTCTAATCGACAGCTGGTATTGGATTATCCTGTTCAGTGTTAGCTTAATTCTGTTAAAGACTTTTATTATTACTCTTCTCGGTACGCTACTGCATAAAGACCCGGCAAATGCCTTAAGAGCAGGCCTCAGCCTTAGCCAAGGCGGTGAATTTGGTTTTGCCTTATTGGCTTTAGCCTTAGGTAATCATCTGATCGAGCCTGATATCAATACTATTGTTGTGTCTACGATCATCATCAGCATGATCGTCACGCCGATTTTGATGAACCACACTTACAGCCTGAGCCGTTGGTTGCACAAAGATGATCCGATTGAATCACCACAACAGAAATTGCCTGATGCCAGCCAGCTAAATCCGCATAGTTTAGATAAACATGTGATTATCTGTGGCTTTGGCCGTGTGGGTCAGATCATCGCGCGCTTCTTAGACCAAGCAAACATCCCATACATTGTCGTAGATAATGATCCGGTGCGTGTAATGGAAGCTGCTACAGCAGGCGAACACATCTGTTTTGGTGATGCCAAACGAGATGATGTGATGGCCGCTGTTGGTGCTGACCGTGCGCGGATGTTGATCCTTAGTTTTCCCGAAGCCGAAACAGCGATGCAAGCGCTTAAGCATATACGTACCCGCTTCTCGACTTTACCTATTTTGGTTAGAACACGGGATGATTCTCAGATCGAAGCATTTCAGAATGCTGGAGCCACCGAAATTATTCCTGAAGCTTTGGAAGGCAGCTTAATGATGGTTTCCCATGTTCTGTCTATGCTGGGTATCAACCATCAACAAATTGAACAACAAATAAATCAAGTACGCGCAGAAAGGTACAACCTTCTACATGGCTACTATCACGGCCAGCATTCCGAAAAAATTGATAGTAAAGGCCGTATGAAAGAGATACTGCATCCCGTTCAAATTGAAAATAACTGCAAGTCGATTGGTAAAACTCTGCGAGATATTCCTTTATCAAAGCACCAAGTCTCTGTGGCAATGATCCGTCGTGGTGATCAATCTGAACACAGCCCAAGTGGCAATACACATATACAGCAGGGAGATATCATCATCCTTCAAGGGCCGAATGATAAGATTGAAATCGCGGAATCGATCATCCTAGATGGGAAGTAGTTTTTACTTTTTCCCTCTAACCTTTAGATGAAACAATTTCATTAGTTACGCTTTTTATTAAAGTCTCTCAACAAAACGTCGATAACCCTCTTATATTTAGTAGTACAACTAAAACAATGGGATCATTTGATCCTTTTTTGTCTGTGGAGGAAAACACCGTGCAAGTTCTATTAAGCAGCCAAGCAGCCTACTCTCAGGTTCGCCAGGAAACACTGGTTACGGGCGGGTTTGCTGATGGTAAAGATAGCAACGGTCGTTCTGCATCTGCGGCAGATAAGTTAGTAGCCAAACTAGCAGAAAACATTCCGGGTATGAGTGCATCAGAGATGAAAAGTCTCGACGCTAATGATTACTCTCCGGAAAAAGTTGCATCACGTATCTCCGATTTTGTAGCACAAGGCCTTGAACAAGCCCGTGCCAGAGGAGCATCTGATGCTGACCTAGACCGTATGTATAAAGCGGCAGTTTCAGGTGTAGAAAAAGGCTTTAAAGAAGCAACTAAGATTTTAGAAGATCTCAACATGCTAACCCCTGATATCTCCGCAACAATCGAGCAAACCAAAGATCTGACGTTCGAAGCGCTGGCCGGCCTTGCGCCTACCAACGAAACAGCGTCCACACGCCAGACTTCTATCTCTGCTGCTGAACGTTATTCAAAAGCTGAGTCTTTCTCCCTTGATGTCATGACCCAGGAAGGAGACAAAGTTTCAATTCGTTTCAACAGTGAAGCAAGTCAAACAGCCTCTTTAGGCGCCTACTCTGACGGTAACAGTAGCGCTGTATCTTTCGGCCTTGAGCGTAGCGCCAGCAGTAGCTATAGCTTTAGTGTTGAGGGTGATCTAAACGAAGACGAGTTAGACGCGCTGACAACCCTAATTCAGGATATCAATCTTATTGCCGAAGACTTCTTCAGCGGTGATGTTCAAGACGCTTTTGAACAAGCAGCTGAATTTGAAATGGACAAATCCGAGTTGATGAACTTGAATGTAACTATGACTCAATCAGCAAGTTACTCAGCGGTAGCTGCTTATGAGCAAGTGCAACAACTAGATAACCCATTAGGCAATAATGGCCGCCACTTAGGCCAGATGATGAACAACTTCGATAACTTGGTTGCTAACCCAGCCATGGCGTTCTTAGAAGACAGTTCATTATTCGGGGTAGATCTATTGGACAGCTTGATTCATCAAGATATCCGCCACAAAGACGCTGATGAAGAATCCCAGAGCAAACTGGATGATAACTTCGGTCTTTTGCGTGACCTTATGACCCGGTTTGATCAGGACGACGCAGACGATTAACCCCCCTTCTTAATCGCTGCGATACTTTAAACCGGCCTACTTAGGCCGGTTTTTTTTATATTTAGCGTTTTCATAAATACTTAGAGTATTATTCTGCCCTCTATTATTTATCTTTAGTGAAAATGACCAAATCCTTTTCTCTACGCCCCTATCAACAAGAAGCCGTTGATGCAACATTAAATCACTTTCGCAAAACTGACGACCCTGCTGTGATCGTGCTACCAACAGGTGCAGGAAAAAGCCTGGTTATAGCAGAGCTGGCTCGCTTAGCGCGCAAAAAGATTATGGTACTAGCTCACGTCAAAGAGTTGGTTGAACAAAATCACGCTAAATATGAAGGTTATGGTTTAGAAGGCGGTATTTTTGCAGCGGGCTTGAATCGCAAAGAGATCGAAAAACAGGTTACGTTTGCCAGTGTGCAATCTGTCGCGGCGAATATTGATCTTTTTAATAATGAATATTCATTACTCATCGTCGATGAATGCCACCGCGTTAATGATGACGAAGATAGCCAATACGGTCGAATCATTAGCAAACTCCAAGAGATCAATCCCAACTTAAAAGTACTTGGATTAACTGCAACGCCTTACAGAATGGGGATGGGCTGGATCTATCAGCAGCATTATCGTGGTTTTGTTAGAAGCGAGCAGGAAAAACCGTTTCGTAACTGTATTTACGAGCTCCCGCTGAGTTACATGATTAGCCGTAACTACTTAACCCCTCCAGAGATGGAAGATGCAGCGGTCGCGCAATATGATTTTTCAGCCTTAGATCAAACCGCATTTGGCACTTATGCTGAAAAAGATATCAATAATTTGCTCACAAAATACAATCGCGTCACCAGAGCGATTATCGAACAAGTTATTGAACGTGCTCAAGATCGCCAAGGCGTGATGATCTTTGCAGCAACAGTTGATCACGCCAAAGAGATCAGCACTTACCTTCCCGAAGATGAAACCGCTTTGATCACTGGTTCCTCCACCAGCGAAGATAGAGATCGCTTAATCAGTGACTTCAAGCTTAAGAAAATAAAGTATCTGGTTAACGTATCCGTTCTTACGACAGGATTTGATGCCCCCCATGTCGATTTAATTGCAATATTAAGACCCACCGAATCTGTTAGTCTGTATCAACAAATTGTTGGACGCGGCCTCAGACTCGCGCCTGGAAAGAAAGATTGTTTAGTCATCGACTATGCTGGCAACAACTATAATCTGCACCATCCGGAAGTGGGTGAAAAACGCCCATCCCCTGATTCCGAACCGGTGCAAGTATTTTGTCCTGCCTGCGGCTTTGCCAATATCTTTTGGGGAAAAACAGACAGTGATGGCAAGGTGATTGAACATCATGGTCGACGCTGCAAAGGCCTGCTTGAAAGCGACGAAAGTGACACGCCATCAGAGCAGTGTGATTTTCGATTTCGATTTAAGGAATGCCCTCACTGTAATGCCGAGAATGATATCGCTGCCCGTAAATGTCACCAGTGCAATAAAGCGATTATCGACCCAGACGATCAATTAAAAGATGCATTGAAACTGAAAGATGCCATGGTGATCCGATGTGCTGGGTTATCGTTGATCCAGAATCAGTCCAAGCTTCAGGTTATTTATCATGGTGAGGAAGGTGAAGAGCTGAAAGAGAGCTTCGATTTTGCAAAGCCAGCCCAGCTAAAACGCTTTAATGAGATCTTTGGACGACGGGTTGCGAATAGCCAAGCACCGCAAAACTTTTCTAACATAGAAGAAGCGATAGCTTATGAGTCACTTCTAGTTGCACCAGATTTTGTCATTGGACGCGAGCAAAAACACTATTGGCGTGTGCAAGAGAGAATTTTTGATTACCAAGGTCGGTACCGTAAAGCTAACCAGCTTTAAATCGATATCACGGCTTTATTCTTTATCTGACCAAACAGCCAATTCATTGCCATTTGGATCAAGAAAATGAAAACGTCGCCCGCCGGGAAAACTGAAAATTGGTACCTTGATCTCACCACCAGCTGATTCAATTAGCGCCTGACTCGCCTCAAGGTTTGTACTATACAAAATCACCAGTGCAGCACCATTACTTGAATTGGATTTCAGATCAGCTTTATAAAACCACCCGCTAATCCTGCGCCTTCAAAAGCGCTATATTCAGGCCCATAGTCGGTAAACTTCCAGTCAAAAAGGTCAGAGTAAAAGCGCTTAGTGCTTCCTAAATTATTAGCCGGTAACTCAATGTAATTAATTTGATTGTGCGCAGAACTCATTTCACATCCTCTTGATTTGAAAACTTGCAAAACCTAAAAAGCGTCTATGCTTTGTATATACCTTCGTTAAAAGCAACCAATTCAGTCTGACCTGATTGGAGTAAGAATGACATACAAGGTATTTATTACAACAGTTACCATGTTAATAACTTCAAATTTCCTCGCGGCTGCAGAATTGGTCGAAGGACAGGTCTGCCCTGTTACCTATCAAAACCATACAATAGGCTCTCTTCTCCTTTCAAAACCGTGGTATCACAGTAGTCGAAGTAATGCCCAATACATTGCAACTGACAATGCCACCGGGATAGGTATAGAAATTCATTTAAAAAATAACTTTAGCGGGCAGGTGGAAGGTTTAAATCTGGCTGATTGCGATCGCTTTAGGTTATTACAAATTCGCAGAACAACAGCCAAACTACTACCCGGAGAGAAAGACATTCAGATTGATGTCCCCGATCAATTCACCAATCCTTTTTATGACAGTGCCCCTCTTGAGCACGGTTACGGCCTACACCAAACACCCATAGATGATTCAGACAAACCGTGGCAAGGTCGGCCGTACCGTGACTCTGCTGTCGCACTTTATGACACACCTTATGTTTCCGATAGCTGGGGGATTGAAGGTCAAGATATTGAGGTTAAGTTTGAAACCTGTGCTGTATGTGAAAGAGAAAGCCAATTCGATACTGTTTTATCTTGTGGCCATTGGGGCTATCGCAGAGATTATATGGGAGGAATGACCGGCTGGAGCGAACCTGAATTTACTGGTTTTCAATGTTCAGACTCCCCCAGTCCTGACTTTCAAAAAACGCTTAATCTTTCAAACCGAATTGAATACTCATACTGGATTCACTGGCGTTAGCGGCTTTGTAGCTTTAACGTACCTACGATCATCACCTTCAGATAAAAAAACCGGGTCATTGCCCGGTTTCCAGTGACTCGTTTACCAGAATATTAATCTGGACGGTCATCCTTAAACATTCGCCATCCACCAATCATGGTCGAGATCAGACTCTGGCGCGACATAATATCTTCACGAATCGCCACATAAACGTGGATCAAGATAAACGTGATCAGATACCACATACCTAGGCGATGCCAAGTATGTACATCTTGGCTTTGCCCCATGAGCGGGATAACCCAACCAAACAATGTATCTGCCCAACTGTCCTGACCCAGGCCTTCACCGTATAAAGCAAATCCTGTGACGATCATGAACATCATTCCGAGCACGAAGAAGAAAAACATCCCCACCTGAGCCAGTGGATTGTGACCGATATATTTCTTAGGAGTCTTCTCCAAGAACAGATACCAGCGTACCTCATGCCATGCTTCTTTCCAGAATTTACCGCTAAAGAACGGCGGCACAAACAGTTCACGTGCATGATGGTTACCCACGAACGCCCAATAGATACGGCCAAGAAATCCGATAGTTACGATATAGCCCGCCGTGAAATGTGCAAAGCGGATGTAACCCATCAGATAGTTATCGATAGCTTCACCCGGCATCGTTGGTAAAGGAACACCAATAAAATAGCCCGTTACACAAAGCGTGATAATCGAAAAGACAGTGACCCAGTGCCATAAACGTAATGGTGCTTCATACACATAAACAGCAGTCTGTTTACGGGTAATAACTGGCTCGCCGACAACTTGATCTGAAGCGACTTCCTGAGCTTTATCTGACTTATTAGGTTTAACCGATGCAGTCATATAAATAACCTCCTGAATTTAGGCGCTGAATCAACAGCGCCACTATTCTTATCGAATTTTCACCTTAGTAAGCTCTTGACCATCCTCAGACATCACGTGTGTTGAACACGCAAGGCATGGGTCAAAACTATGAAGGGTGCGAAGAATTTCAACCGGCTCATCAGGACGCTCCATTGGTGTATCCAGCAAGGAAGCTTCAAATGCACCAATATTACCTTTGCTATCACGAGGCGAACCATTCCAAGTGGTAGGAACGATTGCTTGATAGTTCTCGATTTTGCCATCTTTGATCTTGATCCAGTGACCCAAAGCGCCGCGAGGAGCTTCGTTAATGCCAACTCCCATTGCCTCTTTTGGCCAACTACTTGGATCCCATTTCTCAACATTGGCAGTCGAGCTATCACCCGCTTTAATGTTGTTAACCAGTTGGTACCAATCATCCAACATAGTATCCGCACAAAGCTGACACTCCAGTGCACGTGCCAATGTTCGGCCTAATGTACTTGGTAAGAACTGTTTAATACCCAAATCTAAGCCCGTAGACTGATTGAATTCAGATAAAGAGCGATCAACCTGCTCCTGAACGTGCTCAGTACCAGAAGCATAAGCAATGATATATCGAGCAAGAGGCCCCACTTCCATTGCATGACCACGCCAGCGCGGTGCTTTAATCCAGCTGTATTTAGCAGATTCATCCAGTTCTTTAATATCTGTTTTGGTACCCTTTGTGTTAGGGCCAAGCTCAAAACTAGGCTCTGTCTCACCTTCCCATGGGTGCAAGCCCTGTTTCTCACCTTCGTAGCGGTACCAAGAGTGATCAACAAACTCCTTAATCTGCTCTGGATCACGCACATCAACAGGGTGAACCTCATCCCAGTTACCATTAACAATCGCACCAGCAGGAAGCAGATCTGTAGATTTGTCATATGGCACTTGAGTGTAAGTACCATAAGACAGAAGGTTCTCTGAAGCTAAGCCACCACCGTATAACCAATTTTTGTAGATACCAGCAATTGCCATAACATCAGGGATGTATACGTTCTTAGTAAACTCTTGCGCTTCACGGATACGCTCTAAGACATAGTTCAAACTAGTCATATTGATTGGCGCGCCTGAAGCACCAACATCATCCAAGTTAATTGCACATGGAACACCGCCCACCATGTAGTTAGGATGCGGATTCTTACCACCGAAGATGGTATGAATTTTTACCACCTCTTTTTGGAAATCAAGTGCTTCAAGATAATGAGCAACCGCCATCAAATCGGCTTCTGGAGGAAGTTTGTAAGCAGGGTTATCCCAATAGCCGTTAGCAAACAGTCCTAGTTGGCCACTTTCAACAAACTTTTTAAGGCGCGTTTGTACATCCTTAAAATAGCCTGGGCTAGATTTCGAATGATGAGGAGAGACCATCTGCTGTAGTTCAGAGGTAGCTTTAGGATCGGCTTTAAGAGCGTTAACTGGATTCACCCAGTCCAACGCATGTAGATGATAAAAATGTACGATGTGATCGTGAATCTGTAGAGTTTTATCCATCATGTGACGGATAAGGTGTGCATTCAAAGGCACCTGAATGCCTAAAGCATCTTCTACCGCACGTACCGATGTCAAAGCATGAGTACCTGTACAAACGCCACAAATTCGCTCAACAAAGGCCCAAGCATCACGTGGATCACGACCTTTAAGAATCACTTCGAGGCCACGCCACATGGTGCCTGTTGATACAGCGTTACGAATAACGTTGTTTTCATCAACATTCACCTCACAACGCATATGTCCTTCAATTCGGGTTACAGGGTCTACAACAATGCGTCGGCCACTGTTATCTAAATCACTCGCATTAAATGGCTTATTCATTATTCCTGATCTCCTTTATGCTGAGCACGCTTAACCGCACTTACCGCCGCATGCGCAGCAACAGCGGCACCAACACCACCCGCTACAGCCATACCAATCTCATCTGCATTTTTCTCGATACCAAACTGATGAATATCGGTTAAACGGTTATAGAACGAACCTTTGTCCCAGAAACCATCTTCAGAACAACCAATACAACCGTGACCGGCCTGAATTGGGAAAGAGACACCCTCATTCCAACGTACAGTTGAACAAGCGTTATAAGTAGTTGGGCCTTTACACCCCACTTTATAAAGGCAGTAACCTTTACGTGCGCCTTCATCATCCCACTCTTCTACGAACTGGCCTGCATCAAAGTGTGGACGGCGATAACACTTATCGTGAATACGCTGGCTGTAGAACATTTTTGGACGACCTTGACGGTCTAGTTCAGGCATTTTGCCGAAGGTCAGCATATAGGTGATCACACCGGTCATTACCTCAGCGATTGGAGGACAACCTGGTACTTTGATAATTGGTTTATCAGTAATAACTTTATGGATAGGTACCGCTTGGGTTGGGTTTGGACGTGCAGCTTGAACACAGCCCCAAGATGCACAAGAGCCCCATGCGATAATGGCAGCAGCATCCTTGGCTGCATACTTCAGTTTTTCAACAAAAGGTTTACCACCGGAGATACAGAACATACCATCTTCATTTAATGGCGGGTTACCTTCTACGGCAAGGATGTATTTACCTTTATATTTTTCCATCGTTTCATAAAGGATTTCCTGCGCTTGGTGGCCAGCTGAAGCCATCAAGGTGTCGTCGTAATCCAAAGAGATCATGGATAGAACAACATCTTTTACCAACGGGTGAGCCGAACGAATAAACGATTCAGAACAGCAAGTACACTCTAAACCATGCAACCAGATTACCGGTGTACGCTCTTTGGTTTCCATTGCATGCGCAATTCTAGGTGCAAATGTTGGCCCTAAACCTAAGGCTGCAGCCGTTAAGCTACAATATTTCAGGAAGCTACGACGCGTAATACCCTGACGTCGCATAACCTCATAGAAGGTTTCAATTTGTGACATATGTCTCTCCGCCAATGCCAGCCACCACAGCTATGCCCTCATCTTTGATTAGCTATGCATAACTACGTGTAACATTTTTATTTTTTTGTTCAGTCATCTATTGGCAAAGTTCGGGCCAAAAATATTATTCTTGTTTTTCAACAACTTATTTGCAGGTTAAGATTTAGAGAGGGATAAAGACTAACCACTCATCCAGAAAAAATGGTTAATCCCTTAACACTTATAAAGTCTGAGGTCATTTAGATGTATTTTAGATATATGTTTATTGACTGACATCAATATCTAAAAAGCGTCGAAGAGATAAGATGGATTTGCATTTCCATTAGAGAGGACTTACCTATGCAAGTTGAAGTAACTGATATCCCACAAGTCGCGGTTGATTTTATGAATGATGATCATGCAGAAGCTGTCACCCTTCTTAATCAGTTATTCAACACTTTGGAAACAGGTAATGACCGTGAAGTTGATGGTGCTTTATCCGGCTTTTACCAACACAATGCCGAACACTTCGCCCGCGAAGAAGAACAGATGATACGAATGAACTTCCCACCCTATACATGCCATAAAGGTGAGCATGAACGCGTTTTACAGGAGATACGTGAAACTCAACAACAATGGCAAGCAAACCATAACCGCGCAGAATTAAACAGCTACCTTAAAAACACTGTAATCCCTTGGTTTGTAAATCATATTAATACCATGGATACAGTAACAGCTATGTTTATCAGCCGTCATTGCGCCTAAATAGTACCGGCCACTATGAATCCGAATTTTAACTAACAGTCGAGCCTCCCCTCTCGGCTGTTAACCTTGCACTGTACTCGAAAGAAATGCTAGCAAGATAACGGTATAAAGGTTCTTGCCATAGATTAAGAATCCAGTCTGTTGTTAAACGCGTAAACAAATTCTGCTATCCTTCTGCGAAATTATTCACTCATGCCAAATAACACAGCAAAGTGCTGTCTTCGAGTATTACGGATCAATAATGAGCAAATATTGGAGTGACGCAATTCAGCGTCTAACACCTTACGTGCCGGGTGAGCAGCCTAAAGAAAGCGGTATCACAAAGTTAAACACCAACGAAAACCCTTACCCTCCTTCGCCGAAGGCGGCAGCGGTGATCAATAACTTTGATACAGATAGGTTACGACTCTACTCCGACCCAGATTGCACTCAGTTAAAAGATGCACTTGCTAACCACTTTGAAGTTGAGCGTAAGAATGTCTTTGTTGGTAACGGTTCTGATGAGGTACTTGCTCATACCTTTGCAGCGTTCTTCCAACAAGAACAACCTCTGCTGATGCCAGAATTCACATACAGTTTCTATCCGGTTTACTGCAATCTTTTTGATATCGAATTTAAGCTGTTACCCCTAGGTGATAACTTTGAGTTAAACCTAGAAGACTATAACCAGCCAAATGGCGGTATTATTTTCGCTAACCCGAATGCGCCAACTAGCCGAGCAATTGAGTTAGGTGATATTGAAGCATTAGCTCAACGCAATACAGAAACCGTGATTGTGGTTGATGAAGCCTATGTAGATTTTGGCGCTTCTAGCGCTGTTGAATTAACCCAAAAATATGACAATGTTTTGGTGATTCAGACCTTCTCCAAATCTCGTTCTCTAGCAGGTATGCGAGTTGGATTCGCAATTGGTCACGAAGATTTGATTGCAGGTCTAGAACGCGTTAAAAATAGTTTTAACTCTTACCCTCTAGACATGCTAGCAATTGAATCAGCCGTTGCCGCTGTTGAAGATAACGACTACTTCGAAGCGACTACGAAGAAAATTATCGAGACACGTGAGTGGACGGTTAATCGTTTAGAAGAGTTAGGTTTTATTAGCTTACCGTCTAAAACTAACTTCTTATTCAGCACGCACCGCTTTATTGAGGCCGCTGAATTGATGGGTTTCCTTCGTACGAAGAAGGTCCTGGTACGCTACTTCAGCAAACCAGGTATCGATAATTACCTTCGCATATCGATTGGTACACAAGAAGAGATGGAACTGCTAATCAGTACCTTAGAACAACATCCTGATATCTGTAAGATGCCTATTGAGTCTTAAAAAAGCACTGCTTACCTGCAATAAAACCTCTGATAAAGCTGCCTTTCAGGTAGCTTAATCTTATTAGACCCTTAGACTAATCAAACTTCAGTAATACTCAATATACAGGGTCAAAAAGGTGTAAATACCCCTGCTTATCTAATGGACACTAAGGAACCATTGGCGTCACGAATATTTATACCTATTATTAGTTTTACTTTAGGGCTGCTTCTTTACCTAGAGTTTATGAGTACAACGGTTTTGTACTCGTCCGTGTTTATTCCATTGCAAGATTTCAGGGCGCACAGTTGTGCGCCCTTTTTTTATCCATTTCACCTGAACAAAAATCAACTCATAAACCGTGTGTACGCACTATACTGATATAGTTAAATCAGGAGCGCACTCATGCCTATAAATCCAACTGGGTTTGCTACCAGCCCCTACTCTCAATTCAATCAGATTCAGAATCGAATAAATGAAACTGAAGAACAGCTTGCTTCCGGCCAGCGAATAAATAATGCAGCGATCGATCCTGCCGGCCTGCAAGTACTTATCGACTTCCAAACTCAAATTAGAGGAAATAGCGCAGCCATTCGGAATAGTCTTGATGGTGTATCAGCACTTCAGATTGCAGATGGTGGTATTAATCAAGTCAATGATTCGCTACAACGTATTCGCGAACTGTCCATTCAAGCTCAAAATGGGATTCTAAATGAAAGTGACCGTTCAGCCTTGCAAAGTGAAGCAGATGCCCTATTAAGCGGCATACAGGATACCCTGGGACAAAGTACTTTTAACGGCCAATCATTACTCGCAGAAGATGGTCAGCTCCGCCTGCAAACAGGCCCGGGTACAGAGGATTCTCAAAACATAAGTACTTTCAATGTCAGTGATGAGTTTGATAACAGTGGTCTATTCACTTTAGATATTAGCAACGCAGGCGCTCTAGACATTATCGATCAAAGCCAGTCGTTTTTAGCGACGGTATCAGGTGAAATAGGTGCAAGCCGAAACAGATTAGACAGCACGATAAACACACTTACCGAAACTAATATAAATGAAGCGTCAGCAGCATCTGTGATTGGTGACACTGACTTTGCTCAAACGGTTTCAGAACGTGCTACCGCCCTTATTCAGCAAGATGTAGGTATCGCACTGCAAGCTCAAGCCAATGCTAACCGAGGGCTCGTGCTCAACTTACTCGGATCGTAAAGGGCAGTTAAGAGAGTAAATTAGACTGGAGTACTGCACGTTTAAAATCAGCCAAACTAACGTGTAAACAATCCAAGAGTTGGGGTTCTGAAATGCTCTCATTTTGCCTAGCTTTTTGTTCTACAAAACCAGCCAAAGCACCTAACCTTTCGCCCCCTAACATACGAGACGAACCTTTTAGGGAATGAGCAACTTTTCTTAGTTTTGTTTGATCAACGTCATCAAGCGCCTGACCAATATCGTTAATCTCGCGCTGATCACTTTCCCAGTAGAGATTAAAAACATGATCTAGATATTTAGCCTCTAGCTTTAGTGCAATTACTGTTGCCTCATTGAAGGCAGGCAACGACATCAACTCACTTAAGGCTCAGACGAAGACATGTTTGTTACGTTTACTTGATCGGCCACTGTTAACTTCCTGATACCTTTCTAGATGGGTAAAAATCCATTCTTTGATAACAATAGCGAAAAACCTACATATTAAAAGTTCGCTGTTGAATAGGTACAAAAAAGGGGTGATAAATCACCCCTTTGTCATCATTATCCCTACAATTTAATTTACTTTGAAGCGCTGCACCATTTCCTGCATACGAGCCGCCACATCGCTTAGCGCAATACTTGAATTGGCCGTTTCATCAGCAGCTACACGGCTCTGTTCAGCAATCACACGTACATTACTCAAGCTTTGGCTAATTTCGTCTGCCACTACACTTTGCTGTTCAGCAGAACTAGCAATCTGAGCATTCACTTCATTCATCTGTTCAACTGTCATACTGATCTGGTTCAATGCAGAATCAGCCTGATCGACCAGTTCAATACACTGATTAGCTTCTTGTGTACCCTGATTAACCACATTAACGGTCAAGTTAGCGCGGGCTTGTAGGTCATCGATCAAGTTGTGAATCATCTCAGTAGACTGCTGAGTACGTTGTGCAAGAGAGCGCACCTCATCAGCAACAACAGCAAAACCTCGACCTTGCTCACCAGCGCGCGCCGCCTCAATAGCCGCATTCAAAGCAAGAAGATTGGTCTGTTCTGCAATCTCACGAATCACATCAAGAATAGCGTTAATATCACGCGTTTTTTGCTGAAGGTGCTCCACTTCAGACGAAGTTTTATCCAAGCTTAAAGAGAGACGATTCATTCCCTCTGTCGCGATCTTCATTTTATTGCGGCCTTCCATCACTTGATGGTTAGCACTATCCGCAGAAGAAGCTGCACTAGACGCGTTAACCGCTACATGTTGCGCGGTATACGCCATTTCAGTTACAGCAGATGCTACCTGATCAGTTTCTTCCTGCTGCTGCATAGTCCCAGCACGAGCTTGCTCTGTCAGCGCAGCTAACTCTTCCGCTGACATACTCATGTTGTAACCCGCCTGATTGATTTCAGTGATCATCTCACGGAATCTGATGGTCGTATGACCTAAAGAACCCTGCAACTTCCCCACTTCATCTCTGCGATTTGTTTCTAGTATCTGGGTTAGATCACCTTCCGCCAAAGTATCTGCATAGTTCACAGCTTCTAAAATCGGACGAGTGATCATGCGAGTGATCCAAAGTGCAAAGAAAACACCCAAAATAACCGCTATAACTGAGATTACAATCACAGAAATAAAGCCCTGGTGATTGTGTGACTGTAGCATTGGCCCGAGCGAGTCTTGATCAGCAATAACTGACAACTTTACTTTTTCAACATTACTCGCAACTTGAGGACCGATCACATCCAGAGTCCCAATCACTAGGTTATTGCGCTGATCGATTGTCTTATGGATTTCTAAAGTTGCAGCCAGATATTTATCTCGTGCTGTAGCAAAACGATCTAACAGCTGGATTTCATTGTCTAGCAGGAACACCTTTTTCAGGTTTTCTAGATGATTTGTTAGAGCACCATCCAATTTATTGATCGAAATCTGAAAATCTTCTTGATGATTCTTTTCCATGAAACGAACAAGATATAGCCTCGCTAGCAACAGATCTTCCTGCAAGTTAGAAGCTAGAAATGCCAATTCAGGTTCACCACGGTTATTAGCTAACTTTCTTAACTGAGTAATACTGTCGCGCATGACTGGGCCCTGCTGGGCCAAGGTGTTGTAATACAACTCATCCTCAGTTTTAACTAATCCAACCACCTTCTGAAAAGTCGTTTTATACTCGTCTAATAGCGCTGCTGTTTCCATAATCAAACGACTACGCTCTGGATTGTTTATCTCTTGCTTAGACTGTTCTAAAAACTGGTTCATTAGCGCCATACGTTCTTCATATTGCTCTAATGATTGTTTGTCATGACTGATAAGAAAGTTTTTTACCGACATACGCACTTTCAGCATATTCGCCTGTAAGCGCCCCGAAAGATTACTATCGCGCGCTAACTCACGGTATTGCACAAAGCCATCTTCTGCATGGTGCAAACCTTTAATACCTGTAAACGATGCTGCCACCAGCAATAACAGTACAAAACCGAAGCTCAAGCCGATCTTACTGCGTAAATTAAATGTGTTTAGCTTATTCATGTATTTGCACTTACTACATTAGAATTAAGGAATTGAATACAAAGGATAATCAATAGCAGGTGATAATATTTATCATTTAGATCCATTTCAATAATAATCGATCAAAAATCGAGATTATTTTCAGGCTGATTACGATCTATACAGTACGGAAGGATTTATTGGACAATTAACAAACAATTCAAACTATAACGCTAAAGCGACTTTACTATTGCAACCAGAGGGTAATGCTTAATGTTTTCAATTCAAACACTGAAGGCTCAAGCTACTTTATTGTTTATTTTCAGGAAATTGGCTGACAAAGTTTAAAATACCTTGTTCTAAGGGATGACCTTTTCGATAGATAACCGAGATCTCTATTCTTTGCAGTCCTTGGGTAACGGGCACTGATTTAAGTGCATTTTCATAACGACTCCCTGTCACCATATTTTCGCCGATAACGGTGTAACCTAATCCGGCGGCAATACAGCCAAGAATGCCATCGGCACTACTCATCACCATCATCTCATCAGTAAATCTATCGCCTAATTCTTGCCAAGCCAGGGCACACTTCCTATAACCACAGCCCTCTTCTCTCACAAACAGAACGGGCTCATATTCTTGATCTACTGGTGTTACAAGCACAAGCGACTCATGAACAACGGGTATTATCCGTAGATCCTCATGCGACTTAGCATTTCCGACTAACGCGCAATCTAACTGATCATTCAAAATAGCGAGTGCTAATCGGTCACTTGTATCTGTATAGATTCGAGGAATGATTTCTGGATGCTTACGTTTAAGCTGTTTTAGCGTCGTGGGTAGGTGAACTGCAGCAAAAGTTTCAGGCATGCCTATACGAAGTTCGTAGTTCCCTTTGCTTTTTAAGATAGCGGTTGAAGCTTGATACTCCAGCTGCAAAATCTGGGAGGCATATTTGTATAAAAGCTGGCCTGTCGCTGTAAGCTCGAGCTTTCTCCCTACCCGAATAAATAATTTAGAATCAAGTTCGTCTTCTAACTTCTGAATTCTAGTAGTGATATTAGACTGCACTGTATTAAGCTTTTCAGAGGCACCTTTAATACCCTCCTCATCAACAACAGCCTTAAACGTGCGTAACGCTACAATCTCCATATAGTTCTCTTTTATTGAAGTTTTAATTCTAAAAGATTCACTTTTTAAGATTATCAGAAAGCGCTATGGTTGTTGAACATAAATACAATAAAAGCCAAAAAGCATTTATGAACAACACACTTACAAAAAGTCAGGTCTATTTTGCAGGTATATGCAGCCTAGTTGTTACAGTGGGAGTCGCTCGCTTTTCCTACACACCTTTACTGCCAATCATGCAGGCAGAAGCAGGCCTTACTGAAACTGGCGGCGGCTGGCTCGCTACCGTGAACTACATTGGTTATATGATTGGTGTTCTAATTGCGGCAAACCTTAACAATCTTCACCACAAGTATGTGTTGCAGAAGTTATATTTGGTACTCAGCGTGGTAACAAGTGCAGCAATGGTTATCTCTAACGACCTTTATACTTGGTCTTTTATGCGCTTAATAGCAGGGATCTGTGCTTCAGGCGGGTTAATCATCTCCTCTGGGCTAATCTTAAAATGGCTGGTCAACAATGGTCACAGGGGCGAGCTCGGCATCCACTTTTCGGGGATAGGCATGAGCATAGCTGTCTCAGCCATCATCGTAGAAATCCTTTTACAATTCTCTGCTAATTGGCAGCAGCAATGGCTATTTTTTGCCGCCGTAGCAGCAATTATCGCAGTGCCGGCATGGTTATGGATACCTCACCCTAACAACCATTCTGATCACGCTCAGGCAGCACCTAAAGACAATCCACCCAGCAAAAAATTTACTCGCCTATTCTTACTGGCATACTTCTGTGCGGGTTATGGTTATGTCGTTAGTGCGACTTTTATCGTCGATATCATTGAAGGTCTCGAAGGTTTAGAAGGTCAAGGCGCCTTATCCTTTGTCTTAATAGGGCTTGCTGCTATTCCAGCTGTGGTTCTTTGGGATAGAGTCGCACGCAAGTACGGCTATTTAAAAGCTTTATTAGGTGCTTATAGCCTGCAAATCATTGGCATCATGATTCCTACACTGAGCGATGCATTCCCATTAATTGCCCTGTCTGCAATTTTGTTTGGAGGCACCTTTGTTGCCTGCGTAAGCCTCGTGCTGACTATGGCGGGCCACTTCTTCCCTAGTAATCCTTCTAAATTCATGGGCAAGATGACCCTTGCTTATGGCTGCGCTCAAATAATTGCGCCATTTTTAACCGGGCTATTAGCCGAGACTTTGGGGAACTACAATCTAGGCTTATATCTTTCAGCCATTGTCATGGTAGTGGGATCAGGCTTGATTCTGGCGCTGAAGAAGATTGGTGAACAATCAGCAGACTCTAATAAACCTCGTACTCTTAGCGTAAAAACATAGACCTATAGAGTAGCCTTGCTTTGTTCAAGGATAAAACTAAGCTAGAATTCAAATGACCGTTTTGATTTTTGGGAAGAACTAAGGAACGTTCTAATCTCATGGAAGAAATAAAAGATATATTATTACTCGTCGTGACTAGTTTCAGCGGCCTCGCTGGAATTATCTATTGTCCGTATATATTCCTTATCACATTCGGCATACTTTTCTTTGTGCTGTATCGATTAAAAACCAATGTAGCAAAAGAATAAGATATCAGTATGTGTATGGATTGACATATTGAAAGTCGCTTTTGAGTCCACCAATATGCCCTCCATTCCTGACTTGTCTCCTTCCTTAACAAGCTCCGATATCCTTACTAAGAGATGCATCAAAATTTATCACCGCACTGCAACATAAGCATTAAACTCATCTAATTTAAATCGAAGAAATGTACTAGAAACCAGACAATAAGCATTTATGCTCTTTCTCAAAGTTAATAATTATCTGGCCCGTAGAACAAACGATCTAGCACCTTCAAATATCAAACCACAGTCACCAATATTTATTGCGCCGCACAAAAAAAGCCAAAATAAGAGTTTTTCTTATAAACACAAACCTTCAATTGACTTAGAATAGCGCCAATTTAATTTTCCAAGTAAGTAATACTCAATCTAAATATGGCAAAACTCGTTAAAGACTTTGAGGACTACCAATTCACGTTTTACTGGGTAAATGATCTCAATGAACGTATCAGCCCAAATCTACCAACTCTGAATCACGCAAAAGAGTGGATAGTCTCCTTCAAAAACAGCCAACACAAAGGAATTGAACGCCGAAAGAGAAAATGTGATCGAAGGCACGTAAATGGCACTATGCGTAATGAGCTTACTTCTAAAAGGTCACCATACTCAAGTGGACGAAGATCTACTGATAAACCAATAGAAATTGAGTTTGACCTATCATCTGTAAAGATCACCAAACTTAAAGAAGTAGTTTAGTTTCTAGCCTCCCCCCTTCCTATGTTAAGAACATAAATGACGTATTAATTAATCATAGGAAGGACGGGATTTTAGATATGAATCCATAGCTTATCTCTAATACAGCATACCCTTCTGTTATTCACAGTTAGATGAAGAAGTAAAAGAAAAAACGCCGTGTCGTGACTGTTCAAGATATGCAGCAGATCCGAAATAAACCATGTGTGGCACTTGGCGTCAGCAGAGCAAGAAATCAGCAGAAAAACGTTGTAAACCATGGGATTGGTGATGACCCCACCAGCCACATTCCGGCACATGAATCCACCGCTGTGGCTGCTCCCTTCCGGGCCTGACCAGGTTCACGATTTATCATTGCGGAAGGACCAGCAGGGCCACCATAGCGGGCCTGAAGGGCCTTGTCTGAGCTAGATCACTCAAGACAGGCGCGCAGTATACCAGTGATTTTTTGAGATGCAAATGCAATTATTTAACTCTCTGTTTTTATAGAAATAAAATTCATATTCAGACCCATGACTCAACCCTCAAGGTCTCTACTGAACTCCTGATGTTTCTCTTCATTTTAGCCGTCGATGATTAGGATCTAACCTATACTGATACGACCAGATAACAAAACCACTGATTAATTTGTTAAGGGTTTCTTAATACCATCGCTTTTATAGTGGCTCTGCTGTTAGAGTTAAACGATCTAGGATTTGTTGTATGAACAAACAACAGGATAAATGCACATGGAAGAACATTTAAACCAGCTAGGACTTGCCCGACAACCAATTTTTGACCGCGAACTCAATGTCGTGGCGTACGAGCTGTTATATCAGTCGGAACATGGTGAAGCTGTAGCCAAGTTTTTAAAAGGCGACCAAGAATCCTGTAATGTTCTGATCAATAATTTCACCAGCATCTACGATTCAGGCAAATTAAAATCCTTACCCGCGTTTCTGAATGTCACTGAAGGCTTTATTCGTACCGAAAGCCTACCAAGTCTTTCGCGACACAATTTAGTTCTGGATGTTAAGCAGCAGCCTAATATCACGCCTGAATTGCTTGGCTCACTTAAAAAATATGTGGATGCTGGCTACCGCTTAGTTTTAGACGATTTCACTTACAGTAGTGACTATGATGAACTGCTTAAACTTGCGCATATGGTGCGAGTCGATATTCGCAAACATAGTGATGAAGCGATTGTTTCTCACTTGGAAAGCATGCGCCCTTTTAAGGTAGTTTCTCTCGCTGAGAATGTTGAGACTCATGATGAGTATGAGCGCTGCCATGCCTTAGGGTTCAGGCTTTTCCAGGGCACATTCCTGTCTAGACCCACGCTAGTCGAAGGTAAAAAGTTAACGTCCAGCCAGGCCATTGTAATTCACCTATTAGCGGCGCTTCAGGATCAAGATGTTACTCCTGCAGTACTAGCAGACATCTCATCTCGCGACCCACAACTGACCTTCAAACTGTTGCGTATCGTCAATTCTGCGCAATATAACCTGCCTAATAAGATAGAGAGTTTAAGTCAGGCGATCATTGCCTTAGGCATGAACGAGATCAACAAGTGGGCCACCCTACTTGCCCTATCTAGTAATGATGAGAAACCGAGCGAACTAATTCGTCAGATCCTAATGACAGCAAGAATGTGCGAATCCGTCGCTTATCGCACTGAAGAGATTGATTCTGAACTCGCTTTTATTACGGGCGTAATTTCAATGCTGGACGCGCTACTTGAGATTGAACAAGACTCCTTACTTGAGCAACTATCCGTCTCTGATGAAATTGTCGAAGCAGTGACAAGTTACGAAGGTCCTGCTGGTCGTTTACTGCAAGCAGTCAACTTCTACATGATTGGCCAATCGGCATTTAAGCTGCCACCTCATATTCAAGAAATTTATGCCGATGCTTATTATGATGCTTTGAGCTGGAGTAATGAGACCATGCAGCTTATGTCAGGTTCTCACTTATAAATCAGGCTGAAAAATCGATAACAGCTGAGCCCTCACCCAGCGGCACATTGGATCTTGATGGAAGCGCTCATGCCAATAGAGGTAGAGCACAACCTCAGGTAGATCAAATTCAATAGGCAGCGGCTTAATCACTAGGCTGCTGCTTTTTACCAAATGCTGGGCCATTACTTCGGGCAGTGTAAAAATCAGATCAGACCCCTGACCAAACTCCGCAACCGACATAAAACTTGCGAGCCTCAGCATCACCTTCCGATCCAAACCGAATTTTTCTAATTCGATATCCATCATGCCAGGGCCCTTACCAGTAATGGAAACAAGTCCATGAGATGCCTGTGCGTAATCATTCAAACTAATAGAACCTTGGCTGGCTAAAGGGTTAGTTTGATCCAGAACACAAACATGACCTGTACGTGCAATTGGAAAGCGTCTGAATTGGTCTTGCCCTGAATCAGGAGATAGCCCAGTGATTGTAAAATGCACTTCACCTTTTGCGAGGTATTCGAAATGTTCTGGTCGCTGAGAAACAATCTCTACCCGTAAGCTCGGTGCCTTTTCACGCAGCATCCTTACCACATCTGGCATCAACAGAATCAATTCTAAATCCAAGCCTGTTAGCTTAACTACGCCCTCGGCTAGTTCTGGGTTGAATTCCTCCGGCTGCATAATCGATGCGACATCCTGTAACAATGGCTTTAACTGCTTTTCCAGATCAACAGCACGCGCACTAAGGTCATAGCCATTTCCAGTTCTAACTAAGAGAGGATCATCAAGTGTTTGACGCAATCGCTGTAACGCTCTGCTCACAGCTGGTTGGCTCATCTGCAGGCGTTCAGCTGCTTTAGAAACATGGCGCTCAGCTAACAACGCTTGTAGCACAACGAGGAGATTTAGGTCGACCGAACGTAAATTCATTAAACGAATAACCGAAATATAAAATATGCATTAGACGCATTTATGATTAGCCATTAAAGTTTGAAAAGCAAATCCAAAAGATGACGCTAACAACTTGTAAAGATTCGTAAACTTGACTGCAGCACAATGTTATTTATGGTTGCATAGCTAAGATAATTTGAGGATAGAAGTAGATGCCATTTAACCACAAAATATTGAATGATAATGACAGCTATGGATGGGGCCCAGTCCTACTTCATTGGTTCATTGCATTATCGGTTATTGGCCTTTACCCCCTCGGTTTATATATAGAAAGCTTAAGCTATTACGATCCCGAATACCGGACGGTGCCGATCTGGCATAAAAGTATCGGCATCCTACTAGCAGGTTTGTTGATTACACGCATCTTGTGGCGTTTATTCAACCGCTCGCCAAAAGCCCTGCCGCAACCAAAAAAGATGGCAATTGCAGCAAAAGCCGCACATGTATTGCTCGAAGTTTTACTTCTACTTACCTTGTGTTCGGGCTACCTGATTTCTACCGCTGATGGTCGAGCAATAGAAGTTTTTACTTGGTTTAGTATTCCAGCACTACCCTTCGCAATGGAACAGCAGGAGGATATTGCAGGTGAGATTCACTTTTTGATAGCAACAACACTCATCGTGCTAGCAGCATTACATGCATTCGCTGCAATAAAGCACCATTACATAGATAAAGATACAACACTAAAGCGCATGCTAGCGCTACGCGAGGAACATTGATGAAATCTAAATTTATTAAAGGGTTGGCGCTAGCCTCTCTAATCACTACGTCCCCTCTTTATGCTGCGGATTACGTTATTGATACAAAAGGTGCGCATGCATCTATTCAATTCCGCATCAGCCATTTGGGCACTAGCTGGTTAACTGGCCGTTTCAACACATTCTCGGGTGAATTCAGCTACGATGCTGCAAACCCTGCGGCATCTAAAGTAAATGTTGATATTGATGTTAACTCGTTTGACTCTAACCACGCTGAGCGTGATAAGCATATCCGTGGCGATGAATACCTAGACGTAGCTAAACACCCTAAAGCGTCTTTTGTTAGCTCTTCATACACGCCAAATGAAGATGGCAGCGGCGTAATGAAAGGCATGCTGACACTTTACGGAACAAGCAAAGAGATCTCTATCGACGTGCAAAAAGTAGGTGAAGGCAAAGACCCTTGGGGCGGCTACCGTGCAGGCTTCGAAGGTACTACAGAGATCCAACCTAAAGATTTTGGTATGAACTACCAGCTAGGCCCTGCAGCTGAAACTGTATACCTAGAACTTCATATTGAAGGTATTCGTAAGTAATTTCGAGTTCATCTAAAAACAAAAAAGGCGAACCTTATGGTTCGCCTTTTTTATATTCAAAACTGGATTTAGTAATCTGCATATTCCGAATAAACGCTGACTTCGTTTTTATCTGATACCGCATAGACTTTAAAATCGTCCTTTCGAGCGCCTTCCATATCCATACCTGGGCCACCTGATGGCATGCCTGGTACAGTCAACAAACGGATATTATCGGAATTATCAGCCAATAACTTTTTAATATCCTGCGCCGGTACATGACCTTCAACGACCAAGCCATTTACTACACCAGTATGACAAGACGCACCTTGAGCAGGTACACCTAAACGCTGCTTGATTGGCGATACATCATGCATCTCAATACTATTTACGTTGAAATTGTGTTGCTCAAGATGGGTGATCCATTCCTTACAGCAACCACAAGTCGGGCTATGGTAGACATCGATCTCATAACTTTGATCTGTTTTACCCTCTTCCCAATATGGGTCTGCTGCGAAAACAGGCATACATAAAACAGCGGAAACCAAACCAATAATTAACTTTTTCATTCAACAGCCTCTACAGTTAGTCTCTATATTTTATCGGGTGCTGGAGTGTAGAGCTATACGATTTTATTCAAGTCATTACAGGACGCTAAATTCAATTTGAGCGCTCGCCCCTGAAATACTTTGAACATAAAGCTGATAAGTTTGGCCTCCCTGCAGAGTCAGCTTTTGTTTATTGCTGGAACCTTCAAGCAACTTGCCATTGAGATACCAATTAAGATTTCCTTCACTTCCCTCGGCTCTAACATCCACTTCTATCATCTCCAAACCGTTGGTGTGATATACCTGTTGCGGGTTGATTCCATGCAATCTTAAAAGTGCACTGGTTTGTAAGATTGTTTTGCATTCGCTATTAAAAAGGGGAATACGCTCATCCCTTCGCCACTGTTTAGATATCCAAGGCTCCATCGCTGCAGGCCAAACAAAACTTGATTGGCTTTTCATAGGACCAATATCGCACTCCCTTGTCACCCTTAAGCCTGATTGTTGATCCACTAAATAATTATATTGCGGGTTATAAAATCGGTTTTGCCCTAGAGGCTCAGGATCCAAAGTACGCGGGGTATTTTTAGCAATCGTATAAGCAACTCTAACTTGATCGCAGGCCTGATCACTAGACATCACAACCCTACCATCCGGCCAACAGACAGACTGCTCCACAACATCCTCAGGTTTTGTGATTGTATCGGCTTCGGACTCAAGCAATTGATAGAGCTGGAACAATAAAGGACCTGCCAAAACACGTCCCATAGTTTTCTCCATTGGCGAACCATCAGGCCTACCGAGCCAGACCCCTAGCGTATATCTTTTAGATACGCCCACTGCCCAGACATCGCGATAGTCCCAACTGGTGCCAGTCTTCCAACCAATTTTGGGAAGGTGAGCCCGAGAGTAACCATCGATAAATTGATCTGGCGGATCTATATTTGCAAGGGCATTCCAAGTAATCCATGCAGCTTCGGTGCTCATCAATTGCCGAGGTAGTTGCCCAGATTCATCATCACCGGCGTCTTCAACTCCACCAGCGACAGAATACTTTAATGGCGCAACTCTGCCTGAATTCGCCAAGCTCGTGTAGAGCGTTACTAAATGCTCTAAAGAGCTGCCAGCACCACCTAAGATAATTGCGGGATTAGCGCGCCCACCGGGAATTCGCAGAGAAGCACCAACATGATCGAGTTTGTTAGCAAAACGCTGAGAATCGTAATGCTGTATCATTTGAACAAATGGCAAATTAAGTGAGCGTTGTAATGCTGAGGATGCGGATACAGGCCCCGAGAATCCTTGGCTGAAATTACCAGGCCGATATTGCCCAGTCACTATAGGCACATCCGCTAATAGGGACTCACTATGGATAAGACTGTCATCCATCGACAAACCATATAAAAAGGGCTTTAAGGTGGAGCCCGGAGAGCGTATCGCTGTGACCATATCGACATGACCGAAGCGCTGTTCATTTAGAAAGTCTGCAGACCCCACGTACGAAATAACCTGACGGCTCTGATTATCAACTAACAATGCCGCCGCCGAAATGCCTTTAGCCTGTCGAGATACATAACGCTTTATCTGATCAGAGAACTGCTGCTGGATACCACTATCAATCGTCGAACGTATAACTTTGTTTTCAGGTTCCGACTGTTTCAAGCGTCGACTCAAAAGTGGCGCGTGTATCGGGTTGGATAGAGGCCATACAGCGACATCTTCTTGCTTTGCCCGTTTAACACTTTCTTCACCCCAAATTTGAAAGCTAAGCAAACGATCCAATACCTTATCTCGATATTGCTGTGCTAGTTTTGGATGCCTATCTGGCCTCAAGCGTGAAGGCGCCTGAGGTAAAACAGCTAGTAGAGCAGCTTCAGAAAAGCGTAGTTGTGAAGCTGGCTTTTGTAGATATTGTAAGCTCGCAGCTTGCACCCCTTCGATGGTTCCACCAAAGGGCGCCTTATTGAGATATAGGGTTAGAATTTCATCTTTAGACAAATGCCATTCCAACTGCAATGCTCTTAATATCTGCTGCAACTTACCCCTTACGCTACGCGGGCTCGGATAGTGCAAACGCGCCACTTGCATGGTCAACGTAGAACCACCAGAGATAATCCTACCTTCTGAAAACCACTGCCAACCCGCTCGCAGCAAACTCAATGGATTGACGCCGGGGTGTTGGTAAAAATAACGATCTTCGTAATTAAGGAGCGCGTCTATATACCGAGGCGAAACTTGATCAATGGAGACGGGGTATCGCCATACGCCATTGTGATCAGCGAAGGTACGCAAGGGTTCGCCATTACGGTCGAGAACAACCGTAGCTGCTCCTCCGGCTGAATTGTCATGTAAGGGGAAAGCACGATCTGCTATCCATAAACCTGCCGCGATAAGACAAAGCACACAACAGGTAAATTGAAAAACAAATCGCATCTTTCCTCACATCAAACGCTTAAGGTGCATACGTTTAGGTACATAGATTATAGATTCAAGGAGCCCTCGTTTAAGGGATAACTGTTAAGTACTCAATACTATTAGCAACACCCCGGTGGGCCGGTTTGTACATTGACTCAGCCTGTACAGGTGGTACTAAGTAATGCCCTGGCGTTACAGCTCGGCTTAAGAAATAAACCACCTGCTCGCGTTTTTCTGGAATATCAACGGCGGCAACATAACGATCATCTTTAAAGGCTTGATAGGAGATCATCGCCTTCTGAAACACGGTCTCTCCGTCAATACGAATATCCTTTAACTTAAGCGCATGCTGAAGGTTCTGATTTTCAAGCTCTACCCCAGCAGGTAGCAAACTCACCAACAAACCATCTGGCACACGTTCTTCGCTATAAAGCCTCACACGTGTTAACAATAAATCGCCTGTTTTTAATACCTGATTCCTCTTCAGTAATTGCGCATTACCATCCAAGACACGGAATTGATCTATATCTAAATTGATCCCTTCATTCACGCGTTTTGGCATCTGTTTAGGGATACCCGTCCAATGGAAACTTGCATAAGCCGGTTTGTCTTTTATATTGGTGAACACAGTAGATGCTAGTTCTGAACTATCAAGATTACGACCTAGCTCGGTCGTAGCTTCCAGCAGCGTCTCAATTTCACCTTGAAGCAATTTCCCCTGCCATTCTCCCTCTTTATCCATTTGATTAAGGGCATTCGACAAGTGCAGTAAAGCCGCCTTTTCCTGTGTGCTGAGCCAACGATGTTGCTTCAAAAGAGCGAGTAGGTCGGGGATCTGTTGCAAGGCAACGTTGTGTAATGAACGGGCATTAGGCTGTTCCAGAATGGTATGGATCGCCATCGCTTTATCGCGAATGACCGAGCCATAATCCCCTAGATAACCCTCAGCTCTTTCATTTTCCAGAGCCTGCTTCACTAGGTTTTCGCCTTCTTGCAAACTACCGGTTTCAAAAATTGCTAACCCTAAGTGCACTCCCGGCAGCACACCACGAGAGTCGTTGAGTTGCTGCTCTGCCAGATCGCGCAATGGCCCTAAGGTCACTTCACCCTGCTTAGCCAAAACATAAGCAGCATAAGCTTTGTAGGATATTTCATAATGGGAAGGGATATCTGACCAAGTTCTAACCGAAATCGCTTTACGGTTATGTACGTAAGCACGTAGACGACCTACAGAATTAGTCAGCATGGCGTTAGGTACAGCAAAACCTGAACGATCTAAATACAGCAAGAAATCTGTCGCGTAAGCCGTTAACCAATGCTCTTCTGGCGAGAACTTATCCCACAAACCAAAACCACCATTGCCTAGCTGCAACTCGCTGTAACGACTGATCGCAGCATTAATACCATTTTCAAATTGAGAATTAGTGATAGAACGCGTGTAAGCCGGAGCTTTCTCACCTGCCAATAACAACGCCAAAGGTTGTGACTTACTGGTAGTTTGCTCTAAGCAACCATATGGATAACTCATCAGGGTTTTAAAATGCTGCTGAGCATTCAGATCCGGCGTATTCGCCACACGTAACTGCGATTGAAGTTTGGTGAGGTCTTGAATAGCTCCGGAAGGAAATTGAATGCTTTCCCCTTCTGCCAATACACGCATATTTGAGCCGTAAACCGCTGGATATGCCGAGCGTACACCTAGCACCCATTCACGATTTAACTGAACATCACCGAAAGTAATCTCTGCACTGATTAACCCTTCGCCCAACTCAACTGCATCGGCAACCAAAGGCAATACCTGCTTCTCGCCTTTATCCAGTGACAGTTCAAAACTATCTTGCCTTAAACTCACTACACCCTGATGAGTTAACTTCACAGATATATTTTGAGCTTCATCAGACACATTGGCTAAATCCAACGCTAAGGTCGTTTGATCTCCGACAGCTAAAAAGCGAGGCATGGATAACTGAGCCACTACAGGAGAAGCAACTTTGGTTGTTTCACTCTCTAAACCAAAGCTATTTTCAGACATCGCCAACGCAGTTAACGTCAGCTCGCCATCAAATGCTGGCAGATCAAGTTCAACCGTCGCTTCTCCATTTTCCAAAGAAATTGGAGAGTGGTATAGGCTCAAAATCTCTACTTCAGTCGGAGGCACTTCGCCACCACGCTCTAGCTCACCATCACCGCCCCAACGAATCTGAGCGTCCTTATACATATGAGGCTCAATTAAATCATTGTACATATCGCTGATTTTCGGTTTATAAGAACGACGGCCGTAGAAGAAGTTAAAAGGATCGGCTTGCTTATAGCCCGTCAAACTTAACACACCGCTATCAACTGCTGTTAGGCTGATGTAGTAATCACCCTCGACAGGCTTACCTGCTTTGTCAGTGACTTTAAGGGTTAAGTTAGCTTTGGTTTCTGGAAGTAGTGATTCAGCAACTTCAATGGTTACATCGAGTTCACGATCAGCACGATCCAAAGGAAGATGTACAATACCTACACTACGCTTACTTACTTTGTCTTTATGCTCTGTTGGCGCGACGACAAAGGCACTAATATAAACATCGTGACGATTTAGATCTGCAGGTAGAGGAATCTCTACCTCAGCTTCACGATTGTTTAACAGAACTTCTTGGGAATGTAGAACCTGATCGGTTTCAAGAAGTACCACCGCTTTGCCCTCGGTTGGCGAAGCCAGTTTTACTTTAACGCGGTCTCCCGCTTGATATGACTCTTTATCTAACGCCAAGGTCACCAAATCAGGGCGGATACGATCCGAAGCTGTCTGCCAGCTGTAATACCAAGGTTCGCCCGCTTGGAAGGTATAAACGGTTTTACTCTTACCAGTAATATCATCCAGTTCTAAACGGTATGGACCCCATTCGACTGGCATGGACAATTGCTGAGGCTGATCTGATGCTAACCGAATAAATTCAGTCGCTACAGGGTATTCATTTTTCTCGATTTGATAGTGCCAACCGCGCTCAGGGGTATGACTCCAGAAATACTTCTCTTCCAATCGATAAAGCGTTGCTTTGACTTCTCCAGAGTTCAGTAATTGGCCCTGTTTATCAGCTCTCACCAATTCAAAACTAACCTTGTCATCTTTCCCAGATTGATCATTTTCGAAAGAAGGCTTCACACCGACAAAACTAGCTTTGGGCCAGAAAAGTGCTGAACGAGATCGGTTAATAGCGCGACCGCCGCTTTCGAACAAGCTATAGCGCACATTAATACGAGCGGGGCTTTCAAAAGATTGCGGGTTATATTGAGATAGATTGAACTCAGTTGAGGTTTCACCTGTATCATTCAGATTTACAGACGATAGACTAAACTGCTGCCAATCTACTGAAGAAGGTACGCCAAATTTAAAACCTTTTAGGTTTGCAAACGGTTCTGTCCACGCATTTAATGTCACCTGTGTATCCAGACGATTCCCAGCAGCAACTGCACCGTACAAGTATTCCCCTTTTACAGGTATTTTGATTTTATCGTTCAGATCAAAACTTAGCGGTGATGCTGCTTGATCAAATACCAGACGAAGGCGCTCTGGTAAAAAGGCCTCTACTTTGAAATCAAAATAAGCCGCATTTTTCTTACTTGCTGGGCTAAATACTTTAGCTTGCCAACCACCTAAGATCGCATTACTTGGAAAATCATATCGGAACTCATAGTAACCTGGCTTTGAAGGCTCAATTCGCCATGTTCCTGCTGAATCTGCATCGGGTTTAATTAACTCTATTTTTAAAGGCCCTGAAAGTAAGTTGCCGTCTTGATCACGCATAAGTGAACCAAAGACTAACTCCTCACCGGGACGGTAGATATTTCGAGGGGCGAAGGTAAAAATTTCTACTTCTTTAGTCGGCCTGCCATGAACAGGATAATCAGACAGATCTAGAGAAGGTGCGTGGTATTTGAGAACGCTCACCTGCTGATTATGTTGCGCTAGGATCAAGCGAGGGCTCTTTCGTTGCCACTCATTATCAACTTGCCAGCTACCTTGTTCATCTGTTTCACCCGTTGCGATCACCTTACTATTACGATCAAGGATATTAAGGGTTACGCCTTTAAGTAGATCTCCGGTTGCAGCATTTTGGGCAATATAGGTCGTACTCTTTCCATAGTCTCTGGCTTGCAGACCTATAGCAGAAACGCTAAACCAGGTTGCTTGATAACTAAACCCACCGGGCTCACGAACCGTTGCTAAATAAACACCGCCTTGATCAATATTAGGGACAGAGGCAACGGCAAATCCAGCTCTATTACGCTTGTTTCTATCTTCTCCAATCCGAATACGTGCTGTGTAAACGTGATCGACTGAACGTGCCAGGGCATCTTCGTCGAAATACCATCGATCGCCACTTTTCAGTGATTGATATTCATCAAAAAACTGAACGCTGCTTTCCGGCTTTACCCGATAAATATTGATCTCTGCTTCCGGCACATTGACTGCAATCAGAGGTAAGGATTCCACCTTACCTGGAATCATTACGGCACCATCCGCTTCGAACGCGACTAGCTTAGGTAAATCTCTAGCCTTTAACGATTTGCTTACGCCTGTTTCAAGCACTGCCCCTGTAGCGCTTTTTAGGCCTTGTTTAATTTGAATATCATATTTTTGAAGCGGCTCTGGACCAATAAATCTAAGAGAACGTCCATCTTTACTGAGCACCGGCGTACCCAGATCTGGTGAAATCACCACATGACGTTCAAACTTTTGATCCGGATCTAAAGGAGAATTAAACAGGAGTGTCAGCGCATTAACATCACCATATTCACGTTCCGATATATCGAGAATGCCTAAGGCTTCAGCAACGGCATTTTGGACCTTATCACTTGCCGCATTCTGTTTAGCAGCATTTACAACGTCCTTATTATCATCACATCCCGCTATCAGCGCGCAGGTAACCAGCACAGAGCCCAGCAATTTAGAACGTGACATTCAGTACTCCTTTACATTTTGTAGGGCAGATTTGGGCTTTTTATCTAAGCTTCGAAGACTATTTGATAGTACATCAAGTTACACGACTTTTGTCCTGCTTTTCATACTTGCAAAAGATTACCTTTAAAGCGAGACTCATGCCTGATTATTGAGAGGTAATAGCGTGGACAAATCAGATTCTATTTATCACTGGGACAAAGATTTCTTTGAGAAAAAACTATCACTACTGACAAACTGCCAATTAGGCTTTGTTGGCGCTGCGCTAATGTTGATGATGATGAACCTTTCCAAGATCTTTCTTCTCGCACCTCTCGGCGTAGGCTTGCTCTTAGCTAGTTGGTACAAACACCACCTAGAACAAACCAAAGATCAAATGAAAAATATGTCTGTGGAGATTGCACCTAAATCAATCCTGTTAAAGCTACCTTCTGAAGAGACAGAAACGCGCGTTACTTTTCGCGAAATCGAAGAGATTAACCAACACAAAGAAAACATGGTGCAGATCATCACGCTTTACCTTAAAGCTGATGAAGATAAGGTAGAGATCAAAGCACTTAAAGACAGCGACAAGTTCGTTTCGACTTTGAAAACGCAAATGACTGAGCAACTTTCAAATCAATAAATAAGAGAAATATGACCTTGCAAGCAGCGCTACAAGGTCTATTCATTTACTTAGGAGCAGATAGAAGAAACTGGTGTAGGTGGTGCCTGAACGATCTCCCAACTCATGTTCGATTGTTCTTTTATTCCTAATAATCCCTCAAGCGAAGATCGACAAGCTCTCCAGTAATTCCCAACACTTACAGGATCCTCAGACACATAAAATCGCATCATTAAACCCGCTTGAATGGTTGCAATCATCTGCACTGTATTCTGCAGCGATGCAGTAGACGTTCCCACACTAACCTTTTGAAGAATCTGCAATCGCTGTAGAGAGATATCATCCTGAAGTTGGCGTAATAGCACTTGTATCTGCTGGTTAAAAACAGACGACGAAACATATCCGAACAATGCTCGCGCAGTTTCATCATGGCTAATTAAACAATCAAAAAGCTCTGACTCTACCCGATCGAGGAATTCTTCCTTAGATTGCGGAGCTTGATAGCCCTGCAATGTTAGGAGCAACTTACTAGAAAGCAGCTGGAGTACCTCAATTTCAACTTCCGTCATTGTACGAAAGTGATGATAGAGCCCTCCTTTGCTAACCCCTGCCTCTGCAATCAACTTGCCCGCTGTCAGCGCTTGTAATCCATCTTGACTGATGATGCGAGTTGCAGCATTAAGAATCAAACTCCTAGTTAGATCGGCGTTTCCATTTGGGCACATTACTCTGACCTTTTTTGCTTGGAACACATGAGGTCGAAAAGCAGAAATCAATCCGTTTTTTTACCTCTCTCTTCCTATGCTACGCCCCTAATTAAACAAACAACATCAAAACATAAGAATTTACTGATTTAGATCAAGCTGCATTAGCATACAAACAATTCCTTAATGTCGTTAATTTAATGACATAAATAACTGTACTTTAACTCCATGAACTTTGAAGACACTTTTAGCCACCTAAAACCCACACAAGAAACAATGACCTATAAATGGTTATCCATTACTTATCAGCCAGTTACCTAATTAATGCTTGAATATTTAGCTAAAACTTAAATCGATTAGACAATATCTAACTTAAATTCGACTTAATCAAAAATATATATGACAAAATCATTCAGGAAACTAACAAAAAGTTCCAACTAAAAAGCTAATGATTAACTTTAAGGCACAACATTCAAACAGAAACAGGAGGTAATACGGATAAAAAACGACCAGCAGTCCAGAAAAAAAGCGACTTTCGGATCAAGCACTCAAAAACATTACTAAATATTAAAATAAAGCAGTATTCACCACTTTTCTGTTAGGGTTATCTCTGTCATGATCTAAACTTTAGGTAACTATCTATCCCTTAGCGACTCCCACTAAGTTACCAGTGAATGGATTAGGATATGGAATTAAGCAGTATATATGTCACTGTAATCGAACCGTCTAAGGTTCAGCGCCACATTATCATCGGCCATCTAAACAGTTTCGGCATTAACAATATCGAGGAATTCTCGGAAGCTAAACCGGCCCTCGAGCATATGCTATCTTCTCCACCCGATTTAGTTTTATCCTCCATGCATTTGCCAGACATGACAGGGACAGACCTTGTGACCCAGATGCGTGGATTAGGCGCTTTAGAGCACATCACTTTTCTTTTAATCTCCTCTGAAACCCACTATCGCTATCTTGAGCCTATCCGCCAAGCAGGAGCCATCGGCATTCTGCCAAAGCCGTTTAGCCGCGAAGAGATGGATATGGCTCTCAGAAGCACGCTTGATTACATCACTGATTTTGAACATGACAGTGACAGAGAAGAATATGATGCGCTTAGAGTTTTGATTGTTGATGACAGTAAAATGTCACGCAACTACATCAAGCAGATGCTGGACTCGCTTTCTATTCAGTCAGTTGATACTGCAAAAGATGGCTCTGAGGCCCTAGAGTTTATAGCTAACGGCAGTCGTTATGATTTGATCATTACTGACTACAACATGCCCAATGTCGACGGAAAAGAGCTTGTTGAGCATATTAGGAGCCATAGCGAGCAACCTACTGTTCCAATATTGATGGTAACTAGCGAGCAAAATGAAAGTCGATTAGCAGCCGTGCAAAGCGCAGGTGTTTCAGCTATCTGTAGCAAACCGCTATCTTACGACACGGTAAAACAACTTGTAGAACAACTGGTCACAGATTACGACCTGTAATCGGAAACCAGACATAAAAAAACGCGGTTAACACCGCGTTTTTTTATGTCTTTGAAAATTTAACTTTTATCATCAAGCAAGTTTTCTGGGGCAAAGCCCATGATCAAAGCCCCCCAGTGCTGGCCATTGATATACAGAGGAATCGATAGGTCATTCAAGATTTCTCCAGTATCACGGATAAAGGTCTGCAGTAAGAATGGTGCCGTAGAAGATGCTCGACGAACTTCCGCCCGGTTACCGGCAAAGATTCGACGGTTACGGCTCTTCAAATTATCTACCTCAAAGTTACCCGTAATGCGCTCCGACACTTTAGTATGGTGAGCCGCTGCATAACCATTACGATCTACAGCAATAGCATAGATAAACTCAGAACGCTGACTGATAAAGCTGTCGAATAAAGGACGCATCATCGCTTCATATTGATCAGCATAGCTAGTGTCATATTTCTCTGGCATCTGACCATCGTTCGTACGCACGTAATTGGTATCGAACATGTTACAACCACGATTGCTTAGCTCTTCTAGCGCATCCTGAACTTGCTGACTCCATTGACGACCCGTTTGGATCATACCCTCAAAACCACCGTAACCGATGATGAAGCGAGAAAGAAGCTCTTGCGTTTCCTCAGTCGAATGCTCTAGCTCTTCAGAGAAACGACGTGATTGTTCGATCTCACCATGCATTGATGTAGAGATATTGGTAATTTCAGATACATGGTTGTGCGATTCACGGTTTGTATAAGCCAGCTCGTCGATAGCAGCGCTAATACTACTTAATTGACTGTTCAACTCTTCAAAGTCGCTTACAAGCCCGTGGAACTGGTCATTCGTGCTACCAATAAACTCTTCTGTAGAACCTACATACTCTAGAATCGTCGAAGCACTATTTCTAGTACTACCGACCAACGAAGACATCTGGCTGATATTCTGATCAATTTCACTGGTTGCTGTACTTACTTTCTGAGAAAGGTTACGCACTTCGTCAGCTACAACCGAGAAACCACGACCAGCTTCACCAGCACGAGCAGCCTCAATGGAAGCGTTAAGTGCTAAAAGGTTAGTTTGATCGGAGAAATCCTTAACCATGCCAAGGATCTCCGTAATATTGCGCGAGTTGATCTCAAGCTGATGAACAGTATCTTGGAAATCCGTTACCTGCTCCCTAATTGCTTCCACCTGGTTCTGCACACGACCTAGTTCATTGCTAGAAGTGCGTATCTCATCAAGGTTGCGCGTGTTACGTTCAGATATTTCGAGCGTACTGCCTGCAATATTATCAATTGCTTGGGTTGCCTCTTGAGAAGATTGGAATACCTTCTGGGCTTGCTCTTCCTGTTTACTAGCAGAGCCCTGTGCCTCGATGAGCACCTTTTGTAGGCGAGTAGAGCTTAGCGCTACACTCACACTGCGGCGGCGGCTTTCAGCAATCATCGCTTTCAAACTGGATGAGAAGCCGTTATAGCTTTCCGCCATCTCTGAAATCTCGTCATAGGTGTATTCAGGCAACGTAGCGGATATATCGCCATCTTTGTCCTTAATCGCCTTCAGGATCTCTGTCATTTCATAAATTGGGCGCAGGAATAGATGACGCATAAAGAAGATTGTGCCAATACCTGTAATAAGAGCGAATCCTACTGTTAAAGCACCGTAAAAGCTAAATGAATCCAGATGGGACTGAATAAGCTCTACAGGTACAGCAGCGGCTTCAACTCCAGAGAGGCCTTCTTCAAGCTTCTCAAAGTGGTAGTAACCAATAACCAGTAAAACGATGTGGGGTAAAAGTAAGAACAGGACGTTACCTAAGATCTTCTTAGTCAACGTATTGAATATGGATTTCTCGATACTCTTGTATAGGCTCATTTTCGCTCTCATTATTTTTATAGCTGCCTGCGCCATCTCATTTGGCTAATAGTGCTAAAGCTCCTTTTCCAAACAGCATAGCCTATGTAACTGGCTCTGCATGGTTTGTTAACACTATGAAATCACTTCAAAAATAACACAACCATTCAACAATTCAAACAAACAGTCACCAAAGAACCCAAGCATTTTTTGATTGAAGATAAGAACGCTTTTCTCTCCAATCTGGGCAGTACTTTTCAACTAGGGCCCAAAATCTAGGACTGTGATTTAAATGAGTGAGGTGTGATAACTCATGAATAACCACATAATCTATAATATTTTTAACTGCAAATACTAGTCGCCAGTTCAAGGTAATTTCACCTCGCGCAGAGCAACTACCCCACTTTCGTTTAAAACTCCTATATTTCAATGACTTATATTGAACGCCCATCTTATAAGCCCAATACGAAACTCGTTCCGAAATAATCTGTACTGCTTGCTCTTTAAACCACTTTTTCAAAAAAGCCTCTACTCTTTCAGTATCTACTTTGCTACTTGACCTCCGCTTACCCATTATCACGAGTAACGTATCACCCTGAATATGGACATCCCACCGATCCCCTTCGCACCAATCTAGAACATATTCTTTGCCCAGAAATGAAAATTTAGCGCCTTTTTCAGTTTTCAAACAAAACAACTCAAGATTTTGTGCCATAACCGCCTGTTGGCGAGCTATCCAATCCTGTTTTTTATTAACCCAATCTCGAACCCATTGATCCGTTACCCAAACAGGAACACGCACAGATACGCCCTTTTCATCCACCTGAATAGCCGCTGTTTTCCTGCGCGCACTTCTAATTATTTTGTACTGTTCTATAGTTTCATTCATTAGGATTGGACTGTTTATTAAAGACAAACGATAGTAACGATATAGGCAACGGGGGTTAATAATTGGATCAACTGCTTAAACAAATCAGAAACTGCAGTCTCTGCGAAAAAGAGCTCCCTTTAGGCTCGCACCCTGTGGTTCAAGCATCCGCTAAATCAAAGCTCCTGATCATCGGCCAAGCTCCTGGTAGCCGAGTGCATCAATCAGGTATACCTTGGGATGACCCCAGCGGCGATAGATTACGAGATTGGCTTAAAATAGACAAAGAAACTTTTTACGATGCTGACAAAGTTGCAATCGTACCTATGGGGTTCAGCTATCCAGGAAGGGGACGCTCAGGAGACAACCCACCCCGACCAGAATATGCACCGACTTGGCATTAGCGCCTATTAAATGAGATGCCCTCGATCCAATTAACCCTGCTAATCGGACAGTATGCTCAACTCTACTACCTAAAACACGTGGAAGCCTTAGCAGGACAGAAGACCCTGACAGAAAGGGTAAAAAATGCAGATAAAGCCCCTGATCATTTTTTTCCTTTACCTCACCCATCACCTAGAAATCAGATCTGGTTGAAGAAAAACCCATGGTTTGAAAAAGAAACTCTGCCCTTATTACGCAGCAGACTAGCCACACTCAAATTTTGAATTATCGGAAAGAAATCAAGCATTGATCTATTGACTTTGAAAACTCAGAAACTGTCGGGCCATTGCCTTT
Organism: Neptuniibacter sp. QD48_55; assembly: GCF_047778115.1. Lineage (GTDB taxonomy): Bacteria > Pseudomonadota > Gammaproteobacteria > Pseudomonadales > Balneatricaceae > Neptuniibacter. The sequence continues at coordinate 1,547,462 of NZ_CP180555.1, read as the reverse complement.
AGCTGCATATTTAACACATTCGTATTGCTTCGCAATTTGACCACAAACATCAGCTAAATCAGGCCGTACATTAGCTAATCTCAAACAGTAATCACCTACCGTCTCACCTTTAGATCGTTGTAAACCTTTAGATTTTAATCCATTAGATAAGCGGGCAATGTTTGAGTCAAAAGGATCTTGCGGTGACGCAGCACTTGAACGAGCCATTAACAAAATCGTGATTGTAATCACTATGGCAAACGGGATAAGCAAAAATAACACTAAACGCCAAGCAGTCACTTCGCCTAATAGATCACGTAGCAGATCTATCTGTCGATGATGATAGTGCAAAACCCAACGATGCCAAGCATAGTTAAATCCCTCTATGCGCAACCTTAATAAAGCTAGAAAACCATCGTTCTTGATACCCAAGCTTTCCCATGGACTTTCATTTAGGAACTCAGGTTCACGAGATAACACTTCACTAGACGCTTCTTCAATACGATCAGGAGACACTGCCGCAGTTGGGTCGACCCTGATCCAACCTTTTTTTGGAAGCCATGCCTCAACCCAAGCATGGGCATCATACTGCCTTACCAATAGATAGTTTTCATAATGGTTCCATTCCCCTCCCTGGTAACCAGTCACAATTCTTGCGGGGATTCCAACTGCACGAAGCATAAAAGCCGTAGCGCTTGAATAATGACCACAAAAACCGCGTTGAGTTTTAAAGAGAAAATCATCCACTGTATTAACACCCAAAGGAGGTGGAGAGAGCGTGTAAATAAAGCTTTGATTGAAGAACTTGAGAATACGTTGGATAAACGCTTCTTCATTACCGGTTTCTCGCCACCATTTTCGTGCCAATTCCATAGCATCTGGATTACCCTCAGGAAGATTAAGCTCTTGAAAAAAACTCTGATAGTTTCGTTCAGCACCAATAAGAAAAGCAGGCTTAGCCTCCAAAGAAAACTGTTTTCGTTGAGCCAGTGGTAGTCGCGTTTCTAATACCCTCCCCGCACGAAATTCCAACTCTCTTGGTATATTACTTACATAATCCAAAGCAGGTACATAAGTCGCTTGTGTTGGTTCTAGAATGAGCTCATAGCTGATGTTTGTGCTAGAACGCTCAGATTCAATGGCTTTATCCCTATTTACTAAACTCCCTTCTTTATTACTCCAATTACGTCCATCAAAGTCATGCAGCACAATAGCCCGCCAATATAAGCTCGATTGGGGCGGTTTAACACCTTCAAATGTTGCTCTAAATGCCACCTCGGCGGAACGCGTCAACTGAGTTATATCACCCGGCGCCATAGTGTCTGACAATCCAGATTTGGCAGCGCTTTTATCAAAACTGATCTGCCATAATGGATCGATACGCGGCATACCCATAAATAAAATAATCATTAATGGGAACACTGGAATAAACATCAAACTGGTACGCTTAAACGGCTGAAAGAACGGGATGGCGCGATGAATGTGTATTGCTTGCAAAGCCGTACTTACCACAAGCAAACAGAAAAATGTGTAGATAGCCATCCAGATAGTTTGCGTGAAAAGAAAAATGGAGGCCGCTATGAGGTATGCCACATAGAGAACAACCAGTGCGTCACGCCGTTTGTAGATCTCCAACAACTTAAGCGAGAAGGCTACTACCAATAAAGAGACGGTAGAGCTAATCCCCCCACCCTCTTGATAACTGAGCAGAACGGATGCACCTGCGACAAAAACCAAAACAGATTTAAACCATTTAGCCGGAAACGACCAACGGCCAATAAAGACCATTACTCGCCAGCTTAATGTGAACAGCACTATAGCTGGCACCCAAACAGGCAGGTGACTAATGTGAGGCAGAACAACCACAAATACACTAATCAACTGCCATAATAGTGCCGTGCGGCTTAGCTGCTGGTTATGCATGGCCTGTGTCGCCATTCGCACCTCCAAATACAGCTAGCACCGTTAAAACCTTTTCTAAATGATCCGGGCCTGATGAAGGCTCGATTCTCTTTTTAGGTAACATCAACCCAAAATCGATTCCTTCATGCTCTAATTGAATCGCCCAGTAACAAATCACGCTAAGCCTAAGCTCTATAGAAAGATCAGGCCAAGACTCCCAATTCAACCAAACCTGACGGCTTTGCTGTCCGACATAGCGCTTAACTAACAACCCTCGCCCCTGAGCATATTGCTTCCAAGCGATATGTTTGGTTGACTGACCGGGCTGATACTCTTCCAAACCAAAGAAATCATCACCAGTCCTTTTATCCCCAGAATGACTGTCTTGATCGCCGCTGTTCAAATCAGGCCGCGGTCCTTTTTGAGGTTTTGGAAACACGACTATATCTAGATCCAACTCAATCCAACTCCAAGCCCTTAATAAACCAAATGGATAGGTGGTTTCTATCTTCAGTGGACCGGGCTTTAGACGCCCTCGTTTCTGGGTAGTCAGATTTAACTCAACTTCTTGCGCTTGTTCTTTTTCAAGATGAACGGTTTCTTCAGGTTGCCCCTTCCAGTTCAACTGAATAGTTTCGTAGTTCCGGTTATTTTCCGATTCCAGTAGCACCGAAAGGTAAGTTGAATCACCAGCAAAGCAATTTTTACCCCTTAGCGCAGTGATTCGTAACCCTGATAGGTTTAGATAGGTGTAATGTATGGTTAGCACGCCAAGGGCTACCAACAAGTACGCAACCGCATGGATAAGGTTGTTTTGATAATTCGTTGCGATAAAAAAAAGGAGAATACAAAGAAAGAGAAAACTCCAACCTGAAGCAGTCGGAAAAATATAGATACGCTTTTGATTTAAAAGAATGGAATGACCTTTAGGCCGCCTAGCGCTAACGACCTTATCAATCCACGCTTGAAATCGACTATTCAACTGCTCAGCCAACCACATCAACCTCACTCAGTAACTTACGAACCAGCGCAGTGCCACTCTGATCCATGTAATCCTCTGAAGAGCGAAGACGATGGGCAAAAACCGGACCAAGCAAAGATTGAATATCTTCAGGAATTACATAATCCCGACCACTAATGTAAGCCCAGGTTTTAGCTGTGTTAAGCAGAGCCAAGCTGCCTCGCGGCGATATCCCATATTCAAACTCTGTAGACTCTCGACTGTACTTAACCAGCCTTTGAATATAATCCAACACACTTCCAGATACAGAAACTTGAGCGCACTCCCCTCTGATCTGTTCTAACTCACTAAGGTCAAGTTGCTCCTGTAGATCCGGAATTTTCTTGCGCGCATCACCACCTAGTAACAACTCTCTTTCAGCTTCTAAAGAAGGATATCCAAGATGGATGCGCATTAAGAAGCGGTCTAACTGAGACTCAGGAAGCGGAAACGTTCCGTATTGAGAGATAGGATTTTGGGTGGCAATCACAAAGAAAGGTTGCGGGAGCTCATAACTATGCCCTTCAACCGTAACCTGCCTTTCTTCCATTGCTTCGAGCAGAGCGCTTTGTGTTTTTGGTGTTGTACGATTTATCTCATCTGCCAATAAAAGCTGAGCAAATACCGGCCCCTTATGGAAAATAAATTGACCATTAGCCGAATCAAAAATAGATGCCCCTAAAATATCAGCAGGCAACATATCACTAGTGAACTGGATTCTTTGGTAATCGAGCCCGAGCACCTTAGCTAAAGCATGGGACAATGTTGTTTTGCCCATACCAGGCAGATCCTCGATCAGCAGATGACCTCCTGTAATCAAACAGGTCAACGCTTGCCTGATCTGAATCTCTTTTCCATATAAAACCTGACTGACTGCTTCAACGATCTGATCTAGCTTTTCGCGCATATGTGCTTAACTCCATTTCCCTGAGTTATAACTATGCCAGTTTGGCTTTGCCCGTGCACGAGCTTATCCTATCAGAGAGCTAAAATTTAAGCGGGATAGAGTCCTGATGATAATCCGCAAAATCAGAACTACAGGCTTCTTCATGTGTCTGAATCTGAACAAGATTGGCTTCATGGATCCCCGCTTTAAGGCATATATCGTAACCCTCTTTCACGTTGTGACAAGTCACGACTTTACCTTCTTGATCTTTAATCAACTCCTTTTGACGATGATCATGATCATCAAATTCCACTTCGATCACCATTGGGCCACATCCAGATTCTATAAAATTAACACCTCTAATGCGTGCCTGCTGCTTTAGCATACCCATTTGCTCTATGTTCATAAAAAGCCTCCAGATCAATGCTTGCGGATTTTCAAATAGAGTTAATAGAGATACGTAACACCAATACTTTCAGATTAATGATAGTCAAAAATCAGTTTTTAGAGAGCTATATCGATTAGATCGACACAAAAAAGCCCGGTAGAAACCGGGCTTTAAATTTAAAAATCCGACCTATCAGTCACAGCAAGAATCACCACTATCGCAGCAGCTTTCTCCACTTTCATGAACATGACCGTGAGATAGCTCTTCCTCAGTCGCTTCACGAACATTTGTAACTTCAACACTGAATGTAAGTGTTTGACCAGCTAGAGGATGGTTACCATCAAGGACTACGCTATCTTCTTCAATCGCAATAACAGTTACTGGTTGCTGCCCCCAAGGCGCTTCAGCCATAAATTGCATGCCAACCTGAATATCATCAATACCTTGGAAATTAGCACGATCAACGTTTTGTACTAGCTCTTCACGCACATCGCCGTAACCCTCTTCAGGTGTTACAACCACATCCAACTTGTCACCAACAGTTTTACCGATTAGCGCTTTTTCTAAACCAGGAACGATGTTGTTAGCACCACAAACGAATGGTAAAGGTTCTTGACCCTGTGAAGAGTCTAGAACTTCACCTTCTTCATTTTTAAGGGTGTAGTGGATGAAGCCAACTAGATTTTCAGCAATTTGCATACAGAGAATTCTCTATTAAAGGGAGATATTTTTACATAAGTACAAAGTTGACGCTGTAAAAGCATCTCCTAGATTAAGATTTGGGAACCTAGTTAAAGGCCCTAACATAAGTAAAACTTAGTTGAGACAATAATACCGATTGCAAAAAAATGCTGCTAGTTTTGCTGAGCGGTCTTATAAATAAATCGTACCCTTGTCAGAAAATAGGAATTTTTCTTAGCTTCAAATCCAAAAACCTGTGCTAACTTGTATTTAGAGATAGCCTTATCATGGAGGATCAAGCTAATGGAAAAGGCATGTACGCTATGTTACAGCCTTGTATTGCATCACAAACCGCACTCAGCACTAAAAAAGATTAGTGAATTGAAAGGTAGTGAGTTGTATAAATGCTGTTGTTGTTACGCCTACTTACACAAACATGACAACGAGTGGGAAATAATCAGTGGTGGAGATTTTAGCGGAAAACCTGTTGATCAGGTTGCAGTTGAAAACCAGCCTACAGAATACGAAGACGACGCTCTAACTTTCGGCAAGCGCATAAGCTATCAACCTTGATTGATAGCTTATGGTTACAAAAGGCCTACTTCATACAAGATAGCTACGAGCTGAGTTTTGTTGCGCGCTCCAAATACTCGCTTAGCTCGCGTAATATGATAAGTAACCCCTTCCTCAGTCAACGCAAGCTTATCAGCAATTCTTTTCACCGCCATACCTTCAGCAGTCATCTGAATAATCTGACGACAAGTGTGCGACAGAAGTTCCTGCTTAAGAAATGGGTTTTGTTCTTTCTCACAGACAACCTGCAGCAAAGAGTGATAGCGAGCCAAAATAGGCACTAACCACTCCTTAACCGAATCGAAGAACTCTTCGAACTCTCCTGAAGGCAGACTATGAAAAAGACCAAAATAGTGGAACCAATAATTATCGCTTGCTCCTGACATCGGTACGTAGACACGAGAAGAAATATTATTCTGCTTCCAAAACGTCTCCGCGTGCAAACCAACGCCACCCTCAGCATTATTTACTACAAGTGGTGTACGTACTTCTGGCAGTTCTTTCCATAAAGGGTCTGCATGAGCAACATCTCGGTAATAAGCTTTAACTACTGCATCTGGCAGTGAGCCAACAATATCAAAGCCATTTTCCCAACGCTGCTTTTGATGATCAGATAGACCTTCAATATGCTGACGGGTCAACACTGAATAAGTGAAGGAAGTAAAACCTAGCTGGCATAGTAACTCGTCCAGTTCCTGTAACAGCCGATCCCATGTACATTCAATAGCTAACACCGTTTTTTCTTGAAGTGCTGGCTGCTGTTTTAGCTGTAGAATCAGGCTTTCCATATCTTGCACTAAAACACTCCGTTGAAAAGTGAGTCCTGTTACCTAGAGGGGAAAAAATTCTTGTTAAAGATAAACACCCAAGAGGTATGACCAAATTACATAAATTCAAACAAAAGGGGTTATGAAAAATATTAACCTATGAGGCTTAAAAACATAGATTCCCCAATCCATATGTTAATGATAAGCGTATTCCAAAATGGAAGAAGTACCAAAAAATATAGTATCGAGTGTGTTTTTCACACTTAGGTCAATTTTTCATGGACTAAAGCCGTAGGCTCATTGAATTCTTTGCCTTCCAGCTGATTTAAAATTCTCTAATACTGTACTAATTCACTCTGATATATCTGATAAAATCAGAACTTTAGTACTACTACGGAACTCGTATCACCTACAAAATGTAAGGAATAAAGTCATGGTAAGTAAACATATTAAGAGTCTATTTTTGACATATAAAGATATAAAATTCAAACAAAGATTGGTAAAAATGAATAAACTTTAAGCCAAATCAAATTACAATTTTATTACATCGTATTCTTTTACCTTTTTAATAAAAAATACGACTTGTTTGAAAATGATTTCTTATATTTATATATAGATACTGAACATTCACTTAATAATATTGCAGTTAATTTTCATTAAGATTAAGGCTTTAAAGCGACTACTACTGACCGTTTACTACGCAGCAGTGATATATCAGCAAAAGGCGCATCAAGGCATAGCCAAGACATAAGGTAATGATGGAAAGGATTTTTTTAGGGAAGAAGATTTTCAAAAAGAAAAGTGAAGCATAATTTTGCGCAACCATGCTCCACTCCTCGTGAACCTAGACGGTTACGAGCGAAGACCTAATCGATAACTACCATTATCAAAGAATTGAGCAACTTGCTTACGTTTGCGGCCTAATAATAACGGTCCATTATCGAAAAAGAGGAAGTTTTTCCAATTACGACGGAATACCCCCCACTTAGTTTCAATGATGTGATCACTTTGGTAACAGAAATACACGGTGATGTTGTCATCCCACTCCGCTAGGTGTGTCGATAACAATTCAGGCATGTCGTTAGACTGGGCATCCCATGCACTCTGCCAAAAGTCCTTCTCAGACCAGTTTTTATCTTTAGCCGCCCAATCCCCTTCGCCGAAATGCTCCGGATGTGAGCAACCTCTACTTACATGCTCTGACCAGATCTGCTCTGCACGACTTTCCGTTAGCGGATTAATCTGCGCAAGATCTTCCTCAGAAACAGGCAAGTCCCTGTGACGAAAGATCCAAGCTTTGGTGTATTTTTCCAACGGAATGTATTTCATTATTTACTCAAAATTTTCTAAGATTTACAGAGAAAGAAAAAGGGAGCTAACAAGCTCCCTTTTTAAAAAGAAAGCGAGCCCGCTGTTATCCTTCACCTTCAACACGGTTACAGCCACTTTGCTTAGCTACAAATAGATTCTCATTTGCACGTCTAAGCATGTTATCAGGATCATCTTCCAGACCATCTAGCGCTGCAACCCCTACGCTGACAGTAAATTTAACATCGCCAGCTGCGTAAGGGATTTCCATCTCTTCCATCATTTTACGCACACGATTACCAGCAGCCATACCCTGCTCATGATTCGTTTCCGGCATAAACATTACAAACTGATCATCACCGTAACGTGCAAGGAAGTCTGAAGTACGTTTCATACCATGTATAGAGGTCACTAACTGTTGTAAAACTTGATCACCACAATCCCAAGAGTATCTGTCATTCAGGTCACTAAAATTATCAACATCAATAACCATTAGACTACATACCCAGTCATAGCGCTGCGCTTGGGCAATTGCTTGTTCCAGTACAGGTCTTAGTGCACGACGGTTGTATGCGCCCGTTAGTGGGTCACGTTGAGCCTGATTGGTAACCTGTCTCTCCAACCTACGCTGTGCTGAGATATCACGAAATACAGCGACGACTTCATCGCCCGCAGCTGAACAACGAAGCTCCATCCATTTCGTTTCGCTTAAACCTTGTTCTTTAAGCACTGGTACATGTTCAGGTCTTAATTGGATGTAAGTCTTTATCGATTTTTTCTTCTCAATCGATTTAACCCCAGCGGCAGTTATATTGCCGCTGATATCAGCAGGGAAAATATCTTCTAGCTTACGCCCCATTATCGCATCGGCATCCAACCAACCTGCGTCACCTGCAGAACACGCCATGATCAAACCTGTTGGTTCAAGTACCATCACCACATCCGCTGTTGCTTCAAGAACAGCACCATAGCGAGCTTGAATCTGTTTATCCGACATCCACTACTCTCCACTCAACCAGAGGATAAAAGTTGCATACCAAAAAGATAGCTGTTTGGGAGAGGATGAACAACCTGTTTTACAGTTTTTATGCGCAGAAGCTTGATTCAAAAAGGATATTTTTAGCCGCAGTACCGAAATACTGCGACAAAAAATCACAAAATATAGTAATCCAGAGGGGGGAAACCATTAAACTCGATCGAGCTATAACTGGTGGTATAAGCACCGGCAGAGAACCAATAGATATGATCACCGATCTCTAGAGATAGCGGTAACTCATATTTATGCTGCTCATACATGATATCTAGGCTATCACAGGTGGGACCGGCAAGGATCACCCCCTCTTCAGGCCCTGACTTTGAAGTAGATAACGGATATTTAATCGCCTCTCCCAAAGTTTCAATCAAACCGTTAAACATCCCTACATCGGTATAGACCCAACGTTCTAGTGCTGTAGAAGATTTTCGAGAGATCAACACCACTTCTGATACGATGACTCCAGCATCCCCAACCAACGAGCGGCCAGGCTCAAGGATAATTCTGGGTAGCTCTTCACCAAAATCCTCTTTTAAAAAGCGCGTAATCTCTTCAGCATAGGTTTCGAAATCATTAGTTTTCTGTAAATAAGTCGCAGGAAAACCACCACCCATATTAATCATTTGCAAGCGGATGTTATGCTCTTCAACCAAACGCTCAAAGATCACTTTGACCTTAGCAATAGCACCATCCCAAACGTCGATATCTCGCTGTTGAGAACCTACATGGAAGGAAACCCCATAAGGATTTAAACCCAAATCACGCGCAAGCACAGCGAGTTCAATTGCCATTTCTGGGTTACAGCCAAACTTACGTGACAAAGGCCAATCTGCACCTTCTGAGCCATCAGTGAGCACACGGATGTAGATATCAGAACCTGGCGCATACTCCGCTATATTGCGCAGATCTGCCTCAGAATCGGTCGCAAACAGGCGTACACCGTGATCATAGAAGTATTTAATTGCAGAGCACTTCTTAATCGTATTGCCGTAACTAATACGCTCTGGTGCGACATTAAACTGCAGTACTTTATCTAACTCCTGCGGGGAAGCGATATCAAAGCTAGAACCCTCTTTCGCTAATAGCTCAATCACCTCATTAGCTGGGTTTGCTTTTACTGCATAATACACATCAGCTTTAGGAAACCCCTTACTCAATTCAGCAAAACGAGTTTCAATGACTGAGAGGTCTAAAGCTAAAAAAGGTGTAGGTTTAGTCTGAGCTAATCCTTCCAATTTGTTAGCAGCATCGGGACTAAATTGGTTTGGTAAAATCATGCGCAATTGCACCACACAATTGGGTTAGACAAAGTACTCTAGCAGTGCCTAGTACAGTAAAGGCGCGAAGTATAGTCAGTAAGAGAATTCCAAGTCCAGCATTAGATTTAGCTTTTAAAATTATGTTCCTTCGCCGCTTCGAATCACCCGTTCTATTTCCGCAAAACTTTTCGATTCATACATAACATCAAAACCTATTTTAAGGCGTCTTGATATGTCACTGGCAGAGATTATCCCTCTAATTCTAAGCACTCCAGCTGAACTTTCATCAGTAACAACGACATGCTGATCTCCAGACCCTTTAAGGGTCAACATAATATCCCCTACACGTGCATCTTTAAGCTGTTCATAGGTAAGAGCATTCATGTTCAATTTACTCAACATAATATGCCGCACTTGAACCTGATCCCGACTAACCCCATCCCGTTGCATGAAAGCCATCACTTTTCGACCCGCAGCATCAGACGCCGTAATAATTCCGGTAAAATTATCTTGGTTATCCAAAACAAAGAGCAACCGCACGTGCTGACTTTTCATATACTCTAGTGCTTCTTGAATAGGTAAAGACTCAGGAACCGTTACGGGTTTCACTTCAGTAAAGTCGGTGAATACTTCAAAGGCTGGGCTATATAAACTGGCAGGCGTTGTGGTTTTATCAGGCGATAAAATGTAGTCGATATCAGTCGTTGTTTGTAACCGGATGTGCCGAAATTCCTGAAGCATGCTGTTCCCTCTCTGATTTACCTCTGTAATCAGAATAGTACATAGCTTCCGTTTTACCGCTTCTTGAATTGTGAGGCTTCGCTAACCACTAGACGAACATTTTACAGTAGAGAGAACTGGTATTTCTCGCGCTTAAGATTGCCGGGTTTAAACCCCTGCTGATCAAAATAACTGACTGCTTGATCAATCATGTCCGGATGACCACACAGGTAGACCATGTCTTGATCAGGATTCGCATGCAAATCCATATATAAGTCAGACACATAACCCGATTTCTCGTTGTCGGAAAGAACCTCGCCCTCCTCACGGCTATAGCAAGCCATAAACTTAGCATGGGCAGTCAATTGAGTAAGTTCGGAAAACTCGTCGGCGTAGAGCAACTCATCCCTATTTCTCACCCCTTGTATAACAATCACTTCCAATCCAGGACTTTCAGAGATACGAGATCGAAGCTCCGGTAACATAGATCTAAACGGCGTCACTCCTGCACCTGTGGCAATAAAGATAAATCTCTTGGGTGAAGCTTTAGGTAAGATCAAATTGCCGAAAGGGCCATGAACGGCAACGGTGCTACCTAGCTCAGCAGCCGCAAAATAGTCACTGGCTACGCCATCTGGAACCAAAGTAATAACAAAAGAGAGTAATCTGTTATCTGGATTGGGTAGTTCCCCATTAGCCACACTGTAACTTCTCGCCTTTGTATCGCCTTTGTAGGTGAACTCAATCGAAAAGAATTGACCGGGGATATAACAAATCGGATCTTCGCCCCTGTAAGTTAATTCAATCGAGCGAGGTGTAAGGTAATTTTTTTCGATGAGCGTAAGTTCTACTCTGTTATTACTCAACATATTATCAACCACCTTCTTTCGATGTATTAAAGGTACATCTAAGGACAATGACAATCAGAAATTGTTCAATAATATTCGCTACGAACAGAGACAAAAAAGCAGCCTATTGGCTGCTTTTTAAAAATCTTAGAATGGCTTAATAACCTAGTTCACTTGGGTCGATAACAACGCCTAAGGAACGCTTATCAACAAAATTGCCTTTGCTGGTTTCTTTATAACGGAAGGTAACTTTCTTACCTAGCTCGATTTCTAGATCTTTATCCGGAGACATATAAGAGTACTCCTCGCCATCTACTGTAATCACATGAATGTAGTATGGCGGCATGCCAACCCACTCAACATGAGGACCATCGGTGACAACATTTTCCAGTACACCACGACCAGAAAGCTTAGGTGTTTTTTTGTAGCCGCCTCTGCGACCTTTAAAATTACCCGCCATTAAGGCTCCTTACAACTAAGAACAACATCGGCAAAAATTTTATTGCTCCATCATTGTAGCTTTACTACTTGTCAGAGCCAAACCCTTATAGAAAAACTGTTAAACTTTATGCTGAATTATTTTTCAGAGTGTCGAAGCCTTGCTACCTATCATTTCCGTTTTACCCGAATTAACTCAAGCGCTTAACGATCAAGATGAAGCGGTTCTCGAAGCACCACCTGGTGCAGGTAAAACTACGCAAGTCCCCCTCTCTTTACTCAAAGAGAGCTGGCTGAATAATCAAAAGATTCTCATGCTAGAACCAAGGCGTTTAGCAGCCAAAGCTGCCGCCGAACGTATGGCGCAGATGCTCGATGAAAAAGTAGGTCAGACCGTTGGCTATAGAGTTCGACTAGACACCTGTGTCAGCGAACACACCCGAATAGAAATTGTGACTGAGGGTATCTTAACCCGCATGTTACAAGCCGATCCCAGCCTTGAAGGCTATGGCATTGTAATTTTCGATGAGTTTCATGAACGCAGCTTAGATGCCGACTTAGGCTTAGCCCTAACACTAGAAGCCAGAGAATACTTCCGTGAAGAAACTGCGCTGAAAGTCTTGGTGATGTCAGCCACATTGGATGGCGAAAAAATCGCCAAGCTGCTGGGTGATGCTCCGATTGTTACCAGTTCAGGTCGTAGCTACCCAGTTAAACCTTTTTATTGTGGCGAACCCTCTCAAGGTGAATGGCTAGAACATAAGATAGCCAAGACCGTCACCCTAGCGCTAGCCGAGCAAACCGGAAGTATTTTGTGTTTCTTACCCGGTATGCGAGAGATTCGTAAAGTCGAAGAGCTACTTAACGAGCAGCTCTCACAAACAGAGAAAAACACTATTGCTATCGCGCCACTTTATGGCGATCTAACTCTGGAAGAACAGCGTAAGGCTATAAATCCGTGTGATGAAGGCAAACGCAAAGTCGTTCTAGCTACAAACATTGCTGAAACTAGCTTAACCATCCAAGGCGTAGAGGTCGTGATTGACTCTGGTTTAACTCGTGTCGCCAAATATGATCCAAACTCTGCAATGACACGCCTACATACGCGCCGAATTTCCTCTGCCTCCGCTACACAGCGTGCAGGCCGAGCAGGTCGATTATCCCCTGGCGTATGTTACCGTTTATGGAGTGAAGGAAAGCAAGAGCAACTTAGCGCGTTCGATAACCCGGAAATAGCACAAGCCGATCTGACAGCTCTGGCGTTACAGCTGGCTAGCTGGGGCACCACCGATACAAGCGACCTTAATTGGCTTGACCAACCACCAGCAGGTTCTTTCCAACAAGCGCAAACCCTACTTACCCAATTAGGCGCGCTCAACTCACAGAAGCAAACAACCGCTCACGGTCAGCTTATGGCTGAGTTGCCGGCGCATCCAAGACTCAGTCACATGCTTATCAAAGGTTCAGCTTGGGGCTTAGCCGACAAAGCCTGTCGTATCGCTGCGCTCTTAATGGAACGCGACCCTTTTAGAAATGAAAGTGCAGATATCAATAGCCGCCTTGAATGGCTAGCAACCAAACCGAGCTTTCAGAAAGGCGTTTGGCATCGTATCAAAAAGCAGGAACAGCATTACCATCGAATGCTCTCCAAATTAGATATTCCAAGCGAAGCCTCTGGAAATAAAATTCCTGATCACGAACAAGCAGCCGTTTTGCTCGCGCTTGCGTATCCTGACCGTATTGCACAGCAACGCCAGAACAGCACTATTTATAAGCTCAATAATGGACGTGCTGCTAACTTCTACGATCAAGATAGACTAAGCCAATATCCATGGATAACCGTTGCAACCCTGCAAGGAAAACAAAACCAAACAAACGACCAGATCCAACTGGCTGCGCCCCTGAACCCTGAGTGGATTGAACAATTCCTTCCTGAGCTGATTCAACAGCATGAAGTGATTGAATGGGACAAATCCCAAGATCGTATCTGTGCCGAGCAGCAAAAACGAATCGGCACGCTCGTTTGGGACTCAGCCCCTTTAGAAAGCCCTTCACCAGAGGCAATTAAAGCAGCGATCATCAATCAAATAAGAAAACGAGGGTTATCCCTTTTACCTTGGAATGATGATATCCAAGCATGGCGTCAGCGTGTGATCTTTCTGCATCAAGCAGTCCAAAAACAATCACAAGATCAATGGCCAGATCTAAGCGACAACTGGCTTCTAGACAATCTTGAAGAATGGCTGACACCCTATTTGGATAACATCACTCAACTAAAACAGTTGAAGAAAATTAATCTAAGCAGCGTGCTAGAAGCGATGCTCCCTTGGCCCCTACCTCAGAAGTTAGATGAGTTAGCACCCGAACGTTTTACCGTACCTTCAGGCTCAAAGATCAGAATCGATTACAACCAAAATCCACCTGTTTTAGCAGTAAAACTGCAAGAGATGTTTGGCTGTACCCAAACACCGAAAGTTGCCAATCATGTAGCGCTACAACTGCATCTACTCTCCCCCGCGCGAAGACCGCTACAGGTCACTCAGGACTTAGAAAGCTTCTGGCAAAACGCTTACAAAGATGTACAGAAAGATATGAAAGGCCGATATCCAAAACACCCTTGGCCAGACAACCCTTTAGAAGCGATCGCAACCGCTAAAACCAAGCGCGCTTCGCAAAAGGCTTAAACGCCTTAATCTGAAATATGCTCGGCTAGAAAATCAATAAAACTACGGACACTCGGCTTGAGATATCGACTGCCTTGATAGATCGCATAGATATCCCCGCTACCCTGCTCATAAAGCGATGGCGTCCACTCCGGCATACACTCAATCAGCTTCCCATCGCTCAGATGCTCTTCCACCATCCATCTAGCAATCAATAAAATACCGGTCCCAGCGATAGCCGCTTCAACCAGAGGCGAACCACCTTTAGAAGATAAGTTACCGGTCACCAGAACCTTTTTCTGAAGAGAGCTCTGAGAAGAGTTCTTTTGAGGGCTCGGTTTAGAGTTGAAATGCCAATAGCAGCGCTGCCGACCTTGATTCAATAACAAGCAATTATGATCTGAAAGCTCACTCGGTTCTGCGGGCGACCCAAATACATCTAAATAGTCAGGTGATGCACATAACACCATCCGGTTCTCTAGTAGTTTACGCGCACGTAAATCTGAGTCCTCTGGTTTACCAATTCTGATACCGATATCGAACGCACTGCTATTCAGATCGACCAGTTGGTTATCCAGCTCAATCTGTACATTCACTTTTGGGAATTGCTTAAGAAAGAGTGGAATTAATGGCGAAACCTTTTGCCGGCCAAAACTCTCAAATACTGAGATTTTTAGCTCCCCTTTAGGTTCCGCATTGGCATCCTTAACGGAACTGACTAAATCATCAGCATTCTTTATAAGTAAATTTGCACGCTCAAACAGCTGTTGGCCGTGTTCAGTCAGAGACAAAGCTCGTGTACTTCGCTTAAAAAGCGAAACACCTAATTCAGCTTCTAACTTATCGATACTTCTCGTAACCGAGGATGGCGCTATATTCAGCGCTTTGGCTGTTTTAGAAAAACTTCCATAACTAGCTACCTGAATAAATATCCGTAGTAACTCAAGCATCTTTTCTTACCCTGTCTGCACACCCTAATTATCCAGCCATAACTTTTGCAAATTACGCAAAAGTGTTCCGCATTTATAACAGGTTCTAAACATTCCTGCTTAGCGCCAAAATAATCACATCATTCAGCGTTTTGATTAGGATTGAAACATGCTACAGAGAATAGACTTTGTTAAGTCACACACCTCAGCATTTAACACTATGTTACAGATGGAGAATTACCTCTCAGATATAAGCATCGGTTATAAGTTGAAAGGATTGATCAAAATACGGGCATCCATGCTAAACGAATGTGCATTCTGCATCGATATGCATACAAGCCAGGCACGAGCAAAAGGCGAATCAGAACAACGTATTTATGCGTTATCTGCATGGAGAAAATCGAAACTATTTAATGAAGAGGAAAGAGTTGCTCTTGCCCTTACCGAAGAGATTACTTTAACCAATCCACAAGACCTAAGCGATCAAACTTACCAGCAAGGGTTAGAGCAATTTGGTGAGAAAGGTTTTGTTGAAATCATCATGCAAATCACTGCCATTAACGCATGGAATAGAATTGCGATAGCAACAAGGATGGAAAAAAGTTCAGATTAAAATAGATAAATGTTGAACAGGAGCAATCTAATAAGTATTGCTCCCGTTTTCGTTAAGAGCGCGATTTAGGCTTTCTGTAAGGAAAACTAATATCACCGCCTTGAGCTTTGAGCACGGTAACTTCGGTAGGCTCACCCACCTGATTCAGCTTAACCAGTCCGACACCACTGCCATTGAATACCCTTTTAGCCGGCATACCCTCTGGGATGCGCGAGCGAATCTGCATCCGTCTTCGCTTGGTAAACCAGTTAAGCGGTGAACGACTGCCATAGAGCCAGCGGTTCATTTTGTCGAAGAGATTCAACAAAGCATGTGGGAACTCATTCTTTAAGCCACTGCAGGTGATTTGCCAGATATCTGGACTGTTTTTCCGGAAACGAATCTTGATGTCATAAGCAAAGGAGTAATGCACATCACCCGACAAAATTACAAAATTCTGTGGTGTTTTAGGATGACGGAAGATATTGAGAATCACATTTGCAGAACCTGCATGAGCCATCCAGTTTTCGGCATCCACCATCAGCGCATGGCCAAAGTAGGTAAAGATCCGCTGAACTGTCTCGATTAGCTTCATACCAAAAATCGGTGCAGGAGAAACCAAAAGCACTGCGTCTTCACCGATCAGCTCTTGCTGCAGCTCAGACAGCGCCTCCCAATCCATTAATCCAGAAGGTTTAGCTCCACTACTTTCCGACCACCAGCGACGCGTTCGGGTATCCAAAACCACCAGTTTAGGTGATGTATTAAGACAGTAACTCCAAGCTTCAAATTCAAGCACCTGAGTAATCAAGTCATTCCTAACTTCCCCGCCGTCTGCAATCGCATCTTGCTGAATCAGCTCCGTCCATTGCTGCGGGAATTTATCAGGGGCATTGCCCCAGCCCTGACAGAGCCAATAGCCGAGTAGTGCATTACCGATAATGCTTCTGGAAAACGGATGATTATAAGCAGCTTCTTCCCAACCTCGGGTTAAGTTCCAATCATCGGTAATATCATGATCATCAAAGATCATATAAACAGGAATTTGAGCTAAAGCGCGCTGGACATCAGGTAACCCGTTAACAAATAGATCGATCTCTCTCTGCTCATCTAAATAGCGATCGATATATTTATCTGAAACTTCGCCTGCGTTTAGTGAGATATGACGCCAAAGCTGTGGTGACCATACCAAGAAATACATCGCCAACATCTCAGCCAATGTAATCAGATGGTTGTGTGCCGTATCCGCAGTAAAAATCGGCTTCTCTGCTCCGGCAAAAAAACGATCAGCCAAATCTTGCCCAGCAGGTGTTTGCGGTAGCAGCTCTTCGCGTTCGTAATAACAATGCTCGCTTTTATAAAGTTCGGCGCTGTTCTTTACCGTGGCTCCCTCTATCAGCTCAGGCGCCAAACCGAGTAGATCTATCGTCTGATGAATGGCCGACAGCATTGGCCCTGCGACATCATCCGCATAGATCTGATCACCCGACATCATCAAAAGCGCAGGGCGAGATTCAATATCATCTTTTGAACTTTCTAATACCTGATCGACGCGAAGCAATCCATCTTCGGATGCGTAATGAGGTTTACGGCAAGAACCATGCAGCACCTGATCAAGCTTAGTTTTTAGGGCAAACTTAGGCCGCTCTTCACCTGGATAGACCAGATGGGGCAACAGGCTTTTTAATTTCTGAATTTCACCCCGAACTTCACACTCAAGATCATAAGAAAACCAAGTATCAGTGGAGAGGGAGTGCTCCGGCCGATACTCAATTAAATTGATAAAAGCAGATTTACCCACCTGAATAGATTGGTTAATCGAAGCACAATCTACCTGAGCAACAAGCTCCTGCTCCTGATAAAAATGGAAAGAGCCTTTTAAGGGCTCAGAGGTAACCAGCCACAAAGCAACTTGGTCAGGCGTAACTTTGCGCAACAAAGGCCCAGCAATAATAAAAGGCAACAACGTATTCTGTTTTTCAGATATGCCTAAAGCGTTCGTCATCGGTGATTCGAATCCATCTTTTACTAACTAAATCTAACTCCCCTACAGTCTAACGACCTTTTGACTGTAGGTTCAAATACCATTTTGGGGCTTTATCTAGAGACTTTTAATAAATAGTTTATCAGCTAAATCACTGAGCTTTATAAACATCTGTGTCGGGATGGAAGGTATACCAAGCAAACCAAAACGAGTTGACTGCCGGATAAGGTTGACCTGTTTCAGTATCGACAACCTCCCCCGTACGAGACGATGCATTAAACTGCAGTTTAAACTGCCGGCCATTAAAATCGTCTAGCAGCTCATTATTTGATGTTTTGGATAGTTCAGCAAAGGGATACGCCTTAAATGTTCCATCCACCTCCACACCCAAAACTCTTTCTTTGGGATGGTAAGCTTGGCTTCGGAACTCCACAGGAAAATACAGCACAGGGCTTTCGTCATAACTACCATAAGGGCTTTGAGAATAATCCCTTGAATATCCAGTATTTCGACTGAGCACTTCACCATCGGGATAGCGTATTTTCCACTCTTTCCAGGTCATCTGATTCAACGGTAACTGAGTGAGTTTTTGACCTTTGTATTTCCCCGTCACGGCCTGACTCTTTAACTGCGACCAGAGAGAATCTGACTGGCGATCGTATAGCAGAACATCACTGTTATATAACAAGCCAGAGACACCAAAGGTCAGCGCCTTACCATTCATATCAGCAGAAAACGCCATGCCTGTTCCACATAGTGGGCAGTAACTGATCACAACAGGCTGACCGCCAAAATTATCATTCACGATCTCATGCCAGTTTAAGATATTAATAGGATATGCACGGGTAATACCGGCCAAAGTCAAACTCAACACCTGTTGATCATCCTGCCAACCGCCCGCTTGCTTCGCCGCTATAAATTCAGGCTTATCAATAGAAGGAATGCCATCACGAGCAGGGCCGCCCGGTAGTATTTTTTCGGCAGGGATTAGACTTTCGGAAAGATCAAACCCGTTATGTTCAGCAAACACCGAACACGACTTAAAACAAACCAAGGTGACGAGTATTGCGATAAGGAAGGCTAAAAGGCTTGTCCGTGAAAACATAGTGCAGTCTCAAAATTCCAGTTACTGGTTTGAGCACAAAAGAGGACAATGATTCAATTTAATTGTCCCGCCCCTTTCAATTCCTTGTGTTATGATGCCCGCAGATTTTACTTGTAGCAGAGAAGCAACAATGAAAAACAGTTTTTACTACGACTTAGAGTCTGGCGATAAAGGCAGCCAAACAGATCTAAGCGCGGCACTTGATAACCTTCGCTATAACGAAGACGGTCTGATCCCCGCGATTGCTCAGCAAGCAGAGACTGGCGAAGTGTTAATGATGGCGTGGATGAACCGCCTTTCCATTGAAGAAACACTAAAAACTGGCCAAGTGTGTTATTGGTCTCGTTCACGCCAAAGCTACTGGCGTAAAGGCGAAAGCTCAGGCCACGTACAAAAGCTAGTTGAGATGCGTATCGATTGTGATGGCGATACGCTTTTATGCCTAGTGAATCAGTCGGGTCCGGCTTGCCATACAGAACGTTCTAACTGTTTCTTCCACGCTGTAAAAGAAGACAAGATTGAGATCATTTCTGAACCTTGCTGCAAATAAGCAATTTCAGATAGATATAAAAAAACCATGCCTTGGCATGGTTTTTTTTGTTTTGATCAAGGCTGATTAGCCTTTAGAACGCTCTTTTTGCGCTGCGCGATAAGCGGCTTTGGCATCACGATGCGCTTGAACAGCATCTTGCACATCAGAACCTAGGTGAGATTCACCACGCTCCTTCGCTAGCTTTACTTGATGTTCACGTTCACGGAAACGCTGCTTTTGAGCATCACTCATCTTATCGATACAGTGCACACAGCTCACACCTTTCTCGTAAGAATCTAACTGCTTTTCCTCTTCTGTAATTGGCATACGGCACGCGTGACACTGATCATAGTCACCCACTTCCAAACCATGCTTTACAGAAACGCGGCCATCAAAGACGAAGCAGTCGCCCTTCCACATCGAATCTTCTTCATCTACCTCTTCAAGGTACTTCAGAATACCGCCTTCTAGGTGATAAACCTCATCAAAACCCTGCTCTTTCAAATACGCTGTCGATTTTTCACAACGAATACCGCCCGTACAGAACATGGCCACTTTCTTGTTCTTCTCTGGATCAAGATTTTCAGCAACATACTGAGGAAACTCACGGAATGTCTTAGTCTCTGGGTCGATCGCATTTTCAAATGTACCGATCGCCACTTCGTAGTCATTACGCGTATCGACCAAAACCACATCAGGATCAGAAATTAGCGCATTCCAATCTTTTGGTTTTACGTAGGTACCCACCACTTTTTTAGGGTCGATACCTTCAACACCCATAGTCACAATCTCTTTTTTCAATTTAACTTTGGTACGCATAAAAGGATTGCTGGTATCGAACGACTCTTTGTATTCGATAGGATTCAGGCGGTCATCTTGCTGCAACCACGCTAGCACTGTATCAATACCTTCGCGGCTTCCCGCGATCGTGCCGTTGATACCTTCATTAGCTAGCAATAAAGTTCCGCGCACGCCTACCTTTTGCATGCAATCGGACAATGGTTCTCTTAATGCTTCAAAGTTTTCCAGTGTAACGAATTTATAAAGAGCACAAACAACCGTCTGCTCTTCTGTATTTTGGGGTAAATCAGACATACAAGCTCCGCTAATTGGGACGTAAACCCAACGCAAAATATAAAGCCCCAGCCAATTTGACTGAGGCGACAACAATTTATCTGCACAACAGCAGATCTTGGGCGAAGATACTACCACAAAAACCAAGCGTTTAACTCAGGTACTTTGCATATTCTCCTCGATAAACACTCAACAATTTCATAATCCGAAATTGCCTTCCAAATATCTGGTCTAGAATAACTAGTTATCAACGCAGGGAAATTGCCCTGCCTAGCTATTCTTAAACTGGTCATAAACTTGAAGTCTCGTCTTTGAGGTTAACTGTATGAAAGTTTCACACAAGGTTGCCCTACTCGCTTCCACTGTTGTTGTCCTAACCTTTGCTATCTATTCATGGATTCAATACAGCAGCGTCAGAGATGCTCTGTATGAGAAAACAGAGCAAAGTACCCAAGAAGCCACCTTGGTCCTGAGCTATCAGATAACCAACTGGCTCAACGCCAAATTAAAACTGATCGATATGATGGCGGAGAGCATCAACGCAGACTTTTCTCAAGAAACCATACAGTCCACCTTCGATAATCCAATCCTTAAAAAAGAGTTTATTTTGATTTTTGGTGGCCTAGATACCGACGGTAAAAAGATAACCAATGACCCAGAATGGAACCCAACAGGTTGGGATGCACGAAAACGCCCTTGGTACCCTTATGCAAAACAAAATGACAGAGCGGTATTAACCGACCCTTATGCCGATGCTGCCAGTGGCGAAATCCTTATCTCAGCCGTAGCTAACTTCTACGATAACCGTCAATTCAAAGGCGCATTTGGTGGCGATCTAAGCTTAAAGACCGTATCCGATGCTCTGAACACCCTTAACTTCAACAACACCGGTTACGCATTCCTGCTCAACTCAAACGGCAACATAATCAGCCATCCCAACGCAGATATGAATGGTAAATCCATCAATGAGTTATTCGATGGCACTGCACCTAGCTTTAACCGTGAGCTAGCCGAATCATCCGTTAACGGCGATACCGTATTTGTCTCTTTTAGTAGGCTAGAAGATCTTCAAGGTAGCCAATGGCTAATAGGTGTAGTTTTAGATAAAGGCCTTGTAATGGCCGATGCTAATCAAATAGGTATCACTGCTCTCATTGCAACGATTATCAGCGCTCTTATCTGCAGCGGTGCTTTATATGTGACCGTATCTAAGCAGCTACTTCCTCTAGAAAACCTTCGTAGCTCATTAGTCGAGATAAACAGTGGCGAAGGCGATCTGACCAAGCGCCTAGAAGTTAAAACTCAAGATGAGTTTGGCCAAGTATCTACGGACTTCAACCAGTTTATTGGCTACCTTCAGGATCTAATCATTCGGGTAAAACAGATCTCCTCAGATGTACGCTCGAATAGTGACCACACCTTCAATTCAGCTTCTACAGCAGCTAATGAGCTTGAAAAACAACTATACGAGCTCGATCAATTAGCCACAGCAATGCACCAAATGTCCGCCACTGCTCAAGACGTAGCAACTAATGCACAGCATGCTGCAGATTCTGCACAACGCGCGGACTCAGCAGCCAGTGATGGTGTGGCGGTCGTGTCAAAAACGACAGAATCGATTAGCCACTTAGCGGGAGATATGGAAAACATTGTGAATACCGTCAACGAGCTAGCCGGTTACAGTAACAATATCGAATCCATACTCACCGTGATCACTGAGATAGCAGACCAAACCAACCTACTTGCCCTTAACGCCGCGATTGAGGCAGCCCGTGCTGGTGATAAAGGCCGAGGCTTTGCCGTAGTAGCCGACGAAGTCCGTGCTCTAGCCTCCAGAACTCAGCAATCGACTGAAGAGATCAAAGATATGATTCAGCAGCTCCAGTCTGGTGTAAGAAACGCTGAAACAACCATCACACAAAGCCGTGAACTAGCAGCACAAACCCAAGACGTTGCCAGCGAAGCGAATAATGTTTTGAATACTATCCGCGACAACATCCAAGAAATTAACCAGATGACAGTGCAGATTGCCACCGCGGCAGAACAACAAAGTGCTACATCAGAAGAGATCAACCGTAACACCACTAATATCCGCGACCTCAGCCAATCGGTGGCTAACAACGCAAAAGAACAGGAAGCCAACTGCCATCAAATGACTGACCTGACGCGTAAGCAAGATGCTGAACTTGGGAAGTTTAAGGTTTAAGAGCAGGACGCTGCTGCGCAGCTGTAGGGGAAAGCTGCTAGTTGTTAGTGACTAGAAAAAAGCTTTGAGGCGAAAATCGTAGGGTGCAATAGCGAAACGTATTGCACCGTTAGAATTATGTATTTGTGTAATACGCTCCGCTATTACACCCTACTTGCTTACAAGTTCGATATCAGGAAAATTATCCGCCACTTCCTGATAGGTTTTGCTGTTGGTAAGCACCTCTATCACAACCGACAAAGGCTCAGCCCAAATTTCAGGTAAATCTGCTTCCCCTTCCGTCACTATCGGAAAAGCTAATTTCTCGATCGGCGGACAGAATTTAGCCGAAACGCCCTCTTTGTTTCCCCTAGCGTCCGCGCGATACCAGCCATACCTCTCTAGATATATGGCGTTAAGACCATGAAGACAAAAAGGAGGGACATCTGTAATTGTCAGACGTTGATAACATAAGCCAGCAGGAATGTTATTAGCCCGTAACAGCGCAGCCAACAGGTGGCTTTTAGCGTAGCAATAGCCTGTACGATGTTTTAGAACATCTGATGCCTTGCAAGTTACAGGGTTTAGCTCGTTATCCTGGCTATGCCTTATTTCATCACGCACAAATTCAAAACATCGACTAGCAATCTCTTCTGGATCAGGGGAACCACCAGCAAGGTCTTTCGCCTGAGTGAAAACATCAGTATGTTCCCAATCAATAAATTCTGAAGATGCTAAATATTTATTCATTTGCGAGCTCGTATAAGACAGCTAATTGGCCGCCTAGTTAACTAATTTCCAACAATATATATAAAGACTTTGAACGCCGCACTTAGTTTAAAGCAAGCATCAAACATGACAACTTATCTTATGCCCTGAGTCTTTTCCTCTAGCGGAGCGTCCTAAAAGGCGAAGCCGATCTCTAGCTGCGCAGCAGCGCCCTCTAGCGAAGCGTCCTTCTTTAATCGTTCCTTGCTATTAAAAAAAGGAATATATTCTTCAGATACACATAAACAAATGAGTACCTCTTATGCTCGATGTCTCGGATATCATCCTTCTCAAAACCGTTGCTGAGGAAGGGAGTATTAGCAAAGCTGCGGAAAAGCTGCATATGTCTCAGCCGACCTTGAGCAAGAAGATTGCACGTTTAGAAAAAGTATTAAAAGTTGAGCTGTTCCATAGACAAAGTACAGGAATGAACCCAACAGCGATTGCCAATTACTTGATTGAGAGTGGTGAGCAGCTTCGTGCAAAGCTGGATACTTTATGTCGTCATGTTGAGCTTCTATCCAACCTTGAAGGTGGGACATTAAAGATCGGGGTGAGCCCTATTGTTGAGCAACTACTTTTCCCAAAAGTTCTGATGGACTTTGTCGAAGAGTCCAACAATATAGAGATCTCATTTAAGGTGGATCTACCACAGAAGATACCGAGCTTAGTGCTTAACGGTGAGATTGATATAGGTATTGGCCCTGCACTACCTCAAGAGCGCGCTTCCGAATTAGTCATCAGAAAGGTTCAAAGTGCACGCATTGTCTTTGTAGTTAGAGCCGGCCACCCATTAACTGAAAGCAAAGGGACCCTCCCTACCGATGAGCTTAATAATTTCCCGGGTATAGGTCCTAGCGTAAACAAGTCCATGTCAGAGTTTTTACAAGAAAACGATGTTTACCTACCGTTTAAAATCACATGTGATAATTACCAGATCGCTAAATCGATCGTTATGACTTCCGATTACTTCACCGGTGGCCCGAGAGAGCTATTTACTAAAGAGTTAGATTCCGGGGAATTAGTGCAATTAGATATTGCTGAAGAGATACCTTGGCAATCCTACTGCATTACACGTCAAGAAACTGAATATGCACCTGCGGTTAAGAAATTCATTCAGATTCTGGAACAATATTCAGATACATAACCCCGTTCTGTAATAAGAGCTACCCGTAACTCTCTGAAATAAAATTATTATTCATTATTTTTATTACCCTTAGTAATTTTTGTAAATTCCTTAATACCTAGCTAGCGACTAATCTATCGATATGTTTTCAAGTGTGTGAGCGATTCCTCTGATACAGCAAGGTATGTGAATCCTTAGAAGTCCGGTAAAGCTTGAGCAATGAGAGGCATGGAAAGCGATTAAATGACTTTAGCCAGGGTAATAAGATGACTAATTTGAACCACATCTCGCCAGATAATTTACAGATCACCTTTCAGACGATGCGTGGCGCATACAATGCGCAACCAGCACCCTCTTATGCTGGACGCGTAACTGTCCTTAAAACCCTTAAGGCCTCTGTCATTAAACATGAGCAAGCGATCTATGATGCTTTGAAAAAAGATTACGGTTATCGCAGTGAGTTCGACACGCTTATTGCCGATGTACTTCCTAGCGTCGCGGGCATTAACTACGCGCTACAAAATCTAAAGAAATGGATGAAACCTTCTAAACGTCATGCCGGTTTGATGCATTTCCCTTCATCGGTGAAAGTCCACTACCAACCTTTAGGTGTGGTCGGTGTTATTACACCTTGGAACTTCCCGGTATTCCTTGCACTCGGGCCTGCAATTCAAGCTTTAGCTGCTGGTAATAGAGTGATGATCAAAATGAGCGAGTTCACGCCTAATGCCAATCAAGTGCTACGCGAGATCGTCAAAGAGCTTTCCGAGCATATTCAGATTATTGAAGGCGAAGCCGATGTAGGTGCAGCGTTCTCAGCGTTGCCATTTGATCATCTGATTTTTACCGGCTCATCTGCGGTAGGCAAACTTGTCGCTAAGTCGGCTGCTGATAATTTAACCCCGATTACGCTAGAGCTGGGTGGAAAATCTCCAACCATCATTGATGACCAGATTAGTATGGATATTGCCGTTGATGCGGTGATCTTAGGTAAATCAGTCAACTCTGGGCAGATCTGCGTAGCTCCAGATTATATTTTTGTTCCTGAAGCGAGAGAAAACGAATTTATCTCTACCTTTATTGAGCGATACACCCAGTATCACTTGAACGGTGAAAACCAAAATTCACAAACTCATATCGTCAGCGAAAGACAATATGATCGCTTAATGGCTTTTATTGAGGACACCAAAAGCAAAGGCGGCAAACTTCACCCAGTCAAAGCAATAGAGAATGACGCAGGACGACGTGTCTATCCTCACTTAGTGACTCAGGTCACTGAGGATATGAGTATTCTAAAAGAGGAAATTTTTGGCTCGATCCTACCAGTCATGACCTACAACAAAATCGAAGAGGTAACGCGTTATATCAATGAGCGCCCAAGGCCACTTGCGTTGTATATCATGTCTAAGGATAACGCTTTAATTGATTACCTGTTAAACAACACCCATAGCGGCGGCGTATCAATTAATGACACTGCAATGCACGCTGCAGCAGATGATGCTCCCTTTGGCGGCGTAGGTAATTCAGGTATGGGTCACTATCACGGTTACGAAGGCTTCCAAACTTTTTCGAAAGCAAAAACAGTACTTCACTCAAGTCCTTGGCTACCTAAAAACGCCTTTATTCTTAAACACCGTGATTTTGTTTTTAAAACATTGCGAAAGTTTTTGCTGAAATAATTTTGTGAAAAAAACTAAGATCCAATCAGCTCCTGCTACTGAATAAGGGAGCTGATTAGCCCTTCCTATCAATCTCCATCCTTACGCCTCATTACCATCTATGGGGCCAAAAAAGATCGTCTAAACTTAATGATTATCTGGTAAAGGAGAGTTAAATGACTAGCAGTTCATGGATACTCACGGCTAGCTGTCCCAGCGAACTAGGAACGGTTGATGCTGTGACTGGGTTTCTCTACGAGAACGAACACTATATAGAAGAGCTCCACTCCTTTGATGACGAGAGCAGTCAGCGTTTTTTTATCCGAGCATGCTTTAGAACCAATAGCCACTTTGATCAGAGCACATTCAGCCAGCGTTTTTCCCTCAGAGCAGAAAAATTTGATATGCAATGGGAGTTACAGCCTAGTGATTACAAACCCAGAGTCGTTATTCTGGTATCTAAATTTGATCACTGTCTCAATGACCTGCTCTACAAAAAACAGATTGGTCAGCTAAACATCGAGATACCCGCCATCATTTCTAATCACCCCGATCTGAAAGATTTAGCAGACTGGTATCAGATCCCTTATCACCACCTTCCGATCACGCCAGAAAGTAAACAGCAGCAAGAACAGCAACTCTGGAAAATAATTGAAGACACAAACGCCGATCTAGTTGTTTTAGCCCGATATATGCAAGTGCTGTCGGATGAACTCTGTCAAAAACTGGAAGGCTGGGCGATCAATATCCATCATTCCCTCCTACCCGGTTTTAAAGGCGCAAAACCCTATCACCAAGCTTATGAAAAAGGCGTGAAAACAGTAGGCGCTACCGCACACTATATCAATGCCGATCTCGATGAAGGTCCTATCATTGCCCAAGGAATAGAACCTGTTGACCATACCTACTACCCAGAAGATCTGATCGCTAAAGGAAGGGATATTGAGCGCATCACACTCTCTCGAGCGGTGAAATACCATATTGAGAAACGAGTATTCCTCAATGGTAATAGGACAGTGGTTTTTAAAAAATAGGACGCTGCTTCGCAGCTAGAGATCGGCTTCGCCTTTTAGGACGCTTCGCTAGAGGACGCCGCTATGCGGCTAGAGGAAAAGCCGCTGCGGCATAGATCGTACGGATTTGAGTGATACGTTACGCTATTACACGCTACTGGCTGGTTGATGAAACTCGATTACATTGTCATCAGGATCTCTAATAAAGAAAAACTGAGCACCCTCGTATTCAACTTCTCCAGTAATCGGGAAACCAAGCTCCTCAATGCTGTTTTTTGCGGAATTGTAATCGGTTATTTCAAGGGCAATATGTGTATAGCCGGGGTATTTAAGGTCTGCTTCCATCAACATATTCTTTTTAGGTGCCTCTTTAGAGGCATTCAAAATAAGATTGATGTTTATTCCCGATGGATGCTCAATAATGGCAACAGGCTCTGGCCCCACAGGACCAACAATAAATTCAAATCCAAGCTTCCCATAGAATTCACGAGAAACCTCCATATCCCGAACTCTCAAGCCTACATGATTTATTCTGGTGATCTCTTTCATGATATTTCCTAGATGTTGGGATTTATAGAGGCAGCTAACGCCCAGCTCAACTGTGTAGCAAGCAGGCGGGCTTTTTGGAACAAAAAGCATGACAGTTTGAGGAGCCAGATTGCAGCTGTTTGTTATGCATTTTTACCTACTACACTTTCCATAAGACCACTTTCTAGAGCTTGTTCAAAGCTATCCTCTATGAACTCTACCTTTGATGATAGGCCTCTATAAGCTTGCCTAGCTGCCTCTGTCAAATAAGGATTCACAACTGTTAGCTCCGCATCGTTTCTTAAGTTTTTTGCAAAGAATGCTTTTATATGTATGTCAGCATCTGGAAATGAATACCCAATGAAGACAATTTTCTTTGCTGATCTAATTTCTAGTTGAGCTTCGTATATGAGATTTTGTACAACTGGATGCTTCAATATTTTACTATGTGTTGGGGGAACAATCAGAGTTGAGAGAGGATAGCCATCTCTAGGGCACAATTCAGCATTATCAATGTCTCCCATCCATGAAGGATCAAACCTAGGGAGTTCGCCGGTATCTAAATCTATATGTTTATTCCAAGGTGTAAGAACTGCCTGCGAGCAACAATTACAATATTTCCAGTTTAGGCTTCCATGAAGCTTAATTAATTTTATTGGTCGAGGATCACAATTGTCCCAATCGGGAATCGGCTCTCTGGGGTTGACCCACCAGTCAAAACCTATTAGTCCATCTTCTTTTGTGTAATTCAGAAAATCTATACAATAATCAATTAACCCGTGTCTTGGGTATAACCACCTATCAAAAGCATCGTCTATTTGATTATCGTAATTTGTAGTTATTATTGAAAAATTTCTATTCGTTTCAATTGCGCGCTCCCACAAAAATGAGTAAACGCTGTCATTCTCTCGGCCCTTTACTTCTCTCTCCCGCTTTGTAAGCGGGGATTTTGCTGACTTCGAAGTTATGAAATAAATTAGTTTAACCAGAGATTCTTTAAGTAGCCTCAGTTTTTCAAGAGTGTAGACCTTACATAAGGCAACATCATTATCGATGAAGTAATCTATGTATGAGAAAATAGTCTCCAATGAGGGATATGTATTGCTTTCCTCTGAATACGAAAAGTTGTTAGTGATAAAGGCACACACAATCTTCCTTAACTCTGAATTGTCAAATTCTTCATCTTTAGGAGAGAGTATCTCAGGAACTATATCTTTCTGAAGAGGCACTCCATCACTATAGGAAGCTCCCGCACCTAAGAAAAACAAACAGTCCCTTTCTTTCTGGTATTCAATAAACACTATCTATCCTCAAGTGCATAACATTTTTATATACGAGGCTCCGTATATCTACCCATGCCAGACATCCATCTATCTGTTTTATAGCTATTTTTGACTTAGCCCTAGACTGAAGGCAAGCATCAACCATACCTAATATCTCAATCAAACCATAAAAAAGGGCGTAACGGTTAACCCATTACACCCTACTTTCTAATCAAACTCTGTATTTGCCCTTTAGATTTTTCTCTAGCGAAGCGTCCTAAAAGGCGAAGCCGATCTCTAGCTGCGCAGCAGCGTCCTCTAGCGTAGCGTCCTGAATCTATTTAAGAACATCCTTCGCAAAATCCTGCTGACGAATCGTTTGGATATAATTCAGCACATTTTCGTGCTTAGCCACCAGCGGTTTACCTACTTCATTGCCTTCGATGTAATCGATAATTGGAATCAAGATTAGGTCTGCAGCTGTAAGTTCGTAACCGCAGATAAAAGGATAATCAGCTAGTTGATCAGCAACGATGGATAGTGCGTTTTCGATACCTGGCACTGCTGCTTCTACTTTATCCATGCGTACTGTGCCGTTTTCACCTTTCGGGAAGATGAACTCAAGCAGTACTTTACGCACAATTTCAAAATCGACATAGATACCGCTGATTCCACTCCACGCTTCAACTTGAGCTTGAGCATAAGGATCAGTTGGATAAAGTTTTGCGCCACCGTATTCATTTTCTAAGTAATGCAGAATTGCAACGGTCTCTGGAATTGGTCCTTTCTCAGTTAGAAGCACTGGAAATTTTGTATATGGGTGGATCGCTTTATGGCCTGGGGTATGAAAACCCACTGCTTCGCCATCCACTTGTGTAGTTACCTCGTAAGGCAATCCTTTTAGCTCGCAAGCCATCATTACACTGCGCACAAATGTACTGAAAGATGGACCATAAATTCGGATTGGTGCAGTCATGCTTAAACTCCTGTTATCTAATTCGGTTAACTCATTCGGTTAACTACCTGAGCTCCACTTTATTGACCGACACAATATGTTCAAGAACATATTTTAAACTTATGCCATACTCCGGCATAAGCAAGTACAGGAGTAGTTTTATGGGTTGGACGGCTGAACAAAAGCAGCAGAGTCGTAAAAAGATTATTGATAGCGCTGCAGAACTCTTTACCAAAGATGGCTTTGATAAAGTGGCGATTAACGATGTGATGAAACACGCCGGCCTTACCCGAGGGGCGTTTTACAATCACTTTGAGTCTAAGAGCGATCTCTACGCCGAAGCGATCTTGAGCGCTGCTCACCTAGCGAAAAGTCATACCATTGAACGCTCGGGTTTTCAGCTGTCAGATATTATTGAAACTTACCTGAGCGACAAACATCGGAATGGTGAGTTCTGCTGCCCTTTAGCATTCTTAACCACGGACATTCATCAACGAGATGATCAGGTTCGCACCACCTATACGCGCGTACTGAAAGGCTTTATCAATAATATCCATGAGCTAAATGAAGGCCAGCCGGCCCTCGATGAGAGCGAAGCGATTAAGAAAGCAGTCCTAATGATTGGTGGGGTTGCGATTGCCAGAGCGGTGAATGAAGATGATTTTGCGGAGCAGCTATTAAGCGCCTGCCGCGAAGGAGTTAATAAGGGCGGGTAAGAATCGGATAAAGGCAAGAAGAAACAGCTTGGTGCGGATAAAGGCCGTAAAGTGCATCAAATAAAAAAGGCGCCTTTAGTAGACGCCTTTACCTGATACTTTCCGGGTTTAGCCGAATTTAGCAGGGTTTATTTTCCCCACGAATCACGCAGGCCAGCGGTACGGTTAAATACCAACTTATCAGCTGTAGAGTCTGAATCTACGCAGAAGTAACCGGTACGCTCAAACTGGTAAGCGCTTTCTACTGCAGCATCAGCTAGACCTACTTCACAACGGCTGTCAGTTCTAACCACTAGAGATTCTGGGTTGATGAACTCAAGGAAATCTTTTTCCTTATCGCCTGTTGGGTTTGCTTCTGAGAACAAACGATCGTACTCACGCACTTCACAAGGCACCGAGTTATCAGCAGATACCCAATGCACAACGCCTTTAGCTTTGTAGCCTTCAGGGTTAGCACCGGCAGTTGCTGGATCGTAAGTACATTTCAATTCAACAACGTTACCATCCGCATCTTTGATAACTTCTTGGCAGGTAATAACGTAAGAACCACGTAGACGAACCGCAACTCCTTGCGTTAGACGCTTCCACTTACGTGGCGGTACTTCTGCAAAGTCATCTTGTTCGATAAGAATGTTGCGTGTGAACGGCACTTTACGAACACCCATAGTTTCATCTTTAGGATGTTTAGGCAGCTCGAACCACTCTTCCTGACCTTCATCATAGTTAGTGATTGTGACTTTAAGTGGCTGAACAACACACATTGCACGCGGCGCATTCTTGTCTAGGTCTTCACGTACGAAGAATTCGAACTGAGCCATATCAACTGTGCCGTCAGTTTTAGCAACCGCTAGACTATCACAGAAGTTACGTACCGCAGCTGGCGTGTAACCACGACGACGTAGGCCAGAGATAGTAGGCATACGCGGGTCATCCCAACCATTTACATGGTTCTCATCAACAAGCTGCTTCAGCTTACGCTTACTGGTTACTGTGTAGTTTAGATTTAGACGACCAAACTCATACTGACGTGGCTGAGATGGTACAGGTAGGTTCTCGATGAACCACTCGTACAATGGACGGTGATCAGCAAACTCTAATGTGCAGATTGAGTGCGTTACGCCTTCAATCGCATCTTCTTGGCCATGCGCAAAATCGTAGCTTGGGTAGATGCACCATTTATCACCGGTCTGGTGATGAGATTCTTTACGAATACGGTAAAGAATCGGGTCACGCAGGTTCATGTTAGACGATGCCATGTCGATCTTAGCGCGCAGTACACAGCTACCTTCGTCAAATTCACCCTTGCGCATGCGTTCTAGAAGATCAAGGTTCTCTTCAGGTGAACGCTCACGGTATGGGCTGTCTTTACCTGGTTCAGTAGCCCAACCACGGTACTCTTTAGCCTCTTCTGGGCTTAGGTCACAAACGTATGCTTTGCCTTCGCGAACAAGGTGCTGCGCCCACTCGTAGAACTGATCAAAGTAGTTCGACGCGTAACGAACTTCACCCGCCCACTTAAAACCTAACCATTCAACGTCTTGCTTGATGGCATCAACGTATTCTTGATCTTCTTTGGTCGGGTTAGTGTCATCAAAACGTAGATTACATTCGCCGTTATATTTCTCAGCAGTGCCAAAGTTCAGGCAGATAGACTTAGCGTGGCCAATGTGAAGATAACCATTTGGCTCTGGCGGAAAACGTGTAACAACTTTTCCGTTGTTCTTACCGTCTTCCAGATCCTGTTCAATCACCTGATGAATAAAGTTAGTAGGTTTACTGCTTTCTGTATTGCTCATAAAAACGTCTTAATCCCGACATTGCATGAATTCTGAATTGCCCCGAAACGCGTCCACATCAATAGGGCATAAATTGTTGTACATTATAAACGGATGCGCCGCCTAATTGGCAGTGAATATCAGTAAGATTTTTTCAATAAATTTCTAAGTAATCCCCGCATACCAAAAAGGCCGCCTACAATTCTTTGGGGTTGGTACTTTAGAATCAATTATTCGCCACTTAGGAATAAACAGTGATGCGTTTCTCTTAGACTTGCGTATAATGGGCCGGTCAAAGGCGAAGAAGTGGACTTTACAACAATGATCATCCTCCATACTAATTTTGGTGATATCTCTATAGAGCTAGACCACGAAAAAGCTCCGAAAACAGCAGCAAACTTCGAGCAATATGTCACGGAAGGCTTCTACGATGGCGTTATTTTCCATCGTGTAATCAATGGCTTCATGATCCAAGGCGGCGGTTTTGAACCAGGTATGGTACAAAAAACCACTCGCGAAACTATTGAAAACGAAGCAGACAACGGTCTATCTAATGCGGCAGGCACTATCGCTATGGCGCGCACAATGGATCCACACAGCGCATCTGCACAGTTCTTTATTAATGTTTCTGACAACACTTTCCTTGATCACACAGCTAAAACAACTGAAGGCTGGGGTTACGCGGTATTTGGTAAAGTTGTTGACGGTATGGATGTAGTTAACAAACTTAAAGCAGCATCAACTACTATCCGCGCAGGCCACCAAGATGTACCGGTTGAAGATATAATCATCGAGTCAGCTGAAATCGTTACAGAAGAAGTAGAAAGCGCAGAAGAAGAATAATGCCCGTATACTTTGTCTCAGATATACATCTGAAACCCGAACGCCCGGATCTTACCCGGGCGTTTTCGTATTTCCTAGAACATACTGCTACCGATGCGACACAGCTGTATCTTCTAGGGGATATTTTCGAAGCATGGATTGGCGACGATTGCCCTACTCCTGGCTTGGATGATCTTTCACAGCAACTCAAAACATTAAGTGACAAAGGCTGTGAAATTTTCTTCCAACACGGCAACCGCGATTTCTTGGTAGGCGAACAGTTCTGCCAAAGCATCGGTGCCAAACTGCTACCTGAAGAACTCGTACTTTCATTGCCAATTGGTAATGCCGTGGTGCTTCATGGTGATCAGCTTTGCACTGATGATACTGAGTACATGCAGTTCCGCGCTTTGGTTCGCAATCCACAATGGCAACAAGATTTCTTAAGTAAATCATTGGAAGAGCGTTTAGCTATCGCTCGACAACTGCGAGACACCAGCAAACAACGCACAACCGAAAAGTCTGACTACATCACTGATGTAAATGCAGATGCGGTTAAACAATCTTTTGCTGATTACAAAGTTTCACTGATGATCCATGGTCATACCCATAGACCTGCTTTACATGAAGTTGAGCTAGCTTCCGAGTCTGCGACACGTATTGTGCTCGGTGATTGGGACAAACTCGGCTGGTATCTTAAAGTCGATCAAGATGGATACGATCTCATTAGCTTCGAAATCGAATAATTAAGTACTCACAACAAGATCATTAAAAAAGGCCGCAATTGCGGCCTTTTTCTTTAAGCGTTTACATTCAGATGAATGTTGGAGCACCACTATGGAAACGGAACTCGTCATCCGGAGATTCAATCAACTCTCGCTCAACTTCGCGGAAAAACGCTACGCGCTCATCAATAGGCTCACCGGCATAGTCCGCAGCAAGACCTAAGTAATCTTGGTAGTGACGGCCTTCTGATTTCAGCAAAGAGCGATAGAACTTAGCCAATTCCTCATCCAAGAACGGCGCTAATTTGGCAAAACGCTCACAAGAGCGCGCTTCTATATAAGCACCAATAATTAGAACATCGATCAAACGACCTG
This sequence comes from Neptuniibacter sp. QD48_55, assembly GCF_047778115.1. Classification (GTDB taxonomy): domain Bacteria; phylum Pseudomonadota; class Gammaproteobacteria; order Pseudomonadales; family Balneatricaceae; genus Neptuniibacter. The sequence goes on along the minus strand of NZ_CP180555.1, from coordinate 1,512,893 downwards.
GCTCAGATGTACGCGCATGGGTACGCATACCACCTGCATATCTTGCAGAAGACATGTGATCATAAACCACACCTCGGTCCTGCATGATCGCCAGCACTTGCTCAAAGTGAATCAGCTCTTCACGTGCTAGACGTGACATCTTGTTTAACAACTCAAGACGATCAACATAGCGAAACATCAATGTCATTGCTGTCGAAGCCGCTTTCTTCTCACAATGCGCATGATCAATCAGAAGGATATCCTGATTCTGCAAAGCAGCTTGAATCCAAGAATCGGGAGTTTCACATGCTAAAAATTCTTTGATCTCGTCGAGAGCGTCCATTAATACCTGACCTAACACACGTTGTAATAAGGAGGCGCATTATAGCCATTGATATAAGACTTTTTAACCTCGGAAGTCCTATATTCCTTAACTGATTGATCTACTACAATAAAATGGTCCAATTTGGTTGAGTCGTACAATGCGAACTTTTTTAACGCTGATGTTATTAGTATCAAGCCACCTTAGTGCCGACACCCTATCGATTGGTGTTCATGCTAATTACGTTAATGAGCATTTTAAATTAGCGGCCGGGAAACAGGGCTATTCCAATGTTTTGCCGGTAGAAGCGTGTCCAGCATTAGACTCTGAAGAATTAAAAGATATTCAGCGAATCACCATGGATATTATGGTCATTTGCAACGCTGTAAAATCTGCCAAGTACGTCGATATTATTCGACTGGTGCCATACCCTAATGTTGCACGAGGCATACAGTTAGCCACTAATAACAAGATTGATATGGTTGGCCAATCGCTATTTGAAAGCGATCATCTCGCAGAAACAAACCTCTTAATAACCACACCCATTATTCGCAATGGCGAATTTCAAGTCGGCGTTTTTTCTACCAAAAACAGAACTGACATTTTAGAGTTAGGTGAAGATATCGATGTCACAAAACTAAGAGGCGTTACGGTCAAAAGCTGGAAAACTGATCAAACGGCCCTGAACGATATTGGAGCTAAGCAAGTTAACCTACTACCTACTAGAAACCTTATCGCTAAATTTATCTCTAGTGGCCGTGGAGACTTTACCCTCTCCTACCTTAAAGAGCCGGTAGTCACGAGAATCGGCGGCGAGTTAATCAGAATACAAGGGGTAAAAGTTAGCTTTGATGCGTCCCGCTCGTTTATTTTACCTGCGCGCAACACTCAACTTTACAATATCCTGCAAAGCTATATCCAAGAGCAAAGACAAAAATCACCAGATGCGATTCGCCAAGCTTATATACACGCAGGCTTTATTACTGAAGACTACGATCACTGGCGTGATTTGGCTAAGTAGCAGGCAAGATTAAGTAGCACTATCTTTCAGTCGTAACGAGCTTCAGCGCCAAACCAACAAAGACGGTGCCTGCCACTTTATTAATAATCGACTGACCCAATTCGGAATCTTGAATCCAACCACGCAAACTCCCCGAAAGTAGCGCCACTGAGCTCATGACAAAGAAAGCTACAACGATAAAAACCATACTTAAGGTAAATAGCTGCTGACTCAGTGAGCCAACCGCAGGATCGGCAAACTGAGGCAGGAAGGCCATAAAGAAGATCGCCAATTTAGGATTAGTAGAACTCATCAGAATCCCACGACGATAGAGTTGCATCGCACTAAGCGGTGGCTGCTCCGACATAGATACCTTGGCAGCAGCCGCACGAAAAGAGATAAACGCTAAATAAAGTAGATAACCCACACCGACGATTTTAAGCAGAGTGAATGCCACAGCACTGGCCTGAAATATTGCAGCAACACCTAAAGTCACAGCCACAGTATGAAATAGCAGACCGGTACATAAACCCAAAGTGACTATAATCCCTGCTTTACGGCCATGAAGAATCGACTGTATCAAAACAAAAATATTATCCGGCCCCGGCGCATAGGAGATTAACGTAGACGCAACAATAAATCCGATCAACACATCAACACTTAACATACTTATGTTTACCTAAATGAATCATCTATCGGATGATCATAATCGGTCGTCACAATCATTCAAATCCCCTATTTAATCTAATTCATTTAACTTTTTGGGGTTACGACCCTTTTTTAGTTACTAGGTACCTTAGCGAATTCAAAAAGCTACTAAACCGTACAATTTAATCTTTTATCCTATAACGCCCACATGTTCCCTTTATATCAATAATTTAAAATCAAAAATTCAGTTAAAAAAACTAGCAGCAATTATAAAAGCCTTCCGTTAATACCCCATCATCAATAAATATCAGCTGAAAGAAGTATTTCCTTGTAATTTTTCTTCGAAAAGTCATAAAAAACCTTGTATACTGTCGCGCAATTTTAGGACCTCACTTAGTCGAGTATAGAGATGACAGACTTAACCAAGTACAGAAACATCGGTATTTTCGCGCACGTAGATGCGGGTAAAACCACAACAACAGAACGTATCCTTAAGCTTACTGGTAAGATCCATAAGATGGGTGACGTTCACGATGGCGAAGCTACTACTGACTTCATGGAGCAGGAAGCTGAGCGTGGTATCACAATCCAGTCTGCAGCGACGACTTGTTTCTGGAAAGATCACCGCATGAACATCATCGATACTCCGGGCCACGTAGACTTCACAGTTGAAGTATACCGTTCCCTAAAAGTACTTGACGGTGGTGTGGGTGTATTCTGTGGTTCCGGTGGTGTAGAACCTCAGTCTGAAACTAACTGGCGTTACGCGAACGAGTCTGAAGTAGCTCGTTTGATCTTCGTAAACAAACTAGACCGTCTTGGTGCTGACTTCTACCGCGTTGTAGATCAGGTTAAGAACGTACTAGGTGCTAACCCACTAGTAATGACTCTACCAATCGGCCGTGAAGACAACTTCACAGGTGTTGTAGACGTACTAACTCAGAAAGCTTACATCTGGGACGATACTGGCCTTCCAGAAAACTACGAAGTAACTGACGTTCCTGCTGACCTAGCTGATGATGCAGCTATGTACCGTGAGCAACTAATCGAGACTGCTCTAGAGCAAGACGAAGACCTAATGATGGAATACCTAGAAGAAGGTACTGAGCCATCTATGGACGACATCAAGCGCTGCATCCGTGAAGGTACTCGTAAACTAGACTTCTTCCCAACGTTCTGTGGTTCTGCGTACAAGAACAAAGGTATCCAGCTTGTTCTAGATGCAGTTGTTGACTACCTACCAAACCCAGTAGAAGTTGATGCTCAGCCACTAACTGATAAAGAAACTGGTGAGCCAACAGGCGAAGTAGCAACTGTATCTGCAGATGAGCCTCTACGCGCACTTGCATTCAAAATCATGGATGACCGTTTCGGCGCTCTAACGTTTATTCGTATCTACTCTGGTGTACTGAACAAGGGTGACACAATCCTTAACTCTTACACTGGTAAAACTGAGCGTATTGGCCGTATGGTTGAGATGCACGCGAATGATCGTACAGAGATCGACACTGCTCAAGCTGGTGATATCATCGCAGTTGTAGGCATGAAGAACGTTCAAACTGGTCACACTCTATGTGATCCTAAGAATGAATGTACTCTTGAACCAATGATCTTCCCTGAGCCAGTAATTTCTATTGCTGTATCTCCAAAAGATAAAGGCTCTGTAGAGAAAATGGGTATCGCTATCGGTAAGATGGTTGCAGAAGATCCATCTTTCGTAGTTGAAACTGACGAAGATTCTGGTGAAACAATCCTTAAAGGTATGGGTGAACTTCACCTAGACATTAAGGTAGACATCCTTAAGCGTACTTACGGCGTTGAGCTAGAAGTAGGTAAGCCACAGGTTGCATACCGTGAAACTATCACTCAGTCTGTTGAAGACAGCTACACGCACAAGAAGCAGTCTGGTGGTTCTGGTCAGTACGGTAAGATCGACTACCGCATCAAGCCAGGTGAGCCAAACTCTGGCTTCACGTTCACTTCTACAGTAGTAGGCGGTAACGTACCTAAAGAATTCTTCCCAGCTATCGAAAAAGGTTTCGCTGGCATGATGGAAGAAGGTGTACTAGCAGGCTTCCCTGTACTAGACGTTGAAATCGAACTATTCGATGGTGGCTTCCACGCGGTTGACTCCTCTGCAGTAGCATTCGAAATCGCAGCTAAAGGCGCGTTCCGTCAGTCTATCCCTAAAGCGGGTGCACAACTTCTTGAACCAATCATGAAAGTTGACGTATTCACTCCAGAAGACAACGTTGGTGATGTAATCGGTGACCTTAACCGTCGTCGCGGCATGATCAAAGACCAAGAAGCTGGCGCTACTGGCGTTCGCATCAAAGCAGACGTACCTCTGTCTGAAATGTTTGGTTACATCGGTCACCTACGTACTATTACTTCTGGTCGCGGTCAGTTCTCTATGGAATTTGAACGCTATGCAGCTTGCCCAGCAAACGTTGCTGAAGAAGTAATTGCAGAAGCTAAAGCTAAGAAAGAAGCATAATTTTCTTCCTAGCTAATCCCTTTAAAAAGCCCGTTGAGAAATCAGCGGGCTTTTTTGTTTCTCTCATCAACTCCCTTCTTCTTCCCCCACACTCTCTTTAAACGAAGTTTGTCCAAATGAACCCTTTCAACTACCCTGAAGCGAACAACTAAACAGAATTTTTCTATAGGAGAAATAGCGTGAAAACCATGACCTGCAGGCAACTTGGCGGCGGATGCGATCTTGAGTTTACAGCCAATACATTTGAAGAGATGTCCGAACTAGCAAAACAACATGGTATGGAGATGTTTCAGCAACAAGATGCCGACCACCTAGCAGCGATGCAGAAAGTACAGCAGATGATGTTAGACCCTGAAGCGATGCAGGCTTGGATGAACGAAAAGCGCGAAGAGTTTAATGCCCTGCCAAATGACTAGCCTTGCCTAATATTGGTATTTGCTTTCGATCGCAGCAAAGGTTCCATCGGCCTTCATCTGCTCCATCGTTAACCGAACTTTCTCTACAAAACTTGGCGTCACTCTCAACTTAGAAAACAACAGATAAGTTGACCAAGAAAGCACCTCCATTCGCTCACCGTTGTAGAGAACAATATCGATCTGATCTTCCAGTTCTTGCTCTTGGATGTAGTACATCACTGGCAGCAAATCACCAACAAACATATCTACTCGATCATTCAGCAACTGCTTAACACTTTGTTCAGTCGAATCAGCCAACTCAACTTTATGAAACTTCTCGCTGTCTAACGCCTGTCTGAAATGACCGCTTCCGTATAGATAGCCTGCTCTAACAGAGATATCTTTATCTTTAACATTTGAAAAATCAGGCTGAACCTCAAATTGATCAGATTTGCGCTTAAACAGCACATAGCTTTGCTGAATCAAGACACTATCAACGTAGTAACCCCATTTCTGGCGTGGTGCATTTTTTCCGGCATTAAAGAGCAAATCACGCTCTCCATGCTCAGTCACATAGACCGCACGCTTCCACGGAAAAAACCGGAAATCAATTTGCTTAACGCCGACTCGGGTCAGAGCCTCTTTGGCAATGTCTACAGCAAGCCCTTTCGGTTCGCCGTTTTCACGATATTCATAGGGAGGGTAATGAAGCGTCGTTGCAAAGATCACTTCTGGAATATCGTCAGCCAAGGCAGCCGAAGAACATAGCGCAAAAAAACATATTATCTTTGCTATGTATCGATTTAACCCCATCTAGCATGCCTCGATTTTCTCAAATATCTACAAAGTATTATGCATATTCCACATAGATCAAATCAGGCAATTTGCTACTGACTTACGTTAAGCTTTAAGCCACCGATTGGAAGAACACTCATAACACCGTATCAAAGAATATCAGTCACTTTCTTCCAACTGCACGTAACTGCTCGACCCATACTTAAAAATTACTGATTAACTAAGCCACTCCCTTAGCAACTCAAACAGACTTATAAATCCCCCTCCTATTTCTGATACCATTACGCGAAACTATTCTTTAGGGCCGAAAATGAAATTCGTCAATCTTGATCCAGCTGATGCCTTCGCAAAAGCTATTAAGGCAAGCAGCAAAGATAACAAACTGGTGGTATGCGGTACTGAAGAAGATAAATCTTATATTGAAGAGCACCTTCTAGAAAGCTCGCAATCTCCAAAAGATATTATCCGCGCTGCTGCAAATATCAAAGCAGCTACATGGCTCAGCAAACGACGCCAACTGTTAGAATCAGATGAGGAGTTAAACCTCGCAGAAATAACCGGCGAATTTAAAGCTGAATCAAGCGATAAACAGGGCTTTAATCTTGCGACAGACTTTGTCACAGGCGAAGCCGTTGATAACCTTCTAGGCGTCAAAATTAAAACCGACAGTAGCTGGAAGATCCCTGCTCATTTTAAATTTGGTGGCTGGAACGCTTGCCCTGAACCAGAAGTTCACTGTGCAATATGGAAACACTGGCAGCTAAAGTATGGCGCTAAGATTGTCGGCGTCAGTAACGACGTGATTGAAGCCTATATCACTAAGCCACCACAAACCACCGAAGAAGCAATGAAACTGGCTTGGGAGCAATATCTATATTGTCCGGATATTGTAGATCAAGGTGTTGAAACAGTTTCAAAACTAGCAGAAGTTCTACTTAACCACGACTGCTGGTACTTCTGGTGGGATTAGGTTTAAAGACAGGCCAAGTTCAGTAGAAAACGGCTAAAAGCAGCAAAAGACTGATAGAGAAAGAACTTACAGAGTAAAGTCCCGTTCTGACAGCTAAATGACTGGCCGTCAAAACAGGCTTAGGGTACTGTCCTTACACCTACATACCTAATACCGAGTTAAGGATGACATTAAAATCCAAAGCACTTCTCATTGCTTTCCTGCTAGTTGGCTTGTCGCTCATACCTGTCGGGGACTCTGCAGGAAAACTACTCGGAATACAGGGTGTAGATCCCCTCTTTATTGCTTGGAGCAGGCTAGCAGTAGGCTTTGCGTTTGTCTTACCTTTCTCCGGATTGACGGTTCAAGAGATCAGTCAGCTCTTTAACTGGCGCTTATTAATCCGCGCCGGTTTATTCAGCTGCGCTATTTTCAGCATGCTAACCGCACTTAAAACCGAGCCTATCGCCAATGTCTTTGGCATCTTTTTTATAGGACCAATCGTTTCTTATTTCCTAGCCGGATTGATTCTTAAAGAGACAATTACACCGGCTCGCTCAATCGCTTTGCTTATAGGCTTTGCCGCTGTACTGATGGTAGTAAAACCAGGATTTGATATGGGAACCGGCACACCTTTAGCACTACTAGCAGGTACGTGTTTTGGTTGTATGCTGGTATGCAATCGATGGCTGGCTGGACAATTTAGACCAAGACTCATTCTGCTATCCACTCTCTTAGCGGGTAGTTTAGCCCTAGCGCCAATAGCTATACCGACCATCCCTACAGAATTGGATACCAATCTTGTCACACTAGTTTTAATTAGCTCACTTGCTTCTGCTGTTGGTAATCTCATTATCTTACAAAGTAGCAAACATCTAGAAGCCAGCATTGTTGCACCGTTCGTTTATTCTCAACTCATTATCGCCATAACGCTTGGGGTTGTTTTGTTTGATGAATGGCCAGATATGATCAGTGGTATTGGACTCATCATTATCTTTTCTTCTGGTGTATGCTCTTTTTTCCTATCCAACAAAAAGCCATCTAACTCATAAGAAAATGGCCTTTTAGTTTTTTTGGATAAAAAAAACCACGCTAAAAAGCGTGGCCATTAAGGAAGAGCTGAAGATACTATTCTGATAGGAAAATAGCTCTCCAGTGAGCCCTTCAGGGTTACTCTAGAACTAGAAACTGTCGCCTGGAATGCGTAGATTGCCTTCCATTATTACACGGGCACTTCGGCTCATTACCGCTTTCTTAGCAGTCCAATCGCCATTAACTTCTTCGGCCGCAGCACCGACACGTAACGTGCCTGATGGGTGACCAAATGTTACTGCTTCACGCTCACCACCACCGGCAGCAAGGTTAACCAAGGTTCCTGGTACCGCAGCCGCTGTAGCAATGGCAACAGAGGCTGTACCCATCATCGCATGGTGTAATTTACCCATAGATAATGCACGAACACAGACATCAATATCATTTGCAGAGATCTGCTTACCGCTTGATGCTTCGTAGTCAGTCGCAGGCGCAACAAACGCAATCTTTGGCGTATGCTGACGTGCAACTGCTTCAGAGATATCGCTGATCAAACCCATCTGCACAGCACCGTGTGCACGCATAGTTTCGAAACGCGCCAACTCATCAGCATTACCATTAATATCTTTCTGTAACTCAGTACCTTTGTAGCCAATATCTTCAGCATTAACGAAGATAGTCGGGATACCTGCATTGATGAACGTTGCTTTAAAGGTACCAATGCCCGGTACTTCCATATCATCAACCAAGTTACCCGTTGGGAACATGGAACCTTCACCATCAGCAGGGTCCATAAACTCGATCACAACTTCAGCCGCGGGGAAAGTTACACCGTCTAACTCAAAATCACCGGTTTCCTGCACTTCGCCATTAGTGATTGGCACGTGAGCAATAATGGTTTTCTTAATATTCTTTTGCCAGATACGAACTGTGCAGATACCGTTTTCAGGAATACGCTCAGGGTCAACTAGACCGCCACTGATCGCGAAAGCACCTACCGCTGCAGTCAAGTTACCGCAGTTACCAGACCAATCTACGAAAGGCTTGTTGATCGCTACCTGACCGAACAGGTAATCCACATCGTGATCTGGTTCTGAACTTTTATCTAAAATAACGGTTTTACTGGTACTGGATGTAGCACCGCCCATGCCATCAATCTGCTGGCCGTAAGGGTCTGGGCTACCAATCACACGCATTAGTATGTTGTCACGAGCTTCGCCTGGCTCTTGCGCTACTTCTGGCAGATCCTGACGACGAAAGAAAACACCTTTACTGGTTCCACCGCGATAGTAAGTCGCTGGGATTTTTATCTGTGGTACGTGTGACATAAACTTTTCCTACTTGATTCACACAGCTATCAAAAGCTGCTCTATCAATTCGAATAAAACGCTTAGTAACAATGACTGACATGACCTTGCATTCAAGGCCACATGCAGTCTCTACTCTGGCCAGTCATTGTTAGTAAAAGCTTTGCTTCTATTCTCGGCAAAATGATGGGCGCTGCTTGCTCGACTTTGAAACCCCAGCCCTACGTGAGCCTGTAGAGCTAGGATTTGCAAACAACGCCTATCGGAACTGCCTGCTAATGCTTCCGTCACCCCTGCGCAGGCAGGGGTCTACATTATCTAGCGTAGATTCCAGCCTTCGCTGGAATGACAATCAAAGGTGCTTATGCATCGCCTTCTAGGAAATCTTTAGCGAAACGCTGCAGAACACCACCTGCGTTGTACACATGTACTTCCGCAGCAGTATCCAAACGACAAGTCACTGGTACTTCTACCTTCTCGCCGTTAGCACGGTTGATGATCAAAGTTAGATCGCAACGTGGTGAGATATCACCAACGATGTCAAATGTCTCAGTACCATCAATACCGTAAGTATTACGGGTATCACCCTCTTTGAACTGAACAGGTAGTACGCCCATACCAACTAGGTTAGTACGGTGGATACGCTCAAAGCCTTCAGCAACGATTGTTTCCACACCTGCAAGGCGAACGCCTTTAGCAGCCCAATCTCGGGAAGAGCCCTGACCGTAGTCAGCACCTGCAACAATGATCAGGTTCTGTTTACGATCCATGTAGGTTTCAATTGCTTCCCACATACGGCTTTCTGTGCCTTCTGGCTCGATACGCGCAAGGGAACCCTGCTTGATCTCACCGTTTTCGTCACGACACATTTCGTTCAACAGTTTCGGGTTAGCGAACGTTGCACGCTGTGCTGTTAAGTGGTCACCACGATGAGTTGCGTAAGAGTTAAAGTCTTCTTCTGGAAGACCCATCTTCGCGCAGTATTCACCTGCAGCTGAACTCGCTTGAATCGCATTGGATGGGGACAGGTGGTCAGTTGTAATGTTGTCACCTAGAACCGCCAGCGGACGCATACCTTTCATAGTACGTTCGCCTGCCAATGCACCTTCCCAGTATGGAGGGCGGCGGATATAAGTAGACATTTCTCGCCAGTCGTAAAGCGGGCTTTCAGCACGCTCAACGTCACCCAGATCGAACATTGGGATGTAGATCTGGTTGAACTGCTCTGGCTTAACTGCCTTAGCTACGATTTCATCGATCTCTTCATCAGATGGCCATAGATCTTTTAATGTGATCTCTTTGCCATCAACAACAGCCAATACATCATTCTCGATATCGAAACGAACTGTACCTGCGATTGCGTAAGCAACTACCAGCGGTGGCGACGCTAGGAAGGCTTGCTTGGCGTGTGGGTGGATACGCCCATCGAAGTTACGGTTACCCGATAGAACAGCTGTTGCATAAAGATCGCGTTCAACGACTTCTTTCTCGATAACAGGGTCTAGCGCACCGGACATACCGTTACATGTAGTACATGCATATGCCACGATACCGAAACCTAGTTTCTCAAGTTCTGGTAATAGACCTGCTTCTTCCAAGTAAAGTTTCGCAACTTTAGAACCTGGTGCAAAAGAGGTTTTAACCCAAGGCTTACGCACTAGACCTAGCTCATTTGCCTTTTTAGCAACTAGACCTGCAGCAACAACGTTGCGCGGGTTAGATGTGTTTGTACAAGATGTGATAGCAGCAATGATTACCGCGCCATCTGGCATTAGACCTTCTGCTTCTTCAGCTTTTGCCGCAGCCAACATATCTTCACCAGCAATGCCACGCTCATTTAGCGCAGTCGTTGGTAGACGACGATGTGGGTTAGAAGGACCAGCCATGTTACGAACAACGCTAGACAGATCAAACTCAAGTACACGCTCGTACTGTGCTTCAACTAGATCATCAGCCCATAGACCTGTGTGTTTCGCATATTGCTCAACTAGCGCTACCTGTTCTGGTTCACGGCCTGTTAGCTTCAAGTAATCGATAGTCTGCTCATCGATGTAGAACATACCCGCAGACGCACCGTATTCAGGTGTCATGTTGGACAGTGTCGCACGGTCACCGATAGACAAGGTAGCAGCACCAGGACCGAAGAATTCTAGGTAAGCAGAAACAACTTTCTCGTTACGTAGGAACTCAGTCATTGCAAGTGCGATGTCTGTCGCAGTGATGCCAGGCTGGCGCTCACCAACAATCTTCACACCTACAATGTCTGGTAGGCGCATCATAGAAGGCAGACCAAGCATAACGGTTTCTGCTTCTAGACCACCTACACCAATCGCGATTACACCTAGTGCATCAACGTGTGGCGTGTGGGAGTCCGTACCTACACAAGTATCTGGGTAAGCTACACCATCGCGGTTTTGGATAACCGGAGACATCTTCTCCAAGTTGATCTGGTGCATGATGCCGTTACCTGCTGGGATAACATCTACGTTATCAAACGCAGTTTTACACCAGTCGATAAAGTGGAAACGGTCATCGTTACGGCGATCTTCAATCGCACGGTTTTTCTCAAACGCATCTGGATCGAAACCTGGCGCTTCAACTGCTAGAGAGTGGTCAACGATAAGCTGAGTCGGTACAACTGGATTTACCTTAGATGGATCACCACCTTGGTCAGCAATCGCATCACGCAGACCAGCAAGGTCAACCAGTGCAGTCTGACCAAGGATGTCATGACATACAACACGCGCTGGGTACCATGGGAAATCCAGTGTACGTTTAGTTTCGATCAATTGTTTTAGAGAGTCGGTCAGCGCAGATGGCTCACAGCGACGCACCAGTTGCTCAGCCAACACACGAGACGTGTATGGCAGTTTTGCGTAAGCACCTGGTTGGATATCTTCAATCGCTTGGCGGGTATCAAAGAAATCTATAGAGGTACCCGGAAGAGGCTTGCGGTATTCAGTATTCATGGCACAACCTGTCAGGTTCATTCAAGCCGAGAGGGGTTAGCAAAGCTAATCTCTCAGCTTTTTATTATTCAAATCAGGACAGCGATCCGGCTGATAGCTCAAACCGCTGTCTACTGTCGTCTCTTATGGACGATCTTCGATAGCAACCCAATCAGCCGTTTCTGGACCAGTGTAGTCAGCAGATGGACGGATGATACGGTTGTTAGCGCGCTGCTCCATTACGTGAGCAGTCCAACCTGCCGCACGGGAACATACGAAGATAGGTGTAAATAGCTTCGTAGGGATACCCATGAAGTTGTATGCAGATGCGTGGAAGAAGTCTGCGTTACAGAACAACTTCTTCTCACGCCACATAACTGCTTCAACACGCTCAGAAACTGCGTACAGGTGAGTATCACCAACCTGCTCAGATAGCTTCTTAGACCACTCTTTGATGATCGCGTTACGTGGGTCAGACTCGCGGTAGATCGCGTGACCGAAGCCCATGATCTTGTCTTTACGCGCCAACATGCCCATGATTGCTTCTTCAGCTTCATCAGGGGATTTCCACTGCTCAACCATGTCCATTGCCGCTTCGTTAGCACCACCGTGCAGAGGACCACGTAGGGAACCAATTGCAGCAGTTACACAGCTATGAATATCAGATAGCGTTGATGCACATACACGCGCAGTAAATGTAGACGCGTTGAATTCGTGCTCAGCGTAAAGGATCAAAGACGCGTGCATTACTTCAACGTGTAGCGGCTCAGGCTTCTCGTTGTGCAACGTCCATAGGAACTGCTCAGCAATAGAATCGGCATCAGTTTCAACGTTTACACGTACACCGTTGTGGCTGAAGTTGTACCAGTAGTTGATCATGCCAGGGAAGACGGCAAGCATGCGATCGATGTGATCGTGCTGCTCAGAGAAATCTTTCTCTTCTTCTAGGTTACCCAGCATAGAGCAACCTGTACGCATCACGTCCATTGGGTGCGCTTCAGCAGGAATCTGTTCTAGAACTGTTTTTAGTGCTTCTGGCAGAGCACGCATACCTTTTAACTTAGCTTTGTATGCATCTAGCTCAGCCTGATTTGGCAGTTTTCCGTAAAGTAGAAGATAAGCAACTTCTTCAAACTGCGCTTTATCAGATAGTTCTTTGATATCGTAACCACGGTAAGTCAGACCTGAACCTGTTTTACCTACAGTACATAATGCCGTTTCACCTGCAGACTGACCACGTAGACCAGCACCACCCAGTTTTTTGTCGACCATGATTATGCTCCTGTTTCCTATCTATGCGGGTTCTGCGACCCGCTTGCTAAAATCAATTAAGTAAGGCGTAAAATAAAAATAGCGCTTACTTGTTCTTACCTTCTGCGAACAATGCATCCAACTTCTGCTCGAAGTCGTGATAATTCAAGAAATCGTAAAGTTCCATACGTGTTTGCATAGTGTCGACAACCGCTTTTTGATCACCATCTTTTAGAAGGTGCTCGTATACATTAAGGGCTGCCTTATTAGCTGCGCGGAATGCAGACAGTGGGTATAGCACCATGCTTGCACCGTGTTCAGCCAATTCATCTTTATTGAATAGTGGCGTAGCACCAAACTCAGTGATGTTAGCCAATAGATGCGCGCCATTGATGCCATCAGAAAACGCTTTGTAATCATCTAGCGTGTGCACTGCTTCTGCGAAGATGCCATCTGCACCTGCTTCTAAACATGCTTGTGCGCGCTCAACTGCAGCATTCAGGCCTTCCATCTGGAAAGCATCTGTACGTGCTACAACAAAGAAGTCGTCATCAGTTTTGGCATCAACCGCTGCTTTAACACGATCAACCATCTCTTCAAGCGTAACAATCTCTTTGTTTGGACGGTGACCACAACGCTTTTGTGCTACCTGATCTTCAATGTGAACTGCAGCCGCACCTGCTTTGATCATCTCTTTAACTGTGCGTGCAATGTTAAAAGCACCACCCCATCCCGTATCAATATCAACCATCAGCGGAGTTTCTACTGCGCTGGTAATACGGCTTACATCTGCTAGAACATCATTCATTGATGTCATGCCTAGGTCAGGCAAACCGTATGAGTGGTTAGCGACACCACCACCAGATAAGTAAATTGCTTTATGACCTACACGTTCAGCCATCATGGCGTGATATGCGTTAGTCGTACCTACAATCTGAAGTGGGTTTGTTTCAGCTAGTGCTTTACGAAAACGTGCACCGGCAGACAGGTTATTGGACATGTTCTTCCCCTCTGGTTTCGGTCGCTGCGTTCAGTTTCTCTTCCACGTTTCGGCGTGCTGCACCTATATGTCGGCGCATGAGCATTTCAGCCAATTCCGGATCACGAGATTCAATCGCGTCTACAATCTGGCGGTGCTCTTTAAGTGCACGTTTTGGTCGTGAACTAGAGACACTGAACTGGTATCTGTACATTCGTACTAAGTGATATAGATCCCCGCCTAAAAATTCGAGCAGCTTCTCATTTTTGCTGCCGTGAACAATGCGGTAGTGAAAATCCAGATCACCCTCTTTTTGGAAATACGATCGGCCCTCTAGCTGTTCGACACTCTGTTCATGCTCATCTAATAGAGCACGCAGGCTATCGATTTCGTCTTGAGGCATATTCTCTGCTGCTAAGCGGCAGGCCATACCTTCAAGTGCTTCACGGACACGATATATTTCAATAAGTTCTTTTGCCGACAGATTAACAACCCGCGCACCGACATGAGGCTTACGCTCAACTAACCTTAGCGCTTCCAAACGACGCATCGCTTCTCGCAATGGCCCACGGCTAATGCCGTATGTTTTGGCAAGCTCAGGCTCGCTGATCTTCTGACCGGGAGGAATATCCCCCACCACAATCGCAGTTACAATTTGTTCGCAAACGCGATCGGCCAATGTGCGCGTTTCTTGTTGAAACGCTTTATTGTCTGTTTTATCAGTCATAACAACCCTTGATTGAAGATTGTCGACAATCTTGAACTGAGACCAAGATACTCCTGCTAAATTGAGCCGTCAACTCGAAATAGCGAAAAGATTGTCAACACAATACAAAAGTTTAAGGGTTTTACCTTATCACTTCGTAATTATTTGTTAGTTATATAACGCTGTAACTCATCATTCATCACTCGCGCGATCTGGCGCGGCTTTTGAAACGGTAACGAATGATCAGTTCCAGCCATCAAAAAGTAGTGCCAATTGGGCAGACGCTCCGCCAGCTCTCGCTGGTACTGGTGCATAAGATCGACACTGTTACCACCTATAAAGCTGGTAACATCACCTTGCGCCGCCACTAATTCTTCTCTATCTATCTGCTTAACTGCCTGTGTTACGCAGTCCAAAGCATTAGCAAAACCTTCCGGTCGTGCCCCTAATCTGCTGACAGTTAACTTTTCCACTTGCGGTGAAACCTTACGATTAGGCGAAATCGCGTCTAAAAAGTTAACAATGCCCTTCTCTACCTGCACAGCACCTCTGAGATTCAGCGCCGCTTCCGAGAATTGGTTACGCAACTCGATGGTGGTTTCCCAGCAAGGGCGATCAAGTACCGCCGATTCCAATAGATACTGCTTACCAACACGATCAGAGTGCTGCTGTTTAAACAGCAGCGAGATTAAGCCACCTAGGGAATATCCTGCTAAATCAAACTGCCACCAGCCTAGGTGATCAACCAAGGCATTTAGGTCTGCAACCAGTTCCTGCGCTGTAAAGAGGTGCTCTTTACGGTCTGGGAAATAGGTATCACCCATACCTCTCTGGTCAGGCACCAACACCTCAGACCATTGAGTTAAAAATGCAGTGATATGCTCCCAAGTATCAACCCCAGCAACACCTGCACCATGCAGTAAGACCAGCCTTCTGGAAGGCTCTATTTCTGGATTACGATAGATTCGATAAACAATATGCTGATCAGGCAAAGTAAGGCTTTGCTTATCAACACTAAAAGGATGCTTCATGTAGCAACAATACTCTTAATGCTTTAATAGATTTAATCTCATTCTAGCTGAACAGAGTAACCAAACCAGCATTTTGTCGACAATCTTTGGTATGAACGAAAAACAAACAAAGATTTATAGAGGTTTTCAGTTGTTTTCACTTATTTCGTTGCGACAAAGCCTTTCACATAGACAGTTCCAATGGGGTTACATACAATTCACACACTTCATTCAATAACTAAGAATTAAGCCAGTTCATTGATCACCCAACGTTCTGTTCCGTATTTAACTAACAGTGAAATTTACTTTGAGCGCCTTCGCCCTCTAGGTAATGCTGTATTTCTTGATAGTGGTCGCCCTAACTGTCCATGGGGACGGTTCGACATCATCGCGGCTGCACCGGTTGAAACCTTGAGCATGAATGCAGATCAACCTGCATTTGATGCACTACAAGATCTGTACAACCGCTATCAAAACCCGCAAGCAGAACAAGCAGATCTGCCTTTCCAAGGCGGTATCATCGGCCACTTCGCTTATGATCTGGGTCGATCCGTTGAGGCTATGCCGGTGAAGGCAGTAGATTTTGCCTCCCTACCCGACATGCAAGTGGGCATGTATCTATGGGGCTTAGTGGTTGATCACCATAAAGAACAAGCTTTCCTCGTTGCCGATCATCGCGTCTCTAAAGAGCAACTCGACCAGATCGAACTGCAACTGACTCGAGCAACAACCTCGCCAAACACTGATTTCCAGCTTGATAAAGCCTTTAGCGCCAATATCACTGAAGCGGAATATCAACGGAAGCTTGAGCAGATAGATAACTACATCCATGCTGGCGACTGTTATCAGGTTAACTTTGCTCAACGCTTTAATAGCAGCTATCAAGGCGACAGCTGGGAAGCCTATAAAAAGCTAAGAACCCATGCGCCAACACCCTATTCTGCTTATATCGATTTGGGTGAGCAGCAAATTCTGTCTCTATCCCCTGAGCAGTTCCTAGAAACTAAAGATGGGGTAGTAACGACTAAGCCGATTAAGGGTACGCGACCACGCTCATCTGATACGGCAGAAGATCAACGCCTGAAGCAAGAGCTTAGCGATTCGCTAAAAGATCGCGCCGAGAACCTGATGATCGTCGATCTGATGCGCAACGATCTTAGTAAGGTCTGTCAGCATAACTCTGTAAAAGTACCTAAACTCTTCAACATTGAGAGCTACGCCAATGTGCATCACAAAGTCAGCACAGTCACAGGCAACTTGAGCTCCGATTACTCACCGATTTCGCTGCTAAAACATTGCTTTCCTGGCGGCTCCATCACCGGCGCACCAAAGATTAGAGCAATGGAGATTATCGAAGAGCTAGAACCGCATCGTCGTTCTATCTACTGCGGCTCCATTGGTTACATCAGCCTATGTGGTCGTATGGATACCAGCATCACCATTCGTACTCTGCTATGCGAGAACGATCAGATTTTCTGCTGGGCTGGCGGTGGAATTGTCGCAGACTCTGTTTCATCCATGGAGTATCAAGAAACCTTCGACAAAGTGAATAACTTGCTGCAATGCTTGGAAGCGACTATTCCTAACTAGAAGGAGTATATCTATGGCTAAAAATAAGACGCTCAGCAAAGAAAGTGCCCTAGCCATTCTGGATAAAGTGGCTTTGTTCGACGATATGAACCGCAAGGACAAACAGCTGCTTGCTCAGTTTCATTGGTATTTCGTTGCTTACAAAACCGGTGATTATCTAACCGATGAAGACTCACTAGATAAACGCTTTTTTATCCTTTTGAGCGGCGGTGTCAATGTACTAAAAGGTACTTCTCAGCAACTAATAACCCAACTTTCACCTGGCGAGATAATTGGTGAGATATCTTTCTTAACCAATGAACCTCGAACAGCTAGTGTTATCGCTAATACAGACAGCACGGCGCTTGTTATCGACCAAGAATTGCTGGATGAGCTTCCGATAGAAACTAGAGAGAAACTCAAGGACCAATTGATCCTAAAGATGGCACTTCGTTTAAACCGAATGAACAATCGATTCGCACTGAGTCAGACCTAGCTAAATTTAACCTACATATCCCAATAGATTGCCTATACTTGAACTGTCGTGTTCCAAAAGGAATTACTATGCAGCGCAGCAGGCTATTATCAATCTCACTACTAATGTTTTATTTGGCTAGCCCTCATGCTGCTGTAGCCGATAAGCACCCATCAAAAATATCGACCAACGAAAAACCGATCATCGTATGGGCCAGAACCGATTTTGCTCCCGTATTCATCCTAAAAGGCAAATACAGCAATCAAGGTATCGGCGATGAAGCAATCAAGCTATTTAAGCGAAAGTTAAAACATTATCGTCATATCAGTAGCGATATGAGCCTAAAGCGCGCAATGCAGTTAGCTAAAGAGGGACAGATGATCTGCCATGTATCTTTAGTTAATTCGAAAGAAAGACAAAAATTTATGGATTTTAGTCAGCCATTAATGCGCTTGTACGCAAATGGCTTAGTGACCACAAAAGGAAGTCTGCATAAATTTGGCGTCAGTGCAGACAAAATTAACCCTGTTAACCTTAACAGTTTAACCAAAAAGCCCCTTTCTATTAGCATTCATGATGCAAGAGCCTACTCTGCATACATCGACGAAATCATTCAAAAGAATAAAACTAAGCCAAATAGCATCTTTAAAGTTAAAACAGGCCAAAAAGATCAGGAAAGACTTATTCAGATGGTGCAGAACCATCGGTTAGACGCAATGATCGGTAGGCCTGAAGAAGCACAGTTTAGCAAGTTAGAGCACGATATTAGTGAAGATCTATATTTTGTTCCGCTTGAAGGCCAACCAGTAACAAGCATGGGGCACGTAGGATGTGCCAAAGGAGACTGGAATAAAGCGCTGATAAGCACGCTCAATCAGATGATCGAAAAAGATGAAGAGTTAAAAACAACCATCTATGAGTCCTACCAAAAATGGCTTCCTTCACAACTCAGGACTACACGCGAAGCATTTAACTACCCGCTAGTTCCTCAGCCGTAGCAAGATCATTTTCAGCAATAAGATCGCTCATGGAATGAAGCATCAAATCAGCACTGGATGGGAACACATCTTCCAGCTTGAAAGAGATCCTTTCAAACATATCCTGTAGATCCAAAAACGCATCCACAACTGCTGGATCAAAATGGCTACCGCGACCGGAAACAATGACATTAGTCACGCGTTCATGATCAACAGCATTTTTATAAGGCCTGCGTGAGATCATCGCATCATAAACATCAGCCACCGCCATCAAACGTGCAATCAATGGGATGTTTTCACCTTTCAAGCCTTGCGGATAGCCTTCTCCATCCCAGCGCTCGTGATGACTTAAAGTCACTTGCTGAGCCAGCTCCAAAAACTTAACCGCTTTGCCGCTGGATGAACTATCCAGCAACTGTTGAGCCGAAGTTACTGCCTGATAACCTAAAACCGTATGAGTTTTCATCACACGATACTCTTCAGCTGTTAATTCACCCGGTTTTTGAAGGATATGATCTGGAATTCCCACTTTACCGATATCGTGCAGAGCTGAAGTCTTGTAGTACAGCTCAATCGTCTCAGCATCCAGCTCGTCATGATAAGCAGGATTCTTATAAAGGTGCTCAGCTAATGCTTTTACATAGTGCTGAGTTCTAAGAATATGGTTCCCGGTAGAATGGTCACGGATTCTAGCAATCGTCGCCAAACATAAGATAGCCGCATCTTGAACGGCCAATAGTTCTGTGACATCAACTAGATCACCAGCAGGTACTGCACTCGTAGGCACATCTGTTGCTGCACGCGATGTAAAGTTCTGCTTGAGTTTAGCCAAGCTGATATAAGTTTTGCACTTGGCATTTACAACCGATGGAAAAAACGGCGGTCTTAGATAATCAGAACATCCTACTTCGATAGCGAACTCACGGTAATCTTCCTCTGCATTGTTCCAAACTAAAATGACCGGAACATGCAGATGCTCATACTGCTGGATAGCCGTAACTAATTCAGATTCGTCATACTGGCCAACAAGGTCATGATCAAGTAACACTAGATCACTATCTACACACACCTCCCTCAAGCAAGAAGATATTTCCAGTTGATAGTCCTCAGCCAAAATACCAACCAATTGGTCGGATAGAAGAGAATTAGCACTGATAATCTTTGCCAGAGGCATAGGGTAAACACCTTAAATAAGAGGAAGAACAAATCCGGCGCTTAAACGACGACGGGAAATATATTAACAAAAACTAATAAGAAAGGCTTGGGGAGAATGCCTAATCTACTGCCCAATATAGACTTTTTTGAGCAGTAGATTAAGTAGGAAAGAGCTTACAGGCTTAGATCGCGGTTACTTGCCTTGATAAATTCTTTCTTCAGATCTTCGTACGTGTGCACTGCTGGGAACTGAGGGAACTCCGCAATTACATTATCAGGCGCGTGGAACAAGATACCCGCTTCTGCTTGCTTAAGCATAGTTGTATCGTTGTAAGAATCGCCCGCAGAGATTACACGGTAGTTCAACAACTGGAATGCACGAACAGACTGACGCTTAGGATCTTTCTGACGCAAAGTGTAGTCAGTGATACGGCCATCTTCGTCTACTTCTAGCTTGTGACAAAGAAGTGTTGGAAAGCCCAGCTGACGCATTAGCGGCTGAGAGAATTCGTAGAACGTATCAGATAGGATAACAACCTGAAAACGCTCACGCAACCAGTTAACAAACTCAACTGCACCTTCTAGAGGCTCAAGTTTGCTGATAGTTTCTTGAATCTGCGGCAGTTTTAGACCGTGTTCATCAAGAATGCGAAGACGCTGCTGCATTAGCTCGTCGTAACAAGGAATATCACGAGTCGTCGCTTTTAATTCTTCAATACCAGTTTCTTCAGCAAAAGCGATCCAGATTTCTGGGATCAATACCCCTTCAAGGTCAAGACATGCGAGTTCCACGTGTAACTCCTAATATTGTATTTTGGTGTGCTTATTATGTTTGCCTAAGCAATATTCTGGGCGCCAATTTACCCGCAATAGCCCTACCATGCAAGGCGATATTAGGCCTAAAAATTCATACCTCAGTGGGATTCACTACAAACATATAGACAAAAGAAAACCCGCACTCGGCGGGTTTTCTCTAAACAAAAAAGCCACTCAACGGTGAGTGGCTTTTTAAAAATCTTGATCAGATATCTTTCGGCTGAACAGGAATTGCGCGTTTCATACCTGTTAGCACGTTTCGCTGATGAAGCTCTTCATCAGTTGCGCCTACGCCGCCATCTGACTTCGCATTTTCAAAGTAGCAAAGTGTTGGCTGGTGTTCTTCAACCTCTTTGTCGTCCAGTTGAACGTAAGAAGCGATGATCAGTAGATCACCTTTACTTGCTTTATGCGCTGCCGCACCGTTAACAGAGATAATACCGCTGTTCTCTTCTGCACGGATTGCATAAGTAGTAAAGCGTTCGCCATTGTTGATATTGTAAATATGAATTAGTTCATATTCACGAATGCCTGACTTATCAAGCAACACACCATCGATCGCACATGAACCTTCGTAGTGAAGCTCAGCGTGAGTTACTGTTACACGGTGTAGCTTGCACTTTAAGAATGTCTGCAGCATAGACTAAATCCTGCGTTTGCTCATCTTTACCAGGGTTTACCCCGGTTGCCCCCTTTCGCTACTCATCTCAGCTTTTGGCCGAATAAATATGAGTAACACATCAACGCTGTACCTGTTTCTACCCTTTTTAACGGTATGACAGGAAAGCTCGTCCACAAAAAACGGCATTTTAACCAGTATTTTGCGCTGCACATAATACGAAAAACGTCTAAAGGACTGACATTTATGCCCTTCGAGATATATTCGCACTGCACAAAGGGCGGCTATTCTACCACCATCTGGGAAAATATTAAGGGGTTATTGAGCATTCTTTAGCACAAACAGATTTAATACCCGCCCCTCATATAGGACCCAATACTAAAGACATAGCTAAATTAGTGCTATTTATTAGCTTTGCTCAGCTCAAATTGAGCGAAGTTCATCAATAGATTAACTTTCCTCACTCCCTTTCTTAACTAATTGATTTACAATAGCGCCCTTATTCTAGTAGTCGCTGATTTAGGTATTTAACTGTGACCGATAAAACTTTGATTGAAACGCTTTCAGAGAGCCTTAAAAAACGCATTATGATTCTGGATGGTGGTATGGGCACCATGATTCAGGATTACAAGCTTGAAGAAGCGGATTACCGCGGCGAGCGTTTCGCAGACTGGCACATCGAGGTCAAAGGTAATAACGACCTTTTGGTACTGACTAAGCCGGATATCATCAAAGCAATTCACAAAGAATACCTATTGGCCGGTGCTGATATCATCGAGACCAATACCTTCAACGCGACTCAGATCGCTATGGCTGATTACGAGATGGAATCACTCAGCCGTGAGATCAACGTAGAAGCCGCACGTATTGCTCGCGAAGCTTGTGACGAAATTACAGCCGAAACACCGGATCGCCCACGCTATGTAGCAGGTGTGCTTGGCCCAACAAACCGTACTTGTTCTATCTCTCCCGATGTAAACGATCCAGCGTACCGTAACGTTTCCTTTAATCAGCTAGTTGAAGCTTACACAGAATCTATCGACGGTTTGATTGAGGGTGGTTCTGACATCATCCTGATCGAAACTATTTTCGATACCCTAAATGCGAAAGCGGCTATCTACGCAGTAGAAACTTACTTCGAAGAAAACGACATCCGTTTGCCTGTAATGATCTCCGGTACGATCACCGATGCATCTGGTCGTACCCTATCCGGTCAAACAACCGAAGCATTCTGGAACTCCGTTCGCCACGCTAAGCCAATCTCTGTTGGTCTTAACTGTGCGCTAGGTCCTAATGAGCTTCGTCAGTATGTAGAAGAACTGTCTCGTATTTCTGAGACTCACGTTTCTGCTCACCCTAACGCAGGTCTACCAAACGCCTTTGGTGGTTACGATGAAACGCCAGAACAGATGGCGGAAGAGATCGGTGAATGGGCGCTGTCTGGCTTCCTGAATATTATCGGTGGTTGCTGTGGTACAACCCCAGCACACATCAAAGCGATTCGTGAAGCAGCCGAAAAAGCTGAACCGCGTCAGCTTCCTGAACTACCAGTAGAGTGTCGTCTATCGGGTCTTGAGCCAATGAACATTGGCGAAGACACTCTATTTGTTAACGTTGGTGAGCGTACCAACGTAACCGGTTCTGCGATGTTCAAACGTTTGATCAAAGAGCAGGACTACGAGACAGCGCTGGATGTTGCTCGCCAACAGGTTGAGAACGGCGCCCAGATTATCGATATCAACATGGACGAAGGCATGTTGGATGCTCACGCAGCGATGGTTAAGTTCCTTAACCTAATCGCGTCTGAGCCAGACATCGCTTGCGTACCGATTATGATTGACTCCTCTAAGTGGGACGTTATCGAAGCCGGTCTTCAGTGCATCCAAGGTAAAGGGGTTGTTAACTCGATCAGCCTTAAAGAAGGCGAAGAGAACTTTATCGAGCAAGCGAAAAAGCTTCGCCGATACGGTGCAGCTGTAGTGGTTATGGCCTTCGACGAAACAGGTCAGGCCGATACTTACGAGCGTAAGATCGAGATCTGCGAGCGCTCCTACCGTGTACTTGTTGATAAAGTGGGCTACCCACCAGAAGACATCATCTTCGATCCAAACATCTTTGCGGTAGCAACCGGTATCGAAGAGCACAACAACTACGCCGTAGACTTTATTCAAGCAACAGGCTGGATCAAACAGAACCTGCCATACGCGAAGATCTCCGGTGGTGTATCCAACGTATCCTTCTCCTTCCGTGGTAACAACCCGGTACGTGAAGCGATCCACTGCGTGTTCCTTTACCATGCTATTCAGCAAGGCATGGATATGGGTATCGTTAACGCCGGTCAGTTGGCGATCTACGATGATCTACCAGAAGAATTACGTTTAGCGGTAGAAGACGTTATCCAGAATACTCGCGAAGACGGTACTGAGCGTCTACTGGATATTGCTGAGAAATACCGCGGCGATGGTTCTCAACAAGAAGATACTAAAACGCAAGAGTGGCGCGAGTGGGACGTTAACAAACGTCTTGAGCACGCATTGGTTAAAGGTATCACCGAATTTATCGAAGACGACACCGAAGAAGCACGTCAAAACCACGACCGTCCACTTCATGTTATTGAAGGTCCATTGATGGACGGCATGAGCGTGGTTGGCGACCTATTTGGTGCCGGTAAGATGTTCCTACCACAGGTAGTAAAATCTGCACGTGTAATGAAAAAAGCCGTTGCTTACCTAATGCCGTTTATCGAAGAAGAGAAAGACGGCGCGAGCAGCTCTAACGGTAAGATTGTACTAGCAACCGTTAAAGGAGACGTACACGATATAGGTAAAAACATCGTGGGCGTAGTACTGCAGTGTAACAACTACGAGATCATCGACCTCGGCGTAATGGTACCTGCAGAAACAATCCTGCGTACTGCACGTGAAGAGAACGCTGATCTAATCGGTCTGTCTGGTTTGATCACACCATCTCTAGACGAGATGGTTCACGTTGCCAAAGAGATGGAACGTCAGGAATTTAATATTCCATTACTAATTGGCGGTGCAACGACATCTAAAGCCCACACAGCGGTTAAGATCGATCCGGTATTCCATCGCGATCAAGTAGTCCACGTAACTAACGCATCCCGTGCAGTAAACGTTGCTTCGAGCCTTCTAGGTGAGAAGAAAGAAGGTTACGTAAAAGAGATTCAAGAAGAGTACCAAGCAGTACGAGATCGTCACGCTGCCCGTATGAACGACAAGCGTCGCGTCACACTTGAAGCTGCGCGTGAAAACAAATACCAGATCGAGTGGGATAACTACACCCCACCAGCACCGCTAAAACCGGGCATTCACGTATTTGATGATATAGCCCTAAGCGATATTCAAGAGTACTTCGACTGGACGCCATTCTTCCACTCGTGGGAGCTAGCGGGTCGATACCCTCGCATCCTAAATGACGAGATCATCGGTGAAGAAGCGACTCGCCTATTTGCAGATGCTCAAGCGATGCTAAAAGACTTGGTTGATCAGAAATTACTAACCGCTAAAGCGGTTGTTGGTATCTTCCCAGCGAACAGCGTTAACCACGACGATATTGAGCTGTACGCAGATGAGAGCCGCAGCGAAGTTCTGATGCAGCTACATCACCTACGTCAGCAAACTGAAAAAGTCGCTGGCAAAGCCAATATGTGTCTAACCGACTTCGTAGCGCCAAAAGAAACTGGTAAGCAAGATTACCTTGGTGCCTTTGCGGTAACCGCAGGTCACGGCTGTGATGAATTGGTAGAGAAATACGAAGCGGACCACGATGATTACAACTCCATCATGGTTAAAGCCTTGGCAGACCGTTTTGCCGAAGCCCTAGCTGAGATGATGCACGATAAAGTGCGTAAAGAGATCTGGGGCTATGCATCTGACGAGCAGCTATCTAACGAAGATCTGATCGCCGAGAAGTACAAAGGCATCCGCCCTGCTCCAGGTTACCCTGCGTGCCCAGAGCACACAGAGAAAGGCCTACTTTGGGAACTGCTAGATGTTGAGAAGAACACTGGCATGACCATCACTGACTCATACGCAATGCTGCCAACCGCAGCGGTAAGCGGCTTCTACTTCAGCCACCCTGAATCACAATACTTCGGTGTTGCGAAAATCAGCGAAGACCAAGTAGAAAGCTATGCGAAGCGTAAAGGTATGGAGATGTCTGAAGCTGAGCGTTGGTTGGCACCTAACTTGGGGTATGAGCCTGAGGAGGGTTAACGCCTTCGGCTTAGGACGGCTTCGCCTAGAGGGCACCTACGGCTAGAGATCGCTTCGCTTTTAGAACGCCACTTCGTGGCTGTAAGTTGTTAGAGGCTTGAAGCAAAAAACCGAACCTTTTGGGTTCGGTTTTTTTTATTTGACCTCCATAACATTTTCGGAACACAACTTAGTGGCTACAAATCATTATGGTTAAGGCTACTAAGCCCGCCTATTATTAAATACAACACTTAAAATTCAATTAGCATCTGGATTAGTCACATGATTGATTAATTCATCACGACAAGAATGAAACTCTTCTACTGTTAGCTCTATCAATCTAAAACCAGTTGTATTATTTTCAACGTCATGGGCTTCTGATACACGATGTGCATATGCTCCATACAAATATCCCCCGATCTTATAGATCCTTGCTATTACAAATTCACCAGTACTTCTATCAAGCTCATAATCCCTATAACTAAGGGCAAATGCATCCTCGTAATCTACTTTTTCTGGAAAACCGTGTGTACCTATATCCGCAAGCTCTTCTGCGGTCCAAGCAGGACATTCATTCTCTGGAATAAGTAAACATGGCGCATCGGTTTGGGGGTGATTCTGGCTCTTTCCTGGAGGGTTTAGGCCTTTTACCCTAGCAGTACAGGTCCAAATGACCTCTTCTCCTTCAGGCAATTCAACTGACTCATCAGCTACTCCTTGTGCTAAAGCATCTTGTAGCTCCTGCTGGGTTATTTCGACACTGCAATTCCCATCGCTTTCTTCATCGCACTGAAGCTCAGACACGGCCTCCACCTCAAGCTGTTGATTGCCAGGTTCGCTGATACAGTTAATCTCAGCAGCATATATTTTTGCTTCTGTCATTTTAGACCAGACAAGATTGACATCAGTATCATGATCGATATTACAGAAAACACCTTCTGGTGGGTCTAACATCTCTGCGAACTTAGGCCCTTCAGCAGCGATGGAAGTGTTTACCGAAAATAAGAAAAATGTACTCAAAAGTAGAGCGTGACTTGATGGCTTCATGACTACACTCCTTTAATTGTTTGTAAGAAGCCTGCGCTACATCCTTGCAAGCTGTGTCCTTCAATTTAGTAAGGATTTATTCTAGGAGGCAAACATCCGACATGAATGTTTTGCATTTAGATAGACAAGGATATTAATGGGGTCAGGATAAACAGGGACTGAACCCTATTTAACTTCTAATCTAGAACTAATTTCCGCCTTTAACCGCAATCCGTTGTTGTAGCTTCGAATAGTAGATACAGCCCCCCTATTCTTCTCAGTAACCTTCGTATCAAATTAAAGGGCTTTTGCGATTATGCATAACAGCCAACACCAAAATGACTTCTGTAGATGGGGTATAGATGACAGAAAAAGGAAATTTATTTAGGAGGAAACGACGTGTTCTTGCACTAAAAGCAGGCCACGTATTTGGTTGTTTTCGGATAAGCTTAAATGAATATTCAAGCTCGATAAGAAAGTCATCGCCTAACCCTTGGGCTTGCTCTTCATACCATTGGTATGCAGTTCTGACTTCTTGGCTCACATCCGGGTGAAATTTGATATCTGGCATCATAGCCCTTTACTTTACCTGCTGTTTTATCTCTTCCCAAGATATAGCTTTAGCTTCGCCAGATAACAAAGCATCATGCCGCTTTTCAGCTAATTCTTTCCAATCTTGCTCAGCATCGTCATCTTGTGCTGAATCCAGTGATTCAATCAGACGATGAGCCACAAGCGCCTTCTCCTTTGGGGACAAGGAGTCTATTTCATCAATAACTCTTTCGAATGCAGCTGACATAGAGCCTCCGATAAATTTCTGCTCTCAGTCTAGCATTTGAGGATATTCAAAGCACATAGCAAAATATATTTAACAGGTCGGCTGCGGCTAGGAAAAACCATTGCTCCGATCCCCCCTTTAAAAATCTGACTCCCATTTACCAAAAGCTCACCTTCTCGGATTTATTTAATGCTTGTTTTATTGATCTGCTCAATGGTTTTAAACCATGCAGAAAGTTAAATTTGTTAATCATATATTTCTATTTCGTGACGAACGGAACACTTCGGGGCTACATGATAATTCCTGATAATTCGTCCATTTATTCATGAACCTGAGGAGTAAAACAGAAGTGGATATCAACCAACTCGACAAACTAGAGCAGGCTACACTCTTCGGCAGACCTGAAATCGTCAGGCTGGGCTACGCAATCCTCTTCATTGTAGGGGTCATTATGTACAGTTACTCGACAGTGGGTAACGTTCCAAACGGAATAATGCTTGTTGCAGCGGCCATGATCGGTGGTTATATGGCGATGAATATCGGTGCTAATGATGTGGCAAATAACGTTGGTCCAGCCGTTGGTTCCAAGGCATTATCATTGACCGGTGCCATTATCATTGCTGCAGTTTTCGAAGCTGCGGGGGCTTTACTGGCCGGTGGTGATGTCGTTAGTACGATCAAAAAAGGGATCATTAATCCTGAAATAATTCAGGATGCGGATACGTTTATCTGGCTAATGATGGCCGCCCTTCTCTCTGCGGCTATATGGCTTAATATCGCCACGTCATTAGGTGCACCTGTTTCGACTACCCACTCCATTGTGGGTGGCGTATTAGGTGCCGGTATGGCTGCTGGGGGCGTTGCCGTCGCCAACTGGGACAAAATGGGCATGATTGCCGCCAGCTGGGTTATCTCTCCGGTTATGGGTGGGGTGATTGCAGCCTCCTTCCTTATGTTCATCAAAAAGAACATTACGTATCAAAGCGACATGATTGCCGCAGCGAAAAAATGGGTGCCTATTTTAGTGACTGTCATGGCTTGGGCATTCTCTACTTACCTTGCCCTGAAAGGTCTGAAGAAAATCTGGAAGCTAGACTTTGCCACTGCGGCAATTATTGGTGCAGCAGCAGCGGCTGTCGTCTATGTAATTGTAAAACCCATGATCAAATCTGCTGCCGATAAACTTGAGAACACTAAGGATGCCGTTAACTCTTTATTTACCATTCCTTTGATTTTTGCCGCGGCACTGTTGAGCTTTGCTCATGGTGCGAATGACGTTGCTAATGCGGTTGGCCCGCTTGCAGCCATAAATGATGCCATTATGAGTGGTGAAGTATCTGCCAAGGCCAGTATTCCAATATGGGTAATGATGATTGGTGCCCTTGGTATCGCGCTTGGCTTAGCCTTATACGGTCCGAAACTGATCAAAACGGTAGGTTCTGAAATCACAGAACTCAACCAGATGCGCGCTTTCTCAATCGCAATGGCAGCAGCGATTACCGTAATCATAGCTTCCCAGCTAGGACTACCAGTATCTTCAACCCATATTGCCGTTGGTGGTGTTTTCGGTGTTGGCTTCTTGCGTGAGTATTTGAAAGCCAACTATGCGAAGAAAATCGCAGAGATACACGCACACCATCCAGAAGAAGACGAAGAGAAGGTTCAGCAGTTCATCGATACATTCGAGAATGCGAGCATCGAAGAAAAAGGCCTGCTGCTTAAACAGCTAAAAGAGCACAAAGCGTCTGCTGAACTGAACAAGAAAGAGCGCAAAAGTCTGAAAAAAATCTACCGTACGGAGTTAGTTAAACGTTCGGCATTGTTAAAAATCGCTGCGGCCTGGGTCATCACCGTCCCCGCGGCAGGCATCATGGCAGCCATTCTTTTCTTCACATTACGAGGAATGATGCTAGAAATATAGATATAGCCTATTTTTCAATAAGTTAAATACTCAATGTAATTCTACCTTTTAGACTGGTTATTTTTAAAAATCGAAAGGGGCAACTCTCGTAAATGTTCAGGAAGATAATTTTATTCACCATGCTTGCGATTTTGGCTTGGGGTTTCTGGATCAGTCCGAACTTCAAGGAAATTGCTGCCGGCGTTGCTATTTTCCTTTTCGGGATGCTTGCCCTTGAAGAAGGCTTCAAATCCTTCACTGGCGGAGTATTGGAGCGAATACTGCGAAAAACGACCGATGGTCCATGGAAATCACTGACATTTGGTGTGGTCAGCACCTCTGTTATGCAATCCAGCTCATTGGTTTCAGTTATTACTATCTCTTTCTTAAGTGCCGGTCTTATTGGCTTAGCCGCCGGAATAGGAATTATTTTTGGTGCCAACCTTGGCACTACCACCGGCGCTTGGTTAATTGCTGGCTTGGGCATGAAGGTAAAGATTTCCGCCTACGCTATGCCAATGCTGGTATTCGGAGTTATTCTGATTTTCCAGAAATCGAGAACGATGAATGGCATCGGCTATATTCTTGCGGGGCTCGGTTTCCTATTCCTTGGCATCCACCATATGAAAGAGGGTTTTGAGGCCTTTCGCGATACCATTGATCTGACAGCTTTTGCTGTTTCGGGCTATGCCGGGATTATGCTTTTCACCCTTATTGGTGTCGCCGCGACTGTGATTATGCAGTCCAGTCATGCAACCTTGGTAATCATAATTACCGCGCTGGCGGCACAGCAAATCACCTATGAAAACGCTTTGGCCTTAGCAATTGGTGCCAATATAGGTACCACTATCACGGCCATCATTGGCTCGTTGAGTGCCAATGTGCAGGGTAAACGTCTTGCTGTAGCCCACTTGATATTTAATATTGTCACTGCGTTCATCGCCATTGTGTTTATCTACCAGATTGCCAATCTTGTAGATGGGTTCAGTGCTTGGGTTGGTATTGACGCAGATGATTACACCTTGAAGCTGGCCGTATTTCACACCATTTTCAATGCAATCGGTGTGGTTGCGATGATGCCTTTCATCGAGAAACTGGCCAACTCTTTGATTAAAGCTATGCCTGAAACAATGCAGCCCAGAGAAAAACCTATCTATCTCAATGAGGCAGTTGAAGAGCTACCAGACACAGCGATAGAGGCAGTGCGTAAAGAGACATTGAGATTGTATGACAACGCATTCGCCATCCTCGCCCACGGCTTGAGTTTACATCGAGATGATATTTTGTCGGATAAAGATCTTGAAGATGTCGTCAGACAAGACAATAACGTGATTCCAATCGATTTTGACGACGAATATGAAAAGAGTATCAAAGGGCTCTACAGTGACATCGTAAAGTTCATCAGTAGCGCGCAATCGAATATGACCCCGGAACAAAGTGATGAGCTGTTCAGGCTGCGCGCAGCAGGGCGAGACATTGTGGAGGCAATTAAAGATACCAAGCACATGAACAAAAACCTTTCACAGTACATTCTCTCCCCAAACTGTCATATCCGAGCAGAATACAACAAGTTCCGTATTCAACTGGGTAACCTGATGCGTGAACTGGATAATATTCGCAATGATGACGAAGACTCTTCAAACATTCTTTCTCTAGATAATCTAAAGCTTGATATGAAAGCAAATGACGTGACTGTAAACGGTGAGATGGAAAGGCTGATTCGCGACAAAAAAATCACTGCAGTCATGGCAACATCAATGATGAATGACGCCAACTATGCTTATGGTGTTGCCAAAAACCTGATCCAAATGGGTGAGTCCCTATTCGCTAGTGGAAATTTGGATATGAATGAGGCGGTGCGCAGCGTGGCACTTAACGATGATGAAGTTGCCGAAATTCTCGAAGAAAGCAAATAATATCTCATTATGGATTGATTGGAGTTAAGATTGTGAAACTGCTTAAGCTTTTAGAAATCACCCAAGAATATCTCAACGATGAGAAGCTGAAAAAGGGTGAACGAAAGAGATGCCTTAAAGACATCCAGCAAAAGTTAAAAAAGAAAAAGAAACAACTAAAAGAAAAAATGGCTGATGAACAAGATGAAACAGAAAGAAACCTCCTGAATAAGAAACTCGATATAATCACGGCTCAACGCAAGAAAGTCATTGCAGCGCTTAAGGAGCTAGATTAAGACATTAAAGGAGTATGCCTGTCTCAAAAATCCAGATAAACACTGACCACTATCAGCAGTTATAGCTAGAGTCACTAGATACAGAAGCCCCCTATTCTTCTCTGTTACCTTCGTATAGTATCCGCCTCATCAATTAGACGATGAAGATCACGTCGCAATAGCGAGCCTAACCATGAGGGTTTGGTTAGCGGCCTTCTTTCCACACTCAAATGACGCAATAGAAATGCCTGATATCACGATAGTAACGCACAGCGGTAATTTTCATGCAGATGATGTTTTTAGTATCGCTGCACTTAGAGCTATTTTTCCTTCTTTTAAGCTGATCCGTACGCGTGATGAAGAGCTTATCCGTCAGGCTGATATCGTGGTTGATGTCGGGGGTGAGTATGACCCTGACACAGGTCGGTTTGATCATCATCAACGCGGCGGTGCCGGTGAACGTGAGAACGGTATTCCCTACTCCTCATTTGGATTGATTTGGCAGAAGTATGGCGTTGAGATCTGCCAAGGCAATGCTGAAGTCGCTCAAGCGGTGGATGCTGATCTGGTTTCTGCCATTGATGCGATCGATTGCGGTTATGGTGACGGCGTTGCTAAAGGAGTGAGCCTTAGCCAAACGATCTCTATGTTTAACCCAACTTGGCAGGAAGAGACTCATTTCGATGAGGGCTTTGATGAAGCGGTTGATTTTGCTTCTCGTGTGTTAAACCGCTTTATTGCATCGGCTGACGGTGGCATTAGCGCCAAAGATATCGTAGCTAAAGCCATAGAGAATGCCGAAGATCCTCGAGTAATTGTGTTAGAGCAATATACCCCTTGGAAAAGAACCGTACACGCTCTATCAAAAGAGGCTTTGTATATCGTTTACCCTTCAGATACAGGTCAGTGGCGTATTCAGGCCATTCCAGTTAAACCTGGCTCTTTTGAGGATAAAAAATCATTGCCTAAATCATGGGCTGGATTATCCGGTAAAGCACTGCAAGATGAGACGGGCATAAGCGATGCGATGTTCTGCCATAACGGCTTATTTATTGCAGGCTGCGAATCCTTTGACAGCACAATGAAAATGGCAGAATTAGCTCTGGCAGAATAGATCATTAAAGGGAATTGGCTTAATGAGATCATTTCCCTTAATTCCCCCCACTCTTAGAAAGCTAAGTAAGGATAATTAGGATCAAATAAAAACGGCTTTCTACTCACCCAATTCTGATCCAAACAGATTCCACCCGCGTAAGTAAATGCTTAACCAGTCAATAGAAGCCGGTGATGCATGAAAACCACTCCTGATTCATCTAGTACAAACAAGACCCCTTCCAATAACAGACTTCCATGCAGAGGCTGTAGAAAAACATGTAAGCATTATCACACTTGCGAGAGAAAACCTTGGCGGGTGAATAAAGCTCAATTCTGAACTTAGTTTAGTTGTACATATAACCCAACATTGACAGGAAATATGATGAAGTCACTCGTCATTGTGGCCCACGGTAGTAGACGTGAACGTTCTAACAACGAAGTCCTTGAGTTAACGGCTTCACTCCAGAAAAAGATTGAAAATGAATACCCGATTATAGAGACCGCATTTCTAGAATTAGCGCGCCCTTCGATCGAGGAAGCAATAGAAAAGTGTATCCAACAAGGATCGACTGACATAAAAATACTGCCCTACTTTTTATCAGCCGGTATACATGTTCATGAAGATATCCCCCAAGAAGCCGAGAAAGCATCGATGAACAATAAGCACATCAGCATAGAGGTGCTTCCACATCTAGGAAGCTCGCTGATGATGCTTGGGTTACTAGAACAGGTACTTGTTACACACGGTAATGTAGACAGTGCTATGGCTAGTTAGACTCAACCATTTCCCTAATCTTCACAGCCTTCTCAAAGTGATCAAGCTGGTGAGTTTTGATCCACCACTCGGCAGCTTCCATTAATAGGTCTGGATCATCATTTTTGTTTTTGAAGAATGCATAGAACGAGATACCTACATTGTCTCCCTTACTCGCAATCTTCTTATCGCAGACTTCGATGATCTTCTTTTTTAAACTTTTTCTCATTAGGCTGCTTTACTCACCATCAAATATTTCGGTTCTTCTAAAAATCAACATGCCAAAACCCGCTTAGCTTTCAAAGTGCTTTTTCAGAACACCTTCAAGCAATTCATAACGTTTAGGAAGTGGACGGTATTTTTTCTGTACTCGATAGACAGGCTCTTTCACAACTTCGGTTAAGTCAGCAATTTCGATGGCTTCATAATAAGCAGACCACACAATCGAGGATTCTGGCAATACGGTAAATCCCAAGCCTTCAGCCACTGGCAGTAAGATCTGGCTTAACTGATTGATATACCCCGACTGTTTTATCTCTCCCATCCCTCTGAAATGTTCAGCAAAATTATTCTCCAATATCTGCACAGCGTAATGGTGGCCGTCTGGGTGATTGATAAAGCCTAACGCCATTAATCCATCCCAATCGGCGTCAAATCCTTTAGGTATAACGAGGCACAATGGATCATGCCCAAGAAGACCCTGTTCTAATTCAACATCATTGATCAGTTGGGTAACCAAACCCAGATCGGCTCTGTTGTCTTTTATCTGTTTAAGGATTTCATGATTGGGAGCCGCTTCCATACTGATGCTTAGATCTGGATAACGCTTCTGTAATTGCAGTAGATCAGGGTATAGCTTTGTCACCATTGATCCTGAACAGGCGAGTTTAATTTCACCCGTCTCTGCTTGAACGTCTGTTAATCTATCTAAAAGAGCGGACTCTTCCTGAAACTGTTTTTGCGCGAACTCATACAACTCTTCACCCGCTTCAGTGAGTTCAAACTTTTTACCAAAGCGACTGATAATCTGGCAATTTAGATGAGCCTCTAATTTCTTAATATGCTGGCTAACCCCCGGTTGCGTCATATGTAATAACTCAGCCGTTTTCGTGAAATGTTGCGTTTCAACAAGGGTAATAAAAGTTCGGAGATGATGCGGATTAATCATAACAATAAATTATTATTTTGATTTCAAATGATAATTTTTAATAAGGGTAGCCTCTTTATAAACTGCTTCCAATAAATCTTGTTGGAGCATAACGATGAATCAACCTTACCCACGTACGTTCTCTCATATTGGTATCTCTGTACCTGACCTTGAAGCCGCAGTGAAATTCTATACAGAGGTTCTAGGTTGGTATCTGATTATGGAACCAACTGAGATAACTGAAGATGACAGTGCCATAGGTGAGATGTGTACCGACGTGTTTGGCCCTAATTGGGGCTCTTTTAGAATCGCACACCTATCAACAGGCGATCGCATTGGCGTTGAGCTGTTCCAGTTCAAAAATCAGGAGAATCCTGAAAATAATTTTGAATACTGGAAAACGGGCATCTTCCACTTCTGCGTTCAGGACCCTGATGTCGAAGGTCTAGCAGAAAAGATTGTCGCAGCTGGCGGTAAAAAACGTATGGCTAAACCACGCTATTACTTCCCTGGTGAAAAGCCTTACCGCATGATTTACATGGAAGATCCGTTTGGCAATATTCTCGAAATCTACAGCCACAGTTACGAACTGCATTATGCGGCAGGTGCTTATTAAGGCGTTAAGCGATGACAAGGATATTAAGGAGTTAGCGGCTTAAGCTCCGGCAGCTCCAAAATACCATGACGTTCATATAGCGCTTTTGCGGAGGCGCTTTTGATAACGTCTCCTGCGACTTTGTTTAGATTATTTGCTAGCTCCTCACTATTGAATGCATTGTGGGAGATAACAATATGAACGTCTGTATGTTGATAGGAGTAGGGTAATACGGAGAATTGTTCGAAATCGAGTGAAGGCGTATCCGCTATGACTGCCATACCGTTACGATATTCGGCTAGCACTATATCCACTCGGCCTTTCGCCAACATTTTGAACATATTTTCAAAGGAGTTTACGACCGTTAGTTTCGGGTGTTTCTGAATAAACTCATCCTTCTGATAACCTGAGCCATCCAAAATCCCTAGATAGTAATTGTTTAAGTCAGCTAGCTTTTCAATTTCAGGGGTAAACTCTCTGCGATGGAAAACTACGGTTTGCTCGATCAGAAGCGGTGGCTCGATATAGTGCATTCGTGATTTGCGCTCTTCTGTTTTGAACATACAAAGCGAGCCATCTAGATCACCCGTATCAACGCCCTTAACCACCCTTTTCCAAGGCATAATCACAACATCAAGGTGTTGATTAGAGGCGGTGACGATCAAATCACTTAACTCAGCTAAAAACCCCTTACCCGGTAACTTGTCAGATATGTACGGTGGCCATTGAACGCAACCTAAACGAAGGGTTCTTTCAAAGGGTTCTGCTCTAAGGAAGCTTGATAGACATAAGGCTATTAGAAATAGCGAGACTTTAGGCATGACTAAAACTATATAACTGATTTAACGATCAACAATTAATTATCACCTATAGGGAATACAGCGTCACTATGATCTAAATAAAAAAACCGAGCGGGTATTAGCTCGGTTTTTTTATTCTTCTATAAACGATATTAACCATCTTGATTAATCTGACCGATCAACTCATTTAAAGTTGATTCAGCGGCGTCATTCTCAACCTGACAAGTACCCGCAGCGTGATGTCCACCACCTCCATATTTCAGCATCAGCTCGCCCACATTGGTTTTAGAGCCTCGATCAAAGATCGACTTACCGGTCGCAAATACAGTGTTCTGTTGTTTAAGGCCCCAAAGGACATGGATGGAGATATTACATTCAGGGAATAAGGCATAGATAACAAAACGGTTACCGGCGTAAATAGTCTCTTCGTTTCGCAGATCTAGAACAACGAGGTTGCCATGTACGGTAGCACAACGTTTGATCTGGTCTTTAAATTTCGCTTCTTGCTCAAAGTAGAGGTCGACCCTTTCTTTCACATCCGGTAGCGCTAGGATTTCTTCGATATTGTGATCTTTACAGTAATCGATCAGGTCCATCATCAAGTTGTAGTTGGAGATTCTAAACTCTCTAAAACGGCCAAGACCGGTACGGGCGTCCATCAAGAAATTAAGCAGTTCCCATCCCTTAGGGTTCAGCACTTCCTCTTGGTTATATTGCGCAGAATCACCTTTATCGACCGCTTCCATCATATCGGTCCATTCATCAGGGAAACCATCGATGCCGCCATAATGTAACCATACGACCCTAGCCGCAGATGGAGCTTCGGGATCAATTATATGGTTCTCTCTTTCGCCTTTATTTCGAATGGTTTCGGAAAGGTGGTGATCAAACACGAGATGGGCAGCTTCGACATACGGCAGGTTTGTGGTGATGTCGTTGGAGGTTATATCGATTGTGCCATCCTGCATATCCTTGGGGTGCACAAATTTAATATCATCAATCAGATCCAGATGTTTAAGCAAAACTGCACAAACTAAACCATCAAAGTCACTACGGGTTACCAACCGAAATTTATCTCGTGACATACTTCGCTTCCTTATTCTTGTTGTTGCCGGAGAGTGTTATGCACTGAAATCTATAAGCTTTTACCAAGCTGCTAGAGCAGTATAGACAAGAATTTCAGATTTGGAGTTTAAGAATCAGGAAAAATAAGAGGTAAGCTTTTGATTAACAATGAATGTTAGTGATTAAGGTTTAGAAACCTCGATAAACCACTTCGGCTGCATTTGATCGAAATCGGTTCTGATCTTGCTGTCCAGATAGCTTGCAGAATCCAACACAAACGGCTTCCCTTCTAACCTTTGGAACACAACCCAATGCCAAAAATCTTTACCCTCTTCTTGATAGTGCTTAATCGATAAAAGCGCTAAATCGGGCAACTCTTCCCAAGTGTTAAACGGCGTTTCTATATTTGATACAGAGATGTTCTGGCCCGTCAAAAGCTGACGAACATAATCGGTTTGAGACTAGAGCGATTTGTCGTCTGCAAAGACCCCCATTGCATTGGCGATCTGTTTCATCTCGGCATATGTTTTACCCACGATATTGGCCACAGAGGCGATTCCGCAGCCTGTCACTTCCTCTTGCACTACAGGCTTTATCTTATGTGCTTGTAACATGCCCTATTACTCTGCTCACTGATCAATTTAGCTCATTAATACAGATCTTAAGTTATATGTCTGCATTGTCATATTGCAGCAACCTTTACCCCCTACAATAGCCGCCTCCGTGACAGATCACCACACAAATAGATGAGAGTATTGCTGTGAAGACTACTGTTTTTGACCTTATCTGGAAGTTTAAGAACGCGCTGGAAAAACAGGGCCATGAAAAAATAGATCTACACCGCTTTACCCACGAAAGAGACTACCGCAAAGCGATCTTACTTAATGTAGATATCAGTGAGCTACCGCTAAGCCGCTCTCTACAGAAGATCTATAAAGATCTGTTAGAAGCAGACGAGCTAGAGTTGGCTAAAGAGGTCGAGCTACCACCTGAGCCAAAGCCAGCGCCTATTCCAGCTCAAGAGAAGAAACAATCGAATAAAGAGCCAAACGATAAGCCTATTTTCTACGGTATTGCCGCAGTCGTTTTACTGGTATTTGGCTTCGCTGTGTTCCAATTTTCTAGCACAACACAAGAAGCTAAAGCACCAATCGCTGAGATTAGTGCACCTAAACCTACAAGCACAGCTGCAAAGGTGACCGAACAGCCGAAACCAACACCAGAGACAACTACAGCTCAACCAGCTAAAGCCGTTGAAGTAGTCAGAACTGAAGTAAAGAAAGTTGAATCTGCTCCACCAGCAATACAACCAGTACCGGTTGTAGCTGCACCCGTTGTCGAAGTTGAAGAGATTGTTAAAACAACACCTTTTCGCATCCAAGGTTCAAATACGATCGGTGAAGTGCTTGCACCAGAGCTGCTAAAAGCGTTTTACGCAAGCGAAGGAGCCCAGCAATCCACTTTGGTTGCAAGTGATATTGAAGTCGAAAACAACCTAGAGATTACTTACCCGGGTAAAAAAGAGATCTCTGTTATCCCAATTCATGCGCACGGTTCTAGCACGGGCTTTAAAGCCCTAAAAGAAAATAAAACCGACCTTGCGATGGCTTCCCGTCGAATCAAAGACAAAGAAGTTGAGCAGTTAGAAAGCCGTTACGGCAATCTAAAATCTAAAAGTACCGAACACATCATTGGGATGGATGGCTTGGCAGTCATTGTTAACCCAGACAACCCAATTGCTCACCTCAGCACTGAAGATCTGGCTAAGCTGTTTGCCGGTAATATTACTAACTGGAGCGAGCTAGGCGGCCCTGATCTAGCGGTTAAGATCTATGCCCGCGATAGCAACTCGGGCACTTGGGATTCATTTAAATCCATGGTGCTTAAAAAACATGGGGTTAAACTTTCTGAAGCTGCTCAGCGATTAGAATCCAGCGTTGAACTATCAGATAACGTAAGTAAAACCCCAGGAGCTATTGGCTTTATCGGCCTTCCTTATGTTTTACGTGCTAAAGCCCTAGCGATCTCTGATGGTGAAAAAGGTTTACCGATCTACCCAACCTCTTTCACGATCTCTACAGAAGACTACC
The DNA here is from genome assembly GCF_047778115.1 of Neptuniibacter sp. QD48_55. Lineage (GTDB taxonomy): Bacteria > Pseudomonadota > Gammaproteobacteria > Pseudomonadales > Balneatricaceae > Neptuniibacter. The sequence goes on along the minus strand of NZ_CP180555.1, from coordinate 1,473,827 downwards.
CGCTGGTTCGTCGTCTCTATATATACGAGCCGAGCACCATCAGCACGCAGTCAGAAGCACATCGTTTTATCAGCTTTGTTCTGTCTAAAGAAGGACAAGATGTTGTTAAGAAAGCTGGTTTTATTTCACAGAATATCTACCCGACCACGCCTGTATTAACGGATACCTATCCGCAGGAATATATTCAATCCGTTAAGAATGCTCAGCGTTTATCCCTGAACTTCCGTTTTAAAAGCGGCACTGTAGTTTTAGATAACAAAGCGGTTCGGGACTTGGAGCGTGTAATTCAATTCTTTGAATCCAACCCTGGTCAGCAAGCCACGTTGATCGGCTTTTCCGACAGTATTGGCGACCCGGTAATAAATAAAAGCTTGTCTCTGCAACGTGCAAGAGCCGTTGAACAAGCGCTACTTGCTCGCGGAATTAATATCCAACGCTCGATAGGCTTAGGTGAGATGGCACCGATCGCCTCTAATTTAACGAAGCTTGGTCGCGAGAAGAATCGCCGCGTAGAGATTTGGGTCGATAGCAACAACGCTCAGAGTTACAACACGGCAACTCGCTAATATTGCTCTCTCCTGTCCCCAAAAGGCGATCACTTTGATCGCCTTTTTCTTTGGCACAATTTTCACACATCCCTGAAACTCTTTACTGCTATATGAAGATAAATCCCTTGCCTTTTATAGGCTCAAATAACATAGTGACTGGCTAATATTTACTATCTTAAACACTACACGATCTCAGAGTTTTATTATGTCTTTAGAGAGCGCGATCTCTTTCTTTTTGGCCGTTTTAGTCTTTGGAGTTACTCCAGGGCCAGGTGTGTTCGCCATATTAGCAAGAGCTCTGACCTCTAATGCTCGTTCCTGCATATCTCTAGCTTTGGGTATGACCATCAGCGATATTCTCTACTTAATCGCAGCTTGTTTCGGCCTTGCCGTTATCGCTAACCAATGGGGTGAACTGTTTACGGTAATCCGCATTGTCGGGGCGATTTATCTTGTCTATCTCGGATGGAAGATGTGGAATGCACCTTTAAATCTGGATTCAGCGCCTGAAAAGAATTCTCGATCCGGTGCGATTTCAGGATTTGTGCAAGGCTTTTTGATATCCGCTTCAAACCCCAAAGTCATCCTCTTTTACATCGCCTTTCTTCCAACATTTATGGATTTAGAGGCACTAAACGGAGGCGACATTATCTTAGCGTCGGTATTAACGCTGATTGCCTTAATGATCGGTTTGATGATGATCGCTATTTTCGCGGCAAAATCACGACGTTTTTTCCAGTCAGAGAAAGGTGTTAAGAGGCTTAACCGAAGCGCTGGATCCATTATGGTTGCAGCGGGTGCCTATTTAGCCTCTCGCCACTAACTGCTGGATGATGCTATCCATCGCCTGCACAATCTGTTCATTTTTTTGCGGATTGAGCGAGTCTTCATCTGGCTGAGCAAAAGCGCCTGAATCATTATCAAAATACTCCCCCGCTTTATCGGAAAACTCATCTGATAGAGCGGCGCGGATCAATATATCTGCCCCTTGGCTAATATCGTTCCCGGCAACACCAAAACCATCTTTAACCATTTTGGTGGCTAACAACGAACCTGGATTTACAGAGGCAATCAGTATTCCCTCATTGGATAGCTCAGTGGCAAGGTGGCGTGTCCAAGCGATCAACGCCAACTTGCTTTGCGCATAAGCTGACATAGCACTATCTGCCGATTTGTTGCCCAGAAGAAATTCGATATCGACTGGCGCTTGAGCGGCCGAGGCCAAATTAATCACTCTACTGTCTTTAGCTAAAGCAGGCTTTAACTGCTTCATCAGAAGGTAAGGCGCGATGGTATTAACAATAAACCGAGCATCATGTCCATCATCAGTTACCGGCTGATCGATCTTAAATACCCCAGCATTATTGATCAAAACATCGATGCTGGAGTATCGCTTGCTGACCTCATCCGCCAGCGACGTTACTGCATTCAAATCAGAGAGATCAGCAGCAAAACCAGAGATTAATTCAGAGCTGTAACTTTGACTTAATTGGTCTATCACTCTTTCAACTTTCTGAGGTGTTCGACCATGAATCAATACATGGTGCCCTTGCGCCAGAAGCTGCTGCGCAGTCGCGAGACCAATGCCATCAGTCGAGCCAGTAATTAATATGGTTTTCATCCGTTAATCTCCCTGCTGTAGCTGTTTTACTTAGAAGCCTTCAAGTACGATCTTGCCGATAGAACGACCCGCCTCTAACTCAGCATGGGCGGTTTTTAAGTTTTCAGCATTAATAATGCCTAGGTTTTTACCTATAGTTGTTTTGATAAAACCTTGATCAATCAGATCAGCTACTCGATTTAGCAGTTTAGATTGCTCATCCATATCTTTGGCATTAAACATCGAACGTGCGTACATAAATTCGATATGCAAAGAGAGGCTTTTCGGCTTCATCTTCATCACATCTAGCGGTTCCGCTGGATCATCAATCATCGCGATTCGACCAAACGGCGCTAGCAGCTCAGTATAGGCATCAAAATAGCTATCGGTGCTATTTAAGCTAGCAACGTGGGTAAGCGCCCCAAGATCCAAAGCATCAATTTGCGCTTGAAGCGGTTTGGTGTGATCTACTACATAATCCGCACCTAAAGATTTAACCCACTCACGTGATGCATCACGAGAAGCGGTCGCGATAATAGTTGCCCCAGTGATCGCTTTGGCAAGCTGAACCAAAATAGAACCCACACCGCCTGAAGCGCCGACTACCAGTAAAACTTCATCGGTCTTAGTCGTCTCGTTTGGCTGCTGTTGCTTAAGCTCAAGGTGCTCAAACAATAACTCCCACGCAGTAATCGTTGTCAGAGGTAGAGCGGCTGCTTCAGATAAACTCAAGCTCTTTGGTTTATGACCTACAATGCGCTGATCAACCAATTGGTATTCCGCATTGCTACCGGCACGGTTCAGATCCCCTGCGTAATACACTACATCACCGGGTTTAAACTCGGTTACCTGATCACCTACTGCGATCACTTCACCTACTGCATCCCAACCTATGACTTTATAACTGCCATCTTCATTAGCCATGCGTTGACGGATTTTATAATCAACCGGGTTCACGGCAATCGCTTGTACTTTCACTAGTAGGTCTTGGCCTGTTGCGATTGGCTGGGGTAATTCGATATCCACCAATGAATCTTTGTCTGTAATCGGTAGGGATTTTTGGTAACCAATAGCTTTCATTGTTTGCTGGCTTGTCATCTTCTCTCTCCACTGCCTTGGTTCATTGTTTAAGAACCGGCAGCTGTATCTGGCTGAATGTGTTGCAACAGATATTAGTATTTGATTACCAACCCATAAACAGCATAATACTTAAATTACTATCAAATAATTTTTGAAAATATGCTTTTAGAAGATCTACAAGTTGTTTTGAAAGTAGCGGAGTTTCGCAGTATCACGGCGGCTGCAGCTAATCTTGATATGCGCACGGCCACAGCCAGTGCAGCGATAAAACGAGTCGAAAGCCAATTAGGTGTTGATTTGTTTATCAGAACAACTCGACAGCTAAGGCTATCTGCAGCTGGAGAGCGCTATATACCGCAGTGCCAGCAAGCCCTTCTTACTCTGCAACTAGCACAGCAAAATATCCAAGATGATCTCAATGTGGTTGAGGGGGAACTTCGTATCTCTATCTCATCTGACCTTGGCCGAAATCTGGTCATTCCATGGTTAGATGAGTTTGTCGATCAGCACCCTAAAATCAGTCTCAAAATTAACATCAGCGACAGCACTATCGATTTTTATCGTGACTCTGTCGATCTAGCACTGCGTTACGGCTCGCCTACTGATGCTAATCTATATGGATTTAAAATCTGTGATGTCCCTGCATTGTTATGCGCGACACCCGATTATTTAGCCAAGTACGGTACACCCACTCACCCTCAAGAGCTGACCAACCATAACGGTCTGTTTTATCAGCTACACGATATTACCCATGATGTTTGGGAGTTTACAGAAGGGAACAGTACTCAGGGAAATAGCACTCATAAGATCAAAATGAAGGGGAACCGTGCTTCCAACGACGGTGATCTGGTTAGACGCTGGTGCACCTCAGGACAAGGTATTGCGGTGAAATCCTGCTTAGATATCTCGAACGATCTGCTCTCCGGCAAAGTCGTTAATGTGATGCCCGAGTTTAGTCCAAGGGTTACAGAACTGTGGCTAGTCTGCCCTAGCCGTCAATCTATAACCCCTGCAGTTAGAGCACTAAGAGATCATGTCAGGGATAAAAGTCATCTGATTTTATCTGAGTTGGCTAAGCAAGGTTTCTTAAACCAGCTTGAATCTCCAGCATAGATCATTGGAACATACTTTACGTTTAAGCCTCAGAAGTACTCTGCTTTAACGTCTCGATAATCGCTTTTAGGTACTCGAACTTATCCTGCTCATCCGCGATTTGAATCTCAGTTCTCTCTCTTAGATCTTGCAAGACAGAAAGCCGCTCATGTTCTACATAAACCCTTGCTTCTTCTTGCTCTGTTTCACCGTCGGTTTCGGTTTCTTCTCGGCTCTGGCTCGTTTCTCTATGCTCTACGGTGCTTTCAGCACGCACACTCTGGCGTGTTTCACTTTCACCTCTTCGCTCAGCTAATTCGTCTGCAGCTTGGTCTTGAGCTAACAGCAGATCTAAGAATGTAGGACGCTCTTCAAACACTTGCTGATCGTTGTCAAAACGCTGCTCTTGTCCAAAACGATCAATGGCATCTTGATACTGCTCGGCTAAACCACCAGCTGTAGCATCATTCTCCTCATGAATCGCTATATCCAACTCTTGAATACTGGAGACGGTTCCATCTTCAAATAGGAATACACCGCTGCGTTTTACCTGGCCTAACAGGTTGTTCTGATCATCGGTCAGATCAAACGAAGATGATGTTGAGCCCAGATAGATCGCACCAACACCAGCATCTTTCAGACTGGTTAGCTGATCGTTACCCTCTTCATCACGAGTCCAAACTTTTAGCTTGCTGAAAATTTCATCGTTTTCATCAATCCAATGATTATTGTCCGAGTCATATTTAGCTAGATCGGAGAAACCATCTTGCCCCTGCGTACCAAACAGCTCAGAACCATCATTAATTTGGCCGTCATTGTTGATGTCTAAAGCCAAAAAACCTCTTCCCTGAGCAACAAACGAGATCTCTTCTTCAGTACCATCGGCATTGAGGTCAAAACTAAAACTACTATTGGTTAAACCGGCGGTGCCACCATGTAGATTGATCACCAACGGATCAATCAGGCTCCTATCTACTCGCTCTTCACTAAAGCGTTCTTCCAAGACAAAGCTACGTTCCATTTCTAGCTCTAACAGGAAGTTGATCTCTCGACCATCTTCAGTGGTAATGACACCTTGCGTGCCTACCGAGAGTTTTTCCTCTTCGGTATATACGCGTTGATTCGCTATCTGGACACGGACCTCATCAGCAACCTGTCTACCTACATTCAAGGTGATATCAGATATATTGATATCGAGCTGTGCAACGCTCGCTCGTGCTTGTAACTCTTCGGCACTAATAGCCTGTATATCCTGAGCGCTTAAGGCTTCTATCTCCTGAAACGTCTCTAACGAAGCAAGTTGAATATTCTGTATAGGAATAGGTGGATTAATCGCCAAACGTTCAAGCTGCATCCCTTCATGCAAAACAGTTTCAACGATGGAACTGACATTGTGTGTTTGCTGGATTTGGGTTGTCCCTTGCGCCGATTGCACACTATTGACGCTATTAACACTGGCAGCTTTCTCGGAACGCATACGCGCGTCGTAGGAAAGATCAACGCTCGTCCCCGCTCGCCAGTTAGAAGCCGCTTCAGGAGAAAGCGTCACTTGTTGACTGACCGCTGCGCTCTGTTGTTGAGCTGAATCGGTAATCTGTTTTTCGTGCTGGCTATTAAAACCAATCATCGAACTGGAGATTTTCATAAGGCCTCCCTGCCGCGGCACCCAGAGGTAAAAAGATAGTGTAAGAAACCCTATCGGCCTTAAAGAGAGGAAGATGAGAAGAAAAGAGATAGGTACAGAGGGTACAGTTAATTAAGCTGCTCCCTCTGCTCTAAATAATGATAACGATTGGGACTAAGAGGACTATGCCAGCGCCAATTCAACTGCCGCTTGCGCATGGATTGCTGTGGTATCAATCAGACGGATCTCTGTATCACTCTGTTTCACCAGCATACCAATTTCGGTACAGCCTAAGATCACCGCTTCCGCACCCTGTTCTGCCAGTGCTTTGATGATTCTTAAGTACTCGGATTTAGAGTTGGGATTGATCTGACCTAAGCACAGTTCTTTATAGATAACCTCGTGAACTAAAGCACGATCAGCTTCATTAGGGGCAACAACCGATAGACCAAACTTATCTGTTAATCGGTCTTTATAAAAACCCTGCTCCATAGTGAATGCAGTGCCTAATAAGCCGACAGTTTTTACATTTTGTTTAATTAATTGCTCAGCTGTAGCATCGGCAATATGAATCAAAGGAATATCGATAGCCGCTTCAATTTGAGGCGCTACTTTATGCATAGTGTTGGTACAGATTAGGAGAAAGTCTGCACCTGCCGCCTGAATATTTTTAGCTGCTTGCGACAAAATCGCTGCGGTTCCTGCCCAATCACCTTGATGCTGCAGTTTTTCAATGGGATCGAAATCAACACTATACATCGCTATCTGCGCAGAATGTAAACCGCCTAAACGCGACTTAACACCTTCGTTTATCGAGCGATAATATCCCTGCGTGCTTTCCCAGCTCATTCCACCCAGTAAGCCGATCGTCTTCATGCTAATCCTTTAAATTTCACTGACTAATTCTCGAGTGGGTTCAACCTTATAAGCGACCCGATTTCGACCCGACGCTTTCGCTTTATACAAGTAATGATCAGCTTTATCGATAAGATTAGACATACTATCCATCGGATCACTCATCTCAGCGATACCGATGCTCACCGTATATTGCACATCAAGCTGTTGCTGTTGAACCACCTGATTAGAGATAACACCAATCAATCGCTCTGCCAATGTTATCGCTTCATCATGCTGTGTTTCTGGGAGGACCAAAATAAATTCCTCTCCACCCCAGCGCGCCACGATATCTCCGGCTCGAAGTTCTCGCATCAACAGCCCAGATAGATCAAGTAACACCAGATCGCCAAAGCTATGACCATAAGTGTCATTGATCTCTTTAAATCGATCAATATCCATCAACATCACGCAGAGATTACGTGTGTTGCGCGTGGCATTACTGTAGATCGGCTCAATAACCTTCTGAAAGCCGCGGCGATTATATAAACCGGTCAACTGATCTCGATCGGCTAAACGTTGGGCTTCAATTTTTTCGGTTTGGCTAATGCGGAATTGGTAGGCAAGCGCTAAAGCAAAGAGTACTGCCTCAATCAAAATACCGTACTCTACCGCGTGGAAGCCAAATGCGTGGTACTCAACAACACCAGATACAGTGAAAGCCGTAACAATTGCGCTGATCATGGCAAAAATCGCGGCGCCCAAAAAGTATTTAGCTTCCTTAACACCTGCATGACAGGCAACTACACCAGCGGTAATCATTAAGAGAGCAAATGGGATTACACAGATAAAAGCAGTTACCAACATAGTCAGGTAATTGCCTGACAGGGCATACCAGATCACCGAACAGAGCATAAATGTGTTTAGCAGATTAAAGCTTGTGTTTATCCTAGGAAATTTCGTTGGCAATGCCAGAAAGGCCCGACAAAATAGGTTCCCTAGATAGGCAAACAGCATCATCATAGGAGGAATCATCTGGTTCTGGAACTCAGGCCAGCTAGGCCAGATCCATTTAAATGCATGGCCGGTATAAGCCAGATTTAAAATAATAAAGGTTGCCAAGTAGAGCGAATAAAAAATATATCTTCGGCTTTGCAGACTGAAATAAAGCAATACATTGTAGATCAGCAACGCCGTCAGAAAGCCGTAAATAATCCCGTATTCATAACCTGAATGAATCTTCCGCTCCAACATGTCGTTTTCTGTTAAAACAAACAATGGTAATAGTTGCGGTTCTGGCGTTTCGACTCTAATTAATACTGAGGTCTCGCCTGGCTGGAAGTTGTGCGGGAAAGAAAAAAATCGGCTTGTACGGTTCTCTTCATAGGGAGTCGCGTCACCCGCTTTATCGCTTTGAAGTAACTTACCCTCTTTAAATACGAATAGATTTATATGATCTAACCACGAGTTTTCGATTTGGATATAACGAAGCTGTTCGCTTTCACTGAAGTTACTCACTTCAAAATGAACCCAAACCGGCGGTGCACCCAGACCAAAATTTAGGATATCGGACTCCGAGCGTGTTCCCTTGGAACGAACATCTTTTAACGCTTGATTTGGGTGAAGACTATTACCATCTACTTCCTGCAGATACCGAGTATTAAACGGCTCTACAGCAAAAGATTTTTCGATACTCTGACCGGCATAAGAGGGAAATGAAAAAATCAAAAGAAGAGTACACAGGAGGAAAACAAACACCCTCCCGCTGGCGGATAACAAATCAGATATGTCCTGATAAAACCTAGGCACCTATATCCTTTCCTCAGACGGTAAATCCTTAAGTCAAATACCCACCTCTAAACTATGGGTACTTACCCTACCGATACTAGCTTAGTCGTTGTGCACAAAAAACACTTTTTTATAGTCCAATAGTTTACGTTTTTTACTTACTAGATTGCTTAGGGTGTTAAGGCTCTGTTCGTGATTCTTTGCTATGCTAGAGCCAATAGCGACAAAGGGAACTTTTACACATGAAAAAATCATATCTGATCGCCTCTATCCTAACGGCATCTATGGCTTCTGTTACTGCTCACGCAGGTTGGGCTGATGCACTTAAAGAAGCTGTTCAAGATGAAGAGCTGCAAAAGAAAGTACTAGATACAGCAACAGGCAGTGCTAGCAGCGGCAAAGTGACTAATCTAGACACGGAAACGCTAATTAAAGGCCTTAAAGAAGCGTTAGAAGTTGGTAGCAAGCGCGCTATCGAAGAGATCAGCCAACCAGGCGGTTATCTAGATAACAAAAACATCCGTATTCCTCTGCCAGATGGTATCGATAAAGTAGCCTCCCTTCTTCGCAAATACGGCCTAGAAAAACAAGTTGATCAGTTTGAAGAAAGCATGAACCGCGCAGCGGAGAAAGCAGCTCCTCAAGCAACCGATCTGATTGTCGGTGCGGTAAAAGAGATGAGTTTTGAAGATGCGAAAAAGATCTACCAAGGCTCTGACGATGCAGCGACTCAATACTTCAAAGAGAAGACTAGCGATAAGTTGCGTCAGTTGTTCCAGCCAAGCGTAAAAGAATCCCTAGGTCAGGTTGGTGCGACTCGTTATTACAATGACCTTGCCGGTGAAGCTAAAGATATCCCATTTGTAGGCGAGAAAGTTAACGTAGATTTAGATAACTATGTGACTGAAGAAGCCCTAAACGGCTTATTTACTATGCTTGCGGCTGAAGAGAAGAAGATTCGCGAAAACCCAGCAGCGCGTACAACCGACCTGCTAAAAGAAGTTTTCAAATAATCTCTACCTAGAAAATTAGCTAACAAAAAAGCCGAGATCCTTAAAAAGAGCTCGGCTTTTTATTGTCACATCCAATGATAGATCAGACTTCGCGGTACTTGCCGGGCGTCGTTCCAAAACGTTTTTTAAATGCTCGAGTAAAATGTGATTGGTCATTAAAACCCAAGTCTAAAGCCAACGACATAATGTTTGCATGGCCGGATAGCAACATGGTTTTCGCTCTGTCTAGGCGTCTATTTAAAAGATGCTGATAAGGTGTTTCTCCCACCAATTTTTTAAACTCACGCAGGAAATAGAACTTACTGCATCCCACCTCTTCTGCTAGATCATCAACCGTTATCTGACGATCAAGGTGCTTATCGATGAATTGATTGACGATCTTTAACTCTCTGTCACAGAACTTAGAATTTAGCGCCCTATCTTGCTCAGAGTCTGCAAAGTCAGAATAGTTATTAAGGTAATGGACAGAAAGCATTGAGATCAGGCTAACGAGATACTCTTTGCCATTTTTGCCACCGTTTTCCACTTCCATTAAAAACAGTTCGATCATCCCTTTCAGGACATTATCGTGAACATTGTAGTTTTTAAGAAAGCCGATCGATTTTCCTGCAACATGCAATGGGCAATGCCTTAGCAAAGTGTCTCGCTCGATCGCCAGAATCACGAAGTAACAGGGATCATCGATTTTGTGGGTGAAAGGCGTATTCGGAGGATTGATCGGCGTTGTTTAACACTAAAAGCAACTGCTTTTCATATTCTGCCAACACCGCTTGTTCTTCTAACTGTGATGCCTGCAGATTAGCTCTTAGCGCAATCAGATTGAGTAATGACCATTGCAGCCTTGGTGTAATACTCAAGTTAGCTTCACCTTGATCCAACTGCAGCGTGCCAGCACTAAGCCATCCGACTAAACCACTTATACTGATATCCGGATACAACGCAGCTTTTGCCTGATCGGACAGCGCTGCAGCTTGCAGAACATTTGTACGGGATTGCAGTAACTCTGGATTATCCAAAATCGATTGCTGAGGGTTAGCAAAAACAGGCGCCAACGTTTGGCTATCCGGCAAGACAAAAGCTGAATCAACTATCGTTAATTCAGGTACAGTTTCACCCACCAAAGTCGCTAGACTACTGCGGTATTGAGCCGCTTGTTCGACAATCAGTGGACGCTTCGCTTCAAATTCATAGCGTAAAACTGTGGCACGATAGAGCTCCAAGGGAGTCGCAAACCCCTCTTTGACTCGAGTATCCAGGGTTTCAACGGTCTGGTTGATCGAATTCAGTTGCTGCTCAAGCACTACAAGTTGGGCTTGAGCACCGGCTAAGCGGGTATAGGTTTCGACCACTGCGGTAATAATTTCGGCTGTTACTTGATCGTTCGCGTAAGCCTGCCGCTGCAGATTTGCCTCAGCTGCTCGAATAGATGCTTCAATCCTGCCAAAGAGATCTAGATTCCAACTCGCCTCTATCCCAATACGCCCTTGCCGACTGGTAACTTTTTCACCATTACGAATAAGCTGTGCCTGTTGCTCATTAAGATCAGTGTACAAACCACCTTGCGGACGCTGCTGATCCTCCTGCAAACGTAAGCGTGCAGCCGCTGATTCCACTCTTAATCGGGTCGCACGAAGGTCTCGATTGTTTTCCAGTGCAGTCGCGACTAATTGATCGAGCTCCTGACTTGCAAACGCCTGCCACCAGCGAGCATTCTGTTCAATGCTATCGGTCATTGTTGGTAGTTGAGAAGTGACCGCATAACGGACTTCTTCATCGATCTGAGTAATCTCTGGTTGCGTTATGGTTTGCATACACCCTTGCAGTAACACAGCCATAGAGATTACTGACAGAACAAGTGCCTTTTTGTTCGGTTTAAAGCGCTTAAGCATTGATCTGCTCCTTCTCATTTTCAGGCAGCGCTTTCTGCTCTGATGTTTTGCCTCGTTCAAGTGCAGACATAGCCATATAGAATACTGGCGTAAACAGAAGTCCGAACAACGTAACACCTATCATGCCAAAGAACACCGCAACACCCATGGCATGTCTCATCTCTGCACCTGCCCCTGTCGCCATAACCAATGGGATTACACCTGCAGTAAAGGCAATAGAGGTCATCAGGATAGGACGCAGTCGTAAGCGGCATGCATCGAGAATGGCATCAAACCTCGATGCACCAGTATTTCGTCTGTCTCTAGCAAACTCCACCATCAAGATTGCGTTCTTGGTGGCTAATGCTACCAACACAATGAGCGCTATTCTGGTGAAGATATTGTTATCACCATCGGTAATCCACACACCAAAGAGCGCAGATAAAATGGCCATTGGAACGATCAGAATAATCGCTAGCGGTAAGCTCAAGCTTTCGTATTGAGCTGCAAGCACCATAAAGACCAGCAGCACGACTAGCGGGAAGATATAAATCATGGTGTTGCCAGCTAATATTTGCTGATAAGTCACCTCAGTCCATTCAAATTCAAGGCCGTCGTCGAGTTCCTGATTAAGGATTTTTTCAATAGCAAGGCGCGCTTGATCAGAGCTATAGCCTGGCGCTGGGCTACCATTGAGTTCGGCACTTGGATAACCGTTATAGTGCATCACGCGGTCTGGACCAATCGTAGGTTCAACTGACAATAACGCGCCTAGAGGAATCATTTGCCCACTGGCATTACGTACTTCCAGACGCAGAATCTGTTCTGGGTCGACACGGTATTGAGCTTCAGCTTGCGCATTTACCTGATAGGTTTTGCCAAACATATTAAAGTCATTGATATAAAGAGAGCCTAGGTAGATCTGTAATGTTTCAAAAACCTGATCTAGAGAAACGCCCTGAATCATCGCCTGCTCACGATCCACTTCGATATCCATTTGTGGAACCTGAATACGGAAACTAGAGAACAAACCGGTTAATGCAGGGTCTTGTTGCGCTACATTGATGACCTTTTGTAAGTTAGCAAACAGGGTTTCAAAACCGTGGTTAGCGCGGTCTTCAATCTGAAGTTTGAAACCACCGGTAGTACCTAGACCAAGGATCGGCGGTGGTGGAAATACCACAACAAAGGCTTCGTCGATAACCCCAAATTTAGCGTTAAGCTGCCCAGCAATAGCATTAGCTGATAGCTCTGGCGTGTCGCGTTGCTCAAAATCATCCAAGGTCGCAAAGACAATGCCGCTATTGGAACTGTTGGTAAATCCATTCACGGACAAGCCTGGGAACGAGACCGTCTGCTTTACGCCTGGAGTATCCAGCGCGAGCATCTCCATCTCTCGAATCACCTCTTCGGTACGATCAAGGCTTGCAGCATCAGGTAATTGCGCAACAGCAATCAGATACTGTTTATCCTGCTGTGGAATAAAGCCGCCCGGTACCTGATCAAACAAACTGATCGTTCCGCCAATCAAGCCCAGATAGAGAACACCCACCGCGATACCAAAACGGATCAAGCGTTTCACCGAATATTCGTAGAACTGACCACCACGCTCAAAGACACGGTTAAAAGGCTTAAACAACCAACGGCCAAATAGCTTATCCATTACACGTGTCAGCATATCGGGTTCTGAACCATGCGCCTTAAGCAAGATTGCGCATAATGCTGGTGACAATGTTAAGGAGTTAAACGCAGAGATCAGCGTTGAGATTGTGATTGTCAGGGCAAATTGCTTATAGAACTGCCCGCTTAGGCCCTCGATAAACGCAGTTGGAATAAATACAGCACAGAGTACCAATGCAATCGCAATGATCGGGCCTGTAACTTCTGTCATCGCCTGCTTTGTAGCTTCAAACGGCGATAAGCCCTCACCTATATTTCGCTCAACGTTTTCGACAACAACGATAGCGTCATCAACCACTATACCTATCGCTAGCACTAGACCAAACAAGGACAGAGTATTGATCGATACCCCTAGCATCTGCATTACCGCGAAGGTACCAATCAATGAAACTGGAACTGCGATTAGCGGGATGATGGATGCCCTCCATGTCTGTAGGAAGAGAATAACGACAATCACCACCAGCAGAACAGCCTCGATCAAGGTGTCAATTACCGCCTCAATAGAACCTCGTACAAATACCGTTGGATCGTATGCAATTCGATGCTCCACACCCTGCGGGAACTTCTCAGAGAGTGAATCCATGGTTTCACGTACCTGATTAGAAAGCTCGATGGCATTGGCATCAGGACGTTGGAAAATAGGAATAGCTACAGCCGTTTTGCCATTTAACATGGCACGCAGAGCATATGAGTCTTCACCTAACTCGATACGCGCAATATCTCTTAAGCGCGTAATTTCGCCGTTTTCGCCCACTTGCACCACGATGTTGCCAAACTCTTCGGGTGTTTGCAGACGGCCTTTCAGGTTAAGTAACACTTGGAACTGGCTGTCATTCGCCACCGGCTGAGCGCCTAAGCTACCTGCGGCTACTTGTTTGTTCTGCGATCTTACTGCAGCAACGACATCACCTGGTGTCAGGTTACGTGAAGACAACGCATCTGGATTAAGCCACAGGCGCATAGAATATTTGCCGCCACCAAACAGCTGAACCTGACCTACCCCTGGCAGACGTGCCAGTTGGTCTTTAACGTAGATATCCGCATAGTTAGACAGATAACTGATCTCACGGCTACCATCGGTCGATAGCAAATGCACAACCATCGTCAGGCTTGGTGAAGATTTCTGCGCGACTACACCCAAACGCTGAACATCCTGCGGTAGACGCGGTAATGCACTCGTTACGCGGTTTTGCACTTGTACCTGAGCACGATCTAGATCGGTACCTAGTGCAAAAGTGATTGTCAGGGTCATACGGCCATCCGTTGTCGCCTGAGAGAACATGTACAACATATCCTCTAAACCATTCATCTCCTGTTCTAATGGTGATGCAACGGTTTCAGCAATCACTTGAGGGTTTGCACCCGGATAGTTGGCAGTGACCACTACCGTGGGTGGTATTACGCTTGGATATTCACTCACCGGTAGCTTAAATAGGGAGATCGCCCCAGCCACCAGAATGAGCAGTGACAGCATCGATGCAAAGATCGGTCTGCTGATGAAGAAATGGCTAAAATTCATCGGTTATACCTTACTTTGCTGGATTAAGCTCATTCGCTGCGACAGTGACTGCAGGCGATGTTTGGGAAGCGATGGTTACAGTACGAGGAGACACAGGCATACCTGGGCCCACACGTGCCGGACCATTGACTGCAATGATATCTTCAGGGGTAAGACCTTCTTCAATAATGCGCAGCTCACCAATGCGTCCACCTAGAGTGACTGAACGATACTCCAATGTGTTTTCGGCATTGATAGTAAGCACGAAACGATTTTTCAGATCGGTTCCAACAGCGCGGTCCGGAATCATAATGCGATCAAGTGCTGCTGTTGCTGATAGTGTGACACGCGCAAATGCACCTGGGCGTAACGAAGGCTGACCATCCGTTTTGAACACAGCACGAATACGCAAAGTACCTGTGCGGCTATCAACTTGGTTATCGATAAAGTCGATAACACCTGCAAACTGTGTTGTATCTAGACCAGTTAATTTTAGTGACGCAGGCGTATTTGATTGCGCTGTCACCGAAGTAAACACATTGTTCCAAGTACGCTCATCAACCGCGATATAAGCGTAGAGTTCATCAGTAGCTACGAGAGATGTCAGCACACTGTTGCCCGCTTGAACGTTATTACCTGGAGTAATGAAAGCGCTTGAGATCGAACCACTGATCGGTGCTTTTACCTCAGTAAATTCTAAGTTTAATCTTGCTGCCTCTAGAGCAGCTTCTACAGAAGCTAATTCAGAACGGCGTTGGCTTGCTAAGAACAATCTGGATTCAGCTTGTTCAGCGGAGATCGCGTTGCGAGATTTAAGACGCTTGGCACGCGTTGCTTCAGATTGCGCTTGTCTCAGTGCAGTCTTCGCACTGCTTAGCTGAGCTTCTAATCGCTTCACTTCTGCAGCAAAAGGACGAGGATCGATTTTAAAAAGCAGATCACCCTTCTCTACTCGACTTCCTTCAGTGAACTGAACTGCTTCGATCACACCACTAACACGAGGACGAATCTCCACCTGCTGTGGTGATTCCAATCGGCTAGTAAAGGTATGTTGAGGCGTGTAAGGCTGGTATAGCACTTGTGCTACATCGACCGGTTGCGCAGGCACAGCAGACATTTGCTTATCGTCTGCTTCAAGAGAACATCCGCTTATCAACATAATAAGCGCCAAAGATAGTATTCGTTTCATCGCAAGCCTCTCGCAACCAATCCTCGCAGACCAAATGCCCTGTCGAGTAAATCTCTTTATTAGATATCTGTTCCAAAACAGGCATATCTGGGTGGAAGCGAAGTGTACTTAAGCGATTATTGTTTGATTAGACCCTCTTTATCTAAATGTTTGTTAGACTCTAACTAACACTTATTTCGGATTCGGAAATAATATGAACAGCTCCCTCTATAATCAGCTCTCCATATTCTTCACTATTGTTAAAGAAGGCGGCGTGAGGCCTGCTGCCAGAAAATTGGAATTAGCCCCTCCTTCGGTAAGCCAAGCACTGAAACAGCTGGAAAATTATCTAGGGCTGCCATTAATCAACCGTACAACAAGGCAGATGGAGCTGACTGATGCTGGCGCACAGCTTTATGACAGAGCCTTACCCCTCGCCTCTGAACTCAGTGAAACAGTTGAATATGTAAAAGGTCTAAACCAAGTCCCCTCTGGCAAACTAAAAATTACCTTGCCGATGTTCACGTTTAACCACATGCTCAAACCGATCTATGCGGAGTTTTGTCGCCAGTATCCCGAAATTGATCTGGAGATCTCTATATCTGATGCAACCGTGAATATTATTAAAGAGGGAATCGACGCAGGTATTCGAGGCGCTCATAAGGTCGAAGAAGGCATGGTTTCAATCAACCTGACTCCGCCATTAAAGCAATGGATCGTCGCCTCTCCTGAATATCTGGAACAACACGGTGAACCACTCACACCTGAAGACCTGTGCAAACACAAATTTATCCGCTATCGCTATATTTCAGCGAACAACCTTGCACCACTTAACTTAATCGAAAACGGCGAACAAATTTCGGTAAACGTCGATAACGCGATGATTGTTAATAATCCAGAACTGATGATAGATGCCGCTGAGAAAGGGTTAGGTATAAGCGGCGTTTTAGCGCCTTTAGCTAAAAAATCAGTCGAAGAAGGTAAGCTGGTCACACTGCTAGATGATTACCAATTCAGCTACCCTAGCCTGCATCTATATTTTCCACAGCACAGCCAAAAAGCAAGAAGAATCAGGGTATTAGTAGATTTCCTAAAAGAGCATTCACTGAAAGAGTGGTAAACCGAAGACATGCTCTCGAATAAGCTTGGTAAAGATCTTGCCGCGCTTTGCATCCTGAGCAGCTGTACGGTGTTTGATATTGGCCCATTTAGAGTGACCTGCCATAACGCCTACTCCTTTTCGATATTATTTTTGTCCAATATAAACAAAAAAAGCCGCCCGAAGGCAGCTTTTTAGTTTTAACCGAGTCCTAGCTTGAACTAGGACAACGTGATGCTATTAAGGCGTTTTACGCAGCTTAATGTTCAATTCACGTAGCTGTGCAGCACTTACTTCACCCGGCGCTTCAGTCATCATACAAGATGCACTTTGCGTTTTAGGGAAAGCGATAACTTCACGGATTGAATCTGTACCCGTCATCAGCATGATCAAACGATCTAGACCAAACGCCAAACCACCGTGCGGAGGCGCACCGTACTGTAGCGCGTTTAGTAGGAAGCCAAACTTATCGTCAGCTTCTTCATCAGAGATACCTAGAATCTCCAGCACTGTAGCCTGCATTGCCTGATCGTGGATACGAACAGAACCACCACCAAGCTCACAACCGTTAAGTACCATGTCGTATGCACGAGATAGCGCTTCTAGCGGGTTCGCTTTTAGCTCTTCTGGAGAACAGCTTGGCGCAGTAAATGGGTGGTGAAGTGCTGTAAGGCCACCATCTGTTTCTTCGAACATTGGGAAATCAACAACCCATAGAGGTGCCCATTCACACTCAGCCATCTCAAGATCTTCACCCACTTTGATACGTAGTGCACCCAGCGCTTCAGAAACAACCTTAGCTTTGTCAGCACCAAAGAATACGATGTCGCCGTTTTCAACGCCTAGACGATCCATGATCGACATAGTCACTTCATCACCTAGGAACTTGATGATTGGAGACTGTAGGCCGTTAACGCCGTTTTCGATTTCATTAACTTTGATCCAAGCAAGACCTTTAGCACCATAGATACTTACAAACTTAGTGTAATCATCGATGTTCTTACGAGTCAGTTTAGCGCCACCAGGAACTTTAAGTGCAGTTACGCGGCACTTAGGATCGTTTGCTGGGCCTGCGAATACTTTAAATTCGATATCCGCCA
This sequence comes from Neptuniibacter sp. QD48_55, assembly GCF_047778115.1. Taxonomy (GTDB): domain Bacteria; phylum Pseudomonadota; class Gammaproteobacteria; order Pseudomonadales; family Balneatricaceae; genus Neptuniibacter. The sequence goes on along the minus strand of NZ_CP180555.1, from coordinate 1,455,835 downwards.
TTAGATCAGCAACATCAACCAACTCCATTGGGTAACGAAGATCAGGCTTATCAGAACCGTAACGCTGCATTGCTTCTGAGTAAGGCATGCGTGGGAAATCACCCAGATCTACACCTTTAAGCTCTAGGAACAACTTGCGGATCATAGTTTCAGTCAGACCCATGATACCTTCTTCGTCCATGAACGAAGTTTCGATATCGATCTGAGTAAATTCTGGCTGACGGTCAGCACGCAAATCCTCATCACGGAAACATTTAGCGATCTGGTAGTAACGGTCAAAACCAGAAACCATCAACAACTGTTTAAATAGCTGAGGAGACTGTGGCAGCGCAAAGAACTGACCTTCATGAACACGGCTCGGTACCAAGTAGTCACGCGCACCTTCAGGTGTAGCACGGTTTAGAATCGGCGTTTCGATATCTAGGAAGCCGTTATCATCTAGGTAGTTACGAATCGCATTAGATACTTTTGAACGGAAACGTAGCTTTTCCTGCATCTCTGGACGACGTAGGTCGATGTAACGGTTACGAAGACGAACATCTTCACCAACGTTTTGGTGCTCATCCAACTGGAACGGAGGTGTTTCAGACTTGTTCAAAATAACAAGTTCTTTACCTAGCACTTCGATTTCACCAGTAGGCATTTCAGAGTTGATCGTACCTTCTGGACGACCACGAACAGTACCTTTGATCTCAACTACGAATTCATTACGGCAGCTATCTGCTAGCGCGAAGCTCTCTTCACGATCTGGATCAAATACAACCTGTGCCAGACCTTCACGGTCACGCACGTCTAGGAAGATAACACCACCGTGGTCACGACGACGATGAACCCAACCACAAAGGGTAATGTCTTCGCCGATATGCTCTTTTCTGAGATCGCCGCAATAATGACTGCGCATAATTTACTGTTCCTGTTAACTGTCTCGGTTTGGTTTTCACCAAACGGTCAATGAATTAATACTTTATCTATCCGGAGTTAGCTGTCTGTACCTGACGAAGCACCGGAACCACCTGCAAGATTTTTCTTCTTACCGGTTTTAAAATCTGTCTCATACCAACCGGAACCCGAAAGACGGAAACCCGGTGCTGATACTTTTTTGGTCACTTCCTCACTTGCGCAGGAAACACATGCAGGCGCAGGCGCATCACTTTTAAGAACAAGTTTTTCAAACTCGTGACCACAGCTGTCACACTGAAAATCAAAGATTGGCATTGGAAATAAACCCGATCGAAACTTCCTAAACGCAGGAAGCGTATTTTAAAAACGGCGGATTATACCTTATTTAAGCAGAGGGAACAGGCCCCAAATAGGATTGAGGCCTTAAAGATTTAAAATAGAGGTGACTAATTTTCAATGAAGCTTATTGAAGCTTATTCTTCCGGTACAAATTCCAGCTCGCCGGACATTAAAGCTTCCAGTTTTCGTCTAATTTCATGGATCTGTTCTGCAGTATATGGCTCCGCTGGCACCTTACCCCAAACAGGCCCTGGCCAAGCCTTATCAGTCTCATAACGGACAATATGATGGAGGTGTAATTGCGGCACCATATTCCCCAACGATGCTACATTCATCTTTCTAGCAGCAAAGCTATCAGCCAAGTTTGATGCTAAAAATGATGACTCTTTGATTAACTCGCACTGTTCATCATCAGAAAGATGATAGATTTCTGTCGCACCTGCACGCCTTGGCACCAAAATAAACCAAGGATAATTAGCATCGTTTAACAGCAAGAGCCGGCTAATCGGAAAATCCCCTAACACTATACAATCAGCAGCTAACTGCGGGTGAAGTTCAAACTCAAGCTCTAATTCATCCATCACAATACTCCTATCATCTTTTTTGGGGCCTTTATACAAAACAATGGCTTTGACACTGACATCCTTCTCAATTCAAATAGGAAACTAGTCGCCCCAACAGTATTTAGCTTAGCAACACAAAACCGAAGCCGCGATATGTTAGAGATAAAAATTTGCCATAAAATCAGTGAAATAGGCCCAGACACATGGAACAACCTCCTCCCGTCTGATTACCCTTTTTGCCGATACGAATTCCTCCACGCACTAGAAGAGTCAGGTAGCGTAAGTGCGAAAACAGGCTGGCAACCACTACACATACAACTGCAAGATAACGGTATAACTGTGGCTATACTGCCGCTTTATTTAAAGAATCACTCCTACGGCGAATATGTGTTTGATTGGGCCTGGGCTGAAGCTTACGAACGCTACGGTATGGACTATTACCCTAAACTGGTGTCATCCGTCCCTTTCTCTCCAGTGGGCGGTCCTAGATTATTAACAAAACAGCCTATAGAGCCTTTATTTGAGAGCTTAAGCCAAGCAATTCCTCAGCTATGCCAACATTTCAAAGCGACTTCTTGGCACCTACTCTTCCCTTATAAAAAGGAAGCGAATTCGCTGGATAATGAAAACTACATGATCCGTAAAGGCTGTCAGTACCAGTGGTTTAATCAAGACTATTCCTCCTACGAAGACTTCCTACAGAATCTAACGTCTCGTAAGCGCAAAAACCTTAAAAAAGAGCGCAAAAAGATCGATGAGCAAGGCATCACTCATCGCCAAATTCAAGGAAAATGTATAACCGATAACGAGATTGACACCTTTTACGATTTTTACCGTCTAACCTATCTTAAACGCGGACGCGACGCCTATCTCAGTAAATCGTTTTTCACCCAATTAAAACAGACCATGCCTGAAAACCTCTTACTCGTTTTGGCTTACAAAGACGAAACACCGGTTGCAGGCGCACTGTCACTACAAGATTCCACCACCTTATACGGGCGATACTGGGGTTGTTTTGATGAATACGACAGCCTTCATTTCGAAACCTGCTACTACCAAGGCATTGAGTATTGTATTAGTCTGGGGTTAAAGCGATTTGATTCTGGCGCTCAGGGAGAGCACAAAATACAGCGAGGTTTTACCCCTGTACCGACTTATTCAGCCCATTGGCTTAAGGAAGTAGGGTTCAATAAAGCAGTACAGCAGTTTATTGATGAAGAGACCGCTGCAATTGATGAGCAGATCGAGCAACTGAAAAAGTATTTACCCTACAAAGCGCTATAATGAAAAAAGGATTTAAACAACAAGACAAGGAGTCATGTGATGAATATGCCAACTATTCGTCCTCAACCTATAAAAACCAAAAACGAATCCCTTATTATTCGAATCCTGCGTTGGATATTTGCTGTAAGAAAATGGGTACTCACCGCTGACTGGACCTACACTATGCGTGATGGCACCAAGATAGTGATACCTAAAGGTTTCGAATTTGACGGCGCATCTATCCCCCGCCCTCTTTGGGCCATATTCTCACCCACTGGCCTTTTATTCCTACCAGGCTTAATTCATGACTACGCCTACAAATATGACCAACTCATCGGGATAGATGAAAACGGTAAACGCTATGCCTACAAAGCAGGCGCAGGAAAATCCTATTGGGATCGGGTATTTCGTGAAACCGGGATTGATATCAATGGCGTTGCAATAATCGACACACTTGCCTGGTTAGCCCTTGCCTTAGGCGGTTGGTACACCTGGAAACAACACCGCAAAACTAATGCTCAACCCGTTATCGAGCAAGTCGTAGAATAATCCCTATAGGTAACATTCAAACCATTCATAGCGCATATAAGCAGTTGCGCTTTTATTTCCTGACAAGAGCCCAATCAATGAAGACCACTCAAGACATGCTGGCAAGTTTGTAAATGCCTGAGCGAGCATGACTTGAAGCACTATTCCTATCCATTTCTAGAATAGAAACAGCAAATAGCAGGAGCAAAAAAGCAAATAAAACAGGCAAGACTAATTTATATTAACCGTTTGTTCAGAAATATCGTTTAGACTGCTACAATTTATAGAAACCTAACCCCCACGGGCCTTGTAGCGTTAAGCAGTAACTATGAGCGAACACCTTAACATCAAACAAGCGTTTGAATTATCCGCAAAGTTCCTAGCGCATAAGTCATACAACTCGCTGACCCATGCAGTACTTCATTACTTCTGTTCACTCGATGGTGTCGAAGACGCTGTATCGTATGAAATTTTCGGCGACGCTAAGTCCGATACAGGCCTTTCTATCAGACGATTTCCACTGACGCTGGATGAATCATTTGAAGATAGAAACAAAGATTTGATGCTTAAAACTCTACCAAAAAGTAAAGGTGGAGTAGCCTGCATGAAATTTAACGGCGAAGATTACATTTTCCTAGATATCACTAAAGATGTGATTCCTCGTCGGATTATCTTAATTACAGGTAAAGTATCACCAGCTGATATGGTTTTGATTGAAGGCGTATTTGGCATTTATGAGAAACAAGTTGCGCTACTCGACGCTAAAGAGCGGGATATGCTTACTGGTTTGCCTAACCGTCAGACCATGGAATTAAGCCTCAATGATGTAGTCGCCTTCCATCGCGGGCACAAAAACACCCACATCAATCCTTCTTGGATGGTGGTTTTAGATATTGACCATTTCAAGAACATTAACGATACCTTTGGTCACCTTTATGGTGATGAAGTGTTACTTCACTTCGCTGAACTGATGAAGAAGACATTCCGCTACACTGACTTCCTATTCCGTTATGGCGGCGAAGAGTTTGTCGTGATTCTCAACAACGCGGATGAAGAACAAGCCCTAGCCACCATGGAGCGCTTCCATCAAGCGGTGCAAGATTACACATTCCCATCAGGTAAACTGACCGTCAGTATTGGCTTTACTATCGTCGATCCAGTAACACCACCGATGCTGCATTTCGAACAAGCCGATCGCGCGCTATACCACGCTAAAAACAATGGCCGCAATCAGATCGTTCACTTCCGCGATATAGATTCCCGAATTGAAGTTCGCGATGACGATATCGAACTTTTCTAAAACACTCTTCCAAAACAAAAAGAGCAGCCTAAGCTGCTCTTTTTCATTTCAGTAACCGGCTCACCCAGAGATAAATACCGGTGCAAAACCTAGATTCCACACAATCACAGTACCTACACGAGTGATAACCAAATACACAAGCCCTACTGCTAAAATTGCTCCACAGAAGAAGAAAGCCTGATCTTTATCGATGCCCAGCACATGTGGCAAACCGTCGTAGATCAAATAGCCGGTATACGCAGCAGCGGCTAGGTAAACCAACATATTAGCCCATGGAACTGGGTATAAAGAGATGAAACCAGCCAAGAAAAGCGGGGTACAAGAATAAGCCGCTAGAGCAATGCCGTTTGCAGCATACTCATCATGACCACTACCATAAGTTTTTGACATCCAGTCAATCATCCAGCCTAAGCCAAATACACCAACAAGAATTGCTACATAAGTTAAGACGTTGAGCTGCAATGCACTGATTGCTGTAAGTTTAATCAACTCACCATCACCAACGCGCCAACCAAATTGAGTTGTTGATATGTAAGCACACACAGGTCCAATCAGTGCCAATATACAGGTATACGCCATGTATATACGACTAGGATTACTGTGCTCTTTTTTGATCAATTCCCACTCTGCATCAGGGTGGGTAAACATTCCGGGTATGTGACTCAGCAGCATAATGATCACCTCTTAGGCTTGTTATTTTGCGAGTTATTAGCTTTGAGTATCCTCTAGCTATTACGTTCCCAATGAAAAACAGATCATTTTTCATACAGTTATTTTAGTTGAGAACGTAGCCATTCACCGACGATGCATCTTGAAAATCTCTAAAGATACTTAGTGATCTGATGGATATTTTTAAAGATCAAAAAAAACGGGGCTAAATTAGCCCCGCAAAAAGCTCCAACACAAGGCTGGGAGCACACCAATTTCGAGTAGACGCCAAATCCACTCTAACGACCTATAAAATAGAAAGGTTGCAGTTACCAGATTCCCCCCTGGTAACTGCGGGAGTAACGGGTAATTCTGACGCTTTACCCGTTGTTCAGCTCAAGCCGGCACAGATTGGCTATCGCTGAATTAAACCAAGTGGATCTCCGGTTCACTTGGCTCAAGACCAATGGTTCGACTTTTTAACTTTGCTGCAGGAGCAACCCTGCAGCAAAAGATAATTACTGGTCTTGATAAGCTTCGATACCTGGACAAGAGCAGATAAAGTTCCGATCGCCGTATACGTTGTCGATACGGTTCGCTGTTGGCCAGAACTTGTTCTGACGAGTCGCTTCATTCGGGAATACTGCTTCTTCACGGCTATATGGACGCTCCCATGCAGCACTCATAATGTCCGCTTGCGTATGCGGTGCATTAATTAGCGGGTTATTGTCCGCAGGCCATTCGCCGTTTTGCACTTTGCTAATCTCTTCACGGATCTGAACCATGGCATCGATAAAGCGATCGATCTCCGCTTTAGATTCCGATTCAGTCGGCTCGATCATCAGAGTACCTGCTACCGGGAAAGACATTGTTGGCGCATGGAAACCGTAGTCCATTAGACGCTTAGCAATATCTTCTTCTGTAACACCGCTTTCCTCTTTGATTGGGCGGATATCAACGATACATTCGTGAGCAACCTTGTTGTTACGACCACGGTAAAGTACCGGATAGTGCGCAGCCAATTTCTCAGTCATGTAGTTAGCACTCAAAATCGCCATCTCTGTCGATGCTTTAAGGCCAGACTTGCCAAGCATGACGTTGTACATCCATGTGATCGGTAAGATCGAAGCAGAACCGTAAGGCGTCGCTGCAACCGCACCGTTTTCTGGATTTACGCCTTCAACTGGACTTACTTTGTGGCTTGCAAGGAACGGCGCCAAGTGGCTCTTAACACCAATTGGACCCATACCTGGACCACCGCCACCGTGAGGGATAGCAAATGTTTTGTGTAGGTTTAGGTGAGATACATCAGAACCGATCGCACCCGGCTTAGAGATACCTACCTGCGCATTCATGTTCGCGCCATCCATATACACCTGACCGCCGTTTTTGTGGATGATGTCGCAGATCTCTACGATATCTTCCTCATAAACACCGTGTGTAGATGGGTAAGTGATCATCAAACAAGATAGATCATCCTTGTGTAGCTCAGCTTGTGCACGAAGATCAGCAACATCAACGTTACCGTTGTCATCACACTTAGTCACAATGATCTTCATATCCATCATTGCTGCAGAAGCAGGGTTAGTGCCGTGCGCAGACGATGGGATCAAGCAAACATTACGATGGCCTTCACCAACAGACTCTTGGTACTTACGAATCGCCAATAAACCTGCGTATTCACCAGAAGCACCGGAGTTAGGCTGCAAAGAAACTTTGTCGTAACCGGTAATTTCTACCAGTTGATCTTCCAGCTCATGTAGCATTTGGTGATAGCCCTGCACTTGGTCAGCCGGTGCAAACGGGTGAATGTTTGCAAATTCAGGCCATGTAACTGGGATCATCTCAGCTGTAGCGTTTAGCTTCATGGTGCAAGAACCAAGTGGGATCATGCCATGCGCCAAAGAGTAATCTTTGTTCTCTAGCTTCTTCATGTAACGAAGCATATCGGTTTCGCTGTGGTAGCTGTTGAACGTTGGGTGCGTCAGGATTGCATCTTCACGACGCATCTCTGCAGAGATACCCGTCGCATCACCAGCAACAATCGCTGCATCAAGCTCAGCAACACTTAGACCGTGATCGTCGCCCAAAATAACGTCTAGCAACTGCGCAACATCTTCAGACGATGTTGTTTCATCCAAGCTAATACCCAACTTATCAGAGCCAACCTTACGGAAGTTACAACCCGCGTCGATCGCTCTTTGATAAACAACCTCTTGAGTCTCAGGCAGAGAAACAGTCAGCGTATCGAAGTACGTGTCGTTAACCGCAACGCCTTTCGCTTTAAGACCATTAGCAAGCACAGCCGTTAAACGATGTACGCGCTCTGCAATTGTCTTAAGACCTTCTGGGCCGTGGTATACAGCGTAAAAAGAAGCCATGTTGGCAAGCAAGGCTTGAGCAGTACAGATGTTAGATGTCGCCTTCTCACGACGGATATGCTGCTCACGTGTTTGCATCGCCATACGCAATGCTTGATTACCGTTTACATCGATAGATACACCGATGATACGACCAGGCACAGAACGTTTAAGCTTTTCAGATGCAGCAAAGAAAGCAGCGTGAGGGCCACCAAAGCCCATTGGTACACCAAAGCGTTGAGAGGAACCTAGTACAACATCAGCACCCAGCTCACCTGGTGATTTAAGAAGAACCAAGGCTAGGATATCAGCCGCAACGGAAACCATTGCTTTCTGGCCTTTAGCCGCATCAATAATTGATTTGATATCAGTGATATCGCCGTAAGTACTTGGGTACTGTAGCTGAACACCAAATGGGTCTGCCGCTTCTAGGTCTGTTAGCGGGTTACCTACTACGATGTCGTAACCAAAGTATTCGGCACGTGTTTTGATAACGTCCAACGTTTGCGGGTGAACATCATCAGCAACAAAATAAGTATTTGTCTTCTTACGGTTAGAGCGTTTGCACAGCGTCATCGCTTCTGCAGCTGCTGTCGCTTCATCAAGTAGAGAAGCGTTCGCCAATTCCATACCGGTTAGGTCCATCACCATCTGCTGGAAGTTAAGCAGTGCTTCTAGACGGCCTTGGGCAATCTCTGGCTGGTAAGGTGTATAAGCTGTGTACCAACCTGGGTTTTCCATAACGTTACGCAAGATAACGTTTGGAACCAAAGTATTGCTATAGCCCATACCAATATAAGATTTATTAACCTTATTTTTATCAGCTAGTGTTTTGATATATGCAAGCGCATCAGCTTCAGTCTTGCTATCCGCCATATCTAACGCATCATCTAAGCGGATGGAATCTGGAACTGTCTGTGTAATCAGTTCATCCATTGAGTTAAGACCCAAAAAGGACAACATCTCCTGAGTCTGCTCACTATCTGGACCAAGATGACGACGAGTAAAGTCAGTCGTCTGCTGAAGATCACTCAAAGTACGAGTTTCTACTGCCATAACAATAACCTGTGGTAACAGCTCGATTTAAATGTGTGTAACAGACACTTAAACCAAATAAATTTAAGGGTGCGAAGCGATCCTGCACTACCGCTTCGCCTTGCTAAAGCTAATTAGGGGACAGGGTTACTAAGTACTTAGGCTGATTAGACCTATACAACATACCTAGCAACTCAACCAATTAACCTTCTTCTGCAATCGTTGCTTCGTACGCTTCTGCGTTAAGAAGTTTCGCCAATTCAGATGAATCAGAAAGCTTAATTTTTACAATCCAACCGTCTGTGTAAGGCGCTTCGTTGATTGTTTCTGGTGCATCTTCCAAAGCTTCGTTTACTTCAACCACTTCACCACCAACTGGAGAGTAGATGTCAGACGCTGCTTTTACAGATTCAACTAGAGAGAACTCTTCACCCGCTTCTACTGCGTGACCAATCTCTGGTAGTTCAACGAAAACCACATCACCTAGAAGTTCCTGAGCGTGATCAGATACGCCTAGAGAGATAGTGCCGTCACCATTGTCCAGAACCCACTCATGGCTTGGTGTGAAAAGGTAGTTAGATGGAATGCTCATATTGTTTTCCTATTGCTCATTCGTTACACAGGTTTATTAACGGTAAAGAGGGAACTTCTTGCACAGCTCTTCGACCTGCGCACGCACTTCCGCTTCAACTTTGGAGTTATCTTCTGGGTTAGCCACTAGACCATCCAAAACATCGCTAATTAGATTACCAATTAGCTTGAACTCTTCTGGACCAAAACCACGGCTTGTTCCAGCTGGCGTACCCAGACGAATACCAGAAGTTACCATTGGTTTTTCAGGGTCAAATGGGATGCCATTTTTGTTACAAGTAATGCCTGCACGCTCTAGCGCTTCATCTACGACATTACCTTTAAGACCTTTAGGACGCAGATCAACCAACATCAGGTGTGTATCTGTACCACCAGTTACGATGTCGCAACCACGCTCAACCATAACGCCCGCAAGTACTTTGGCATTCTCTACAACACGATCGATGTAAACTTTAAACTCAGGCTGTAGCGCTTCACCGAAAGCAACCGCTTTCGCCGCGATCACGTGCATCAGTGGACCACCCTGAAGACCTGGGAATACCGCAGAGTTGATCTTCTTACCTAGATCCAGATCGTTAGATAGGATCATGCCGCCACGCGGGCCACGTAGAGTTTTGTGCGTTGTCGTCGTTACAACATGGGCATGAGGTAGTGGTGATGGGTGAGCACCCGTCGCTACTAGACCTGCAATGTGCGCCATATCAACAAACAGGTACGCACCTACTTTGTCAGCGATCTCACGGAAACGCGCGAAATCGATCTGACGTGGAATCGCAGAACCACCTGCAATAATCATCTTCGGCTGGCATTCAGCTGCTAGCTTCTCAATCTCGTCGTAGTCAATACGGCTATCTTCACGGGACACACCGTATTGCACAGCATTGAACCATTTACCAGAAAGGGCTGGACGCGCTCCGTGAGTCAAGTGACCACCTGCATCCAGAGACATGCCCAATACAGTATCGCCCGGCTGCAATAGTGCCAACATAACCGCGCCGTTTGCTTGCGCACCTGAGTGCGGCTGAACGTTTACGAATTCGCAGTTAAATAGCTCTTTTGCACGCTCGATAGCTAGGCCTTCCGCCTTGTCTACGTACTCACAACCACCGTAGTAACGACGGCCCGGATAACCTTCTGCGTATTTGTTTGTTAGTACTGTACCCTGCGCCTGCATTACGGCTTTAGATACAATATTTTCAGAGGCTATCAGCTCAATCCCCATCTCCTGACGATCAAACTCTTCATTTACTGCAGACAGCAGATCAGCATCGCGCTCTGCTAGGTCTTGGGTAAAAAATGCTTCGCAAACAGCGTCGTTGCGATACAGATCACTGTGACTCATGATTTTTTATTCTCTTATTTTTTTATTACGAAGATTCAGCAGGCAACCACGTTTACGGCCAGCCCACCTTGAGAGGTTTCTTTATATTTATCCTGCATATCCAGACCTGTTTGGCGCATCGTTTCAATAACAGAATCTAGAGATACATGATGTTTCCCATCACCACGTAGGGCTAAGCGTGCAGCATTAATCGCTTTAACCGCTCCCATAGTGTTACGTTCGATACAAGGCACTTGCACCAGACCACCAATCGGGTCACAGGTAAGGCCTAAGTTATGCTCCATGCCGATTTCTGCAGCGTTCTCGATTTGCTGATTGGTACCGCCCATCACCGCACAAAGTGCACCGGCAGCCATAGAACAAGCCACACCGATCTCACCTTGGCAGCCAACTTCAGCAGCCGAGATAGAAGCGTTCTTCTTATAAAGCATGCCGATAGCAGCGGATGTCGCTAAGAAATCAAAAACACCTTGGCGATTGGAACCCGGAACAAAACGGTCGTAGTAAGCTAAAACGGCTGGGATAACACCAGCAGCACCATTTGTTGGCGCCGTTACCACACGACCGCCCGCTGCGTTCTCTTCGTTAACAGCAATAGCAAACAGATTGACCCAATCCATTACTGTTAACTGATCTTTGAGTGCTGCTTCTGGGCTAGACTTAAGCTCTTCATAAAGCTCGTGAGCACGGCGCTTAACATTTAGGCCACCGGGTAGCTCGCCCTCTTCTGCACAGCCACGCTTAATGCAGTTATCCATCACCTGCCAAAGATTCCACAGACGCTCTTCTAACACGTCTTGTTCGGCCCATGTCAGCTCATTAGCTAAAACGATTTCAGCAATAGTTTTGCCTTCACGTTCACAAACTTCTAATAGCTCAACGCCATTATCGAAGTGAAAAGGAAGTTTGAATTCAGGTTCTGCACCTTTCTCTTTACCTGCTTCGGCGTCACTTAATACAAAGCCACCGCCTACGGAGTAAAAGATGTTGTCGTGCAAAATAATGCCGGCTGCATCGTACGCTTTAAAATGCATGCCGTTTGGATGCTTTGGTAAGGACTCACCAAAGTTAAAAGGCAGATCCGTTTCAGGATTGAACGCAATCATGCGCTCACCTGCCAAATTGATCTGCTTAGTGTTACGAATCTGATCAACGTAAACAGGGACTTTATCTGGATCAACTAAATCTGGCTTCTCACCCATTAGACCGATCATCACAGCAACATCCGTTGCGTGACCTTTACCTGTCATTGCCAGAGAGCCGAACAAACCTACATGTACTGAGGCAACTTGATCCAGTTGATCACGCTCACGCAATTCATCTAAGAAACGATTAGCCGCAACAACCGGGCCTACCGTATGAGAACTGGAAGGACCAATCCCTACTTTATATAGATCAAAAATACTTAATGGCACTGCGACCTCACTACAGCGGTCTAACCGCTCTTTTTATTATTTTATGTATCTACTCTTTAAACCGTCTCTATGTACGGTTGCGGTTATAGTCCGCTTACTAAAGAGCTATATAACTTCGAACAATTTGATCATTAATTGTTCAAATACCGTCGATTTGATTTCAGACTAGCAGTGAGATTTTCCAAAATCAACAAAAAGTTTCCTATTGGAAACTTTTTTCATTCAAATCCAGTTTTGTTGCTCTCAAATTCACCTTAAAGGCTTATTGCTACATTAAAGCCTATTCCTTATTTCATAGGCGTACCTAACTTAACAGCGGCAGCACCTATGAATAAAAAGCAGTCTAAAACTAGCTAACGACCTTAGATTCATCATAGAAAACCGCCCTGCTGATAAGCTTTTTAGCCTATCCGTCTAAAATGAAAATTTTTCCTATAACGCCAACCACTTGTTTTTATTAGGCTTTATTCAAGAAATAAGAATTAGATAGCTCTAATCAAATCTTTTTCAACATATTTTCGTTGAAATTAATTTTCCCTTACGCTAGCTTTGTTTCGTATTGGAAACTTATTTCACAAATAACCTTTCTTTTTCTTGAGTGGCAGATTCAAGCGAAGTAAGCGAAGCCAGAAGCTTCACCTTTTGTAAGTAAGCATGTTTGGAAATCTAAAAGCTCTGCCCTAGTGCTTTAAGAAGTTTTAAACAATCCAAGTGCGTTCAAATAAAAATAACAATCCGATTGGAGTCTAGGTTCATGGAAACATTAACCTCTATCATCAGCAGCATTAATGGGATCGTGTGGGGTCCTATGATGCTTGTTCTTATTCTTGGCGTTGGTTTATTCCTAATGCTGGGTCTACGTCTTATGCCTCTTCTTAAACTAGGTACGGGTTTCAAACTACTGTTCGAAGGCCGTAAAACTAAAAAAGGAGAAGAAAAAGAAGGCGAAATATCTCCCTTCCAAGCACTAATGACTGCGCTATCAGCAACAGTTGGTACTGGTAACATTGCCGGTGTAGCTACGGCTGTATTCCTAGGTGGCCCTGGTGCTCTATTCTGGATGTGGTGTACCGCACTGGTTGGTATGGCAACTAAGTTCTCTGAAGCAGTACTGGCTGTTAAGTACCGTGAAGTAGACGAAGAAGGCCGCCATGTTGGTGGTCCGATGTACTACATCAAAAACGGTCTTGGCGCTAAGTGGGCTTGGCTAGGTACTGCATTTGCAATCTTTGGTGCAGTAGCCGCTTTCGGTATCGGTAACACGGTACAGTCCAACTCTGTTGCAGACGTTCTAGAATCTAACTTTGGCCTAGATGTTTGGGTAACAGGCGTGATCCTAATGGTACTTGTTGGTGCCGTTTTGATTGGTGGTATCAAGCGTATCGGCGCAGTTGCTGGTTCTCTAGTACCTCTAATGGCAATCGCTTACCTAGGTGCTGGCCTTGTAGTACTAGCTATTAATGCTGAAGCAATCCCTGCTGCATTGGATCTAGTATTCACTCACGCATTCTCTCCAGCTGCGGCTGAAGGTGGTTTTGCGGGTGCTGCTGTTTGGGCGGCTATCCGTTTCGGTGTAGCACGTGGTGTCTTCTCGAACGAAGCGGGTCTAGGTTCTGCACCTATTGCCCACGCGGCGTCTCAAACAAAAGATCCTGTTCGCCAAGGTCTAATCGCGATGCTAGGTACGTTTATCGATACCCTAATCATCTGTTCGATTACTGGTTTGGTTATCATTACTTCGGGTACTTGGACTTCAGGCGAGTCTGGCGCAGCACTAACGTCTGCAGCGTTCGCTCATGCACTTCCTGGCGTTGGTAACTACCTAGTAGCTATCGCTCTAGCGGTATTCGCTTTCACTACAATCATCGGTTGGTCTTTCTACGGCGAACGCTGTGTTGAGTTCCTATTCGGTGTTAAAGCGATCAAACCATACCGTGTTCTTTGGATTATTGCGGTGCCTGTAGGCGCAATCGTAAGTCTGGATTTCATCTGGCTAGTAGCAGATACGCTAAATGCCATGATGGCTCTGCCTAACTTGATTGCTCTGGCGCTATTGAGCCCAGTTGTTTTCAAACTGACTAAAGAGTACTTCGCGCGTAACGGTGCTCCAGTTGATACAACTGACGGTAAAAACGCTTAATCAGTAAAGCTAAAGATCGGATCACCGATGGTGGTCCGATCCTTTAAGCCTGAACACTCTGTTGAAAGAGTTTTACCCCAATAGAGCTTTTCCATCAGATTGTACTTAAAGAACTGTAGTCAAAGCACTGCACCTGAAGAACACGAGCAGCTTCGCAAAGACGAAGGCTGCACAGAACAAGCATTATGGAGAACACAATGTCCGAACTGAGCAAAACACCTCTATATGACCTGCACATTGAGCTAGGTGGAAAAATGGTACCTTTCGCAGGTTTTGAAATGCCGGTTCAATACCCGCTAGGTGTAAAAAAAGAGCACGTTCACACCCGTGATCACGCTGGTCTTTTTGATGTATCTCACATGGGTCAGGTTAAGCTAACAGGCGAAAATGCTGCAGCTGAGCTAGAGAAGCTAGTACCTGTAGACATTATCGATCTACCAGCAGGCAAACAGCGTTATGCCCTTTTCACTAACGATGAAGGCGGCATCATGGACGACCTGATGGTGACTAACTACGGCGATCACCTTTACGTTGTAGTTAACGCTGCATGTAAGGATCAGGACATCGCTCACATGCGTGCAAACCTTGGTGAAGGCGTTGAGCTAGAAGTTCTGGATGACCGTGCATTGGTTGCACTTCAAGGCCCAGAAGCGGCACAAGCATTATCGCGCATCTGCCCAGAAGTTAATGAACTTGTATTCATGGACTCTCGTCACATCGCTATCGATGGCGTTGACTGCTTCGTAAGCCGTTCTGGCTACACAGGTGAAGATGGTTATGAGATCTCTATCCCATCCGCTGAAGCAGAGCGTCTATGCCGTCTATTCCTAGAGCAGCCTGAAGTTGAGTTTATTGGTCTGGGTGCACGTGACTCTCTACGTTTGGAATCTGGTCTTTGCCTATACGGTCACGACCTAGATCCAACAACGACACCAATCGAAGGCAGCCTTATCTGGGCAATCAGCAAGTGCCGTCGTGCCGATGGCGAACGTGCTGGCGGTTTCCCAGGTGCTGACAAGATCCTTGATCAGATCGCTAACAAAAACTACAGCCGTAAGCGTGTTGGCCTTATCGCATCAGGTAAAGCTCCGATCCGTGAAGGCGCTGACCTTGTTAATGCTGACGGTGAAAAGATCGGTACTGTTACTTCTGGCAGCTTCGGTCCAACAGTAGGCAAGCCAGTAGCTATGGGTTATGTAGAAACCGCTTACTCTGCACTTGAAACAGAAATTTTCGCACTAGTACGTGGCAAGCAGCTACCAATGGTGGTTTCTAAAGCACCATTTATTGAGCAGCGTTACTACCGCGGTTAATCCGTTTCCATCCCTGTAAGTCTTGGAGGTCGGGCTGCCACCTTATCAGCTTGGCCTCTATTTTTAACTGAACATCGCGAGGTGTCACTATGGAATTGATTCCACTACAAGAGCTGAAAGGCGAATCAAAAATGTCTCGTCTGCGTCATAAGCCAGACCCAGAAAGAGAACGCCTACGTAAACCGGAATGGATTCGTATAGATGCCCGCTCAAATGCAAATGTAAAAAAGGTTAAGAAACAACTTCGCGACCTTAAATTACATACGGTTTGTGAAGAAGCATCCTGCCCTAACTTGGCAGAGTGCTTTAGTCACAAAACAGCAACATTGATGATCATGGGTGCTATTTGTACTCGTCGCTGCCCTTTCTGTGATGTAGCGCATGGTCGACCAATGGCGCTTGATCCAGAAGAGCCTAAGAATTGTGCATCCACTATCGAAAAGCTCGGTCTTAAATATGTGGTTATCACCTCGGTAGATCGCGACGATCTAAGAGACGGCGGTGCAGCGCATTTTGCTGAAGTTGTAAAAGAAGCACGTAAAGTCAGTGAAGATCTAAAAGTTGAGATCTTAGTTCCAGATTTTCGTGGCAAAGTTGATCTTGCATTAGAGATCTTATCTCAGCAGGTTCCAGATGTTCTGAATCACAATATGGAAACTGTTCCTAGCTTGTACCCATCGGTACGCCCGGGTGCGGATTACCATAACTCGCTTAACCTGCTTTACCAATTTAAGCGTTTAAATCCAGAAGTCGATACAAAATCTGGCTTGATGGTTGGTTTGGGTGAAACCAAAGAGGAGATCATCAAAGTAATGAAAGATCTTCGTGCTAATGATGTCGACATGTTAACCATCGGCCAATACCTACAGCCAAGCAAGTACCACCTCGCTGTAGAGCGTTATGTAACACCGGAAGAATTTAAAGAGTACGAAGAGATCGGTTACGAGCTTGGCTTTAAAAATGTTGCCAGTGGCCCGATGGTTCGCTCCTCTTACCACGCTGATTTACAGGCGAAAGCCCTGTAAAGGAGTAAAATGTCTATGCAAAACAATACTAACAAAGCCACCCAAGGCGGCACGCTGGTTCATTTGAACATCCAAGCAGCGATAGACAACGACAGCCGAATTAATAGCATTATTGTGCGGGAGCGCCCTTTTATTGGTGATCTTGCACTGGATACCGAGCCTGACCAAGATCTGCTTATCGCTGTGGGTGAAGTGATGGGTGTTGCTCAACCGCTAACGGTTAATCGCATATCTTGCATGGGCCGTTTAGCGATTCTGTGGATCAACGAGAACCGTTGGTTGGTTCTTCCGCCAACCGGTGCGCATGAATCTGTATTCCAAGCACTGCGCGAAACCTTTGGCGAAGATCTTAAACTAGAAACCTCCGAAGACGGCTCAAAAGCGTATCTAAATAAAGCAGCGATTCATTACCTGCTAAGTAGCTCTAATACCCAGCAGTTTTCATGCTTACCTGTTACTGATGTTGAGCTAGCTGAAGGTATCAACATTATGTCTCTGCACGACACTAAGGATTACGACATCCTAGTGCGTAAGAGCTGTGCAGAAAGCCTATGGCAGTGGCTACAAAAGAACACTGAATCACCAAAAAATCACTAACAGATACACCAGTAGGACAAAGACCGATAATGTCAGTTTACACCGCAGTTAGCTTTTCAGAACTTAAAACTTACCTTCAGAACTACGCTGTTGGTGAGTTACAAAGCTATAAAGGCATTAGCGCAGGCGTTGAGAACAGCAATTTTTTTGTCGATACCGATCAAGGCCGCTTTGTCCTAACACTGGTTGAATCTGTACCTAAAGAGAAACTGCCCTTTATTCTGGGTCTAGTGGATCATCTAGCGATTAACGAGCTTGCCTGCGCTCAGCCTATTCATCTAAATAACGGTGATCTATTTGGTATGCTAAACGGCAAACCCGCCGTATTAATGAACTGTTTAGAAGGCGCTCCGCTAGAACAACCGACGCTTTCACAAGCGAGAACTATTGGCAGCACCCTCGCTCAGTTCCACCAGCTATCGTCACAATTAGAACTCGATGAGTACAGCCATATTCCGCAGTGGTGCAACGAGCTAGCGTCTCGTGTGTTACCTAAGCTAGATAAAGAGCAGCAAACACTATTACAAAACAGCTTGATGGAAACCGGTGATATCGACTGGACGACATTACCTTCTGGTCCTGTACACGCAGACCTGTTCCCAGACAACGCTATGTTTGATGGCGAGCGTTTATCGGGGCTAATCGATTTCTATCACGCGTGCTCTACACCTTACCTATACGATCTAAGCGTTACCCTTAACGCGTGGTGCTTTGACGAAACCAACAATCAGTTTGATATCCAGAAAGCGCAGCAGATGCTGCACATGTATCAGGAAATCCGCCCTTTAGATCCGATGGAGATCGATCTGTTACCGGCAATGATGAAAACCGCAGCGCTGCGCTTCTGGTTATCCCGCCTTCGCGACATCCATTTCCCTACAGCTGGTGAAGATGTCACACAAAAGAATCCGCAAGGAAAACAGGCGCTTTTAGAACGCCTAAAAAGCGACTTCCCAGTTATTCTTTAATCGTCTAAAAAATTAATTTTTATAGCTCCCTATTCTGGTTCATTCGCACCAAAATAGGGCTGCTGTTCTGCACCACGCCTCTAGCCCTTTAAATACGGCAAATCCTTAGTTGAATCAAACTCATCTTTCGCAGCTGCAACATGAATTTCAATACTTGAATGAATATTCATTGTGAATTTTTATCCTCCTAATGTATTAGAGAAACTTAAATTCCTCTCCTAAACTCTTATTTACCGGTTTGGAGAGAGACCGGTAGAGACTCCGATAGACATAAAAAAATAGCCTGTTAAAGGCAGAGGAAGAGAGAAATGTTGACCTACGAAGAATGCCTGGAACTAAGTGACCTAACTGCAGACGAAGTTGATGCCATTGCAGAACACGAACACATGGACCCAATGATCGCCATGGCTCTCGGTCACTACATGATTACCCATGACGGCGAACAGAAAATTAAACGAATTATTATGGATGACATCGCCAAAGCACAGCGTGATCACAATTATGGTCACGCAGAAATGCTGCAAAAAGTACTCAACCACTTTATAGCGACTCACCCCGAACACGGCGCCCAGCAAGCAGCCGCGTAAAACGCACCAAATTCATAGCGAAACCTTCCCCTTCGATACCGGTTAAAGGGTGCATTTGCACCCTAACCGGGTCACTTTTGATAAGCATCAACGCCCCTGTTAACTCGCCCTGCTAAAGTAGATTTCTATCTATAAATATCGCTGATAAGCAGTAAGCTATGACACAAAAACGCCCCAACCCTGCAAAGCGCTCTACCCCATGCGAACACCAAGACAGCTACGTTTATCAGATACGAAACAGCCTCTACATCAACTTAACCGACCGTTGCACTCTCGCCTGCCAGTTCTGTCCAAAACATAACGGCTCAACCGAAGTAAAAGGTCACGAACTCTATCTAAGCAAACGCCCAGAAGCAGACACCATTATTCCCTTAATCGGCACCCCAACCGATTACGATGAAATCGTATTTTGCGGCTACGGCGAACCCACCTTGCGCCTAAAAGCTCTGTTGAAAATCGCTACTTGGGTAAAAGTAAACGGCGGTAAAACCCGCATCAATACCGACGGCCTCGGCAACCTCTTCCACAAACGTGACATAGTTCCCGAATTGGCAGAATGTATAGACGCTCTATCGATCTCGCTGAATGCTCAAAACGAAGAGGTCTACCAACAACATTGCCAACCAGCCCTGCCCGACTCTTACAAAGCAGTACAAGCCTTTATCAAACGTGCCAGCGAGCTGATTGATGATGTACAGGTATCGGCAATTAATGGGTTAGAGGGTGTTGATGTTGTTCAGTGCCGGGAGATTGTTGAGGGATTGGGTGCGGAGTTTAAGCAGAGAGAGTTGGATGTTGTCGGCTAAATGCAGGCTAAGACCAGCTGGAAACTGTTGAAAGCAGCTAAAAGCGAATAAAGACTGCACAAGCTAAGACCAATAACTTTGATCTTTTCATATTCCCTTATCTCTGCCAGTATGGGGGCAACTAAGGAAATAGGTTAACCCACCTTAATGGATTATTGAGAATGATTCGTATAAATGATCATTTTCCAAATTTAATGTAGAAACACGACACTTTGTCGCTTTTCTACAATTTCTAATTTTCATAAATCTGGATTAATACATTTAATTTCAATGGGTTAAAGACTATTACCGATTAATATTAATTTGGAGATATACGACAAAGTGTCGCCTTTCCGCAAACCACTTGTCGTATATTTAGCTGTTATACATAAAAGGAGTTTTAATATGGGCGCATGGAATGAAGATAACTTTGGTAATGATGATGCTTTAGACTGGATATACGATCTAGAAAAATCAAAAGGCACAGATGTGCTTTTGGCTCCTATCAAGACAATCTTAGCTAATGCAGAATATTTAGAGTCTCCTGAATGTAGCGAAGCATTAGCTGCATCAGAAGTAATAGCTGCTGGTCTAACAAACGATACATCACTAATTCCCGAAGAAGCCAAAACTTGGTTAGAGAAGAAACCTAGTTTTTTTGGCAAAAAACCTCAACTTGAAAAAGAGCATGCAGCTCTTGCATTAGCATCTGTACAGAAAATCATGGATAACTCAGAACTCAAAGAGCTGTGGGGAGAAACGGATGAATTTCCCAAATGGCAGGAAGTGCAGAATAGGCTGATTACTAAATTAAAAAATGTATAACAAGTTTGTTAATAGTCGCCCTTCGGGCTGGACCGCAAACTGCGCTGCTTCGCAGCAATGCGGCCCATTACAAAAGCGTTACACGGCAAGGAAATATCGAGCAGATGCCAAATTGTAATTTCTATGCAATAGACAATGACTTCGTAGAGATACTTAATTTCGTCTTTGATGAAATGGAATGCAGAGTTTTCGAGTCATACTCTGAATACGAAAAAGACCTCGTTGAGTTTTCAAGCGCACAGGAAGTTGTTGAGTACTATCAATTAGCAGAGTTTTCAAATATTCCAAAACGCTCCGCAACTCTTATGTTGTGGCCTGTTAAGGCATCTGAACATGTGAAGGTAAATAGAATTGAGCTAAACCCTAAAAAGTGTCAGGGCGCAACCCACAGATATCGTGTCGATGGTTGGGGCCTTATATCCCTTGAGCTAAAAGGCATCAATAAGGCCGGTTTGCAATATAGCCACACCAACCATAACACAGAGAAACGCGCCGCTGCTTGGGAGTCGAATTATAGTGATGTCATGGGGTCTCCATCCGAGTGGGATTGGAAAGCTGTCTCAAGCGCATCACGGAAGCTAAACAATTTTATAAAGAAAAAATCAAACAAAAAGGCCGGTCCAATGCCTGTAATGCAGTGTGCCGAAAAAGTAACCTTGGCCGGTGCAGTGGCCGTGTAACAAGTCAAAGCACTCGGACATGGGAAAGCTGTCACCTTTTTTGTTCCAAAAAAACCGCCAACTTCACCAAGCCGGTGTTTGAGGCGTTAGAGAGGCGTAATGAAAGTATTTGCCGTTGTTCTTATTTCACTAGCATTGGCAGCATGCAGCTCTGGTGATGACTCTTTTAGTATTGCCAGAGAGTGGGGATATTTACCAATCACTGAAAGAGATCATTTTGAGAAGAAAAAGCAGTGCTCTCAAAAGTTCTACTCAAGTAACTATTATCGATATGCGGATGTTGAACCGTTTTCTCTCGAGGAAGCTGAGGTCACAGGTATGTCAAAGCATCATTACTTAGGGGACACGTGCTTACTTGCAACTATTACTAGTAGGGTTTACGTAGCAAAAGAGCTTAGACACAAAAGTTATTATCGTATTAATGTTGAAGTGCCAATGTTAAGCGAAAACCGCCCAAGCCAAGGGGTTATATTTAGCCGTGTTCTGCAAGAAAATGAAGTAGGGGATTTCTTTAAAGGTAAGTCGATATCTGAAGTGGTTAAGTATTTACCTGAAAGTAGAAGGGTGAAATTCACTATTAATACAAAGTCATTCAGCTATGTATTACCGGCCCTCTAACAATCAAAGGCACCCGACGCATACTGCGCGGCTGCTTTAGGCGTTAGGCAACGTAATGACTGACAACCAGCCACAATCACTTGTTGAATTTAAAAAGATATCTCATGCGTACCACATCGCATACAGTATGGCGAGTCATGGCATGCTCAAAACCAAAACGGATCTAGAAAACCTTGAGGGCATGAACCCAGAAGGTCTATTCCAAGTAGGTAATGGTCCTCCGGAAAAAGGGAAAACAATAGCCGAAATCCCGACTAAATTTGCTCTCAGCGGAATGGATAAAAACGGCCCATTCAGCCAACTAATCGCCAATGGAATCATTGTTCTGTTATATGAGCTTTGGAACGAAGACTACCGTTCCAAAATTTCTGATGAACTTGGGTGCGCTACAAATGAAGTGATGTGCGATGTTATGGGTGATCTTCGGTTAATTCGCAACTGGATCACTCATGCAGGTTCATGCGCCGACACAAAGATCAAAAACCTCAAGGTTCTTAAGTGGCCTAATCAAGAGGGGCCGTTTGTAGCAACTCAAATTGAAATGGACGCAATTCAACTTGAGATAAATACAATGAATGTTTACACAAAGATGCATAGTAATGCCAAATAAAGCCAACCAGAGGGACGCCAAAACTGTCGCTTCGCTATCGTTTTGGCACCCCAGCTAGCGGCGTTATAAGGATCTGAGAACATAGATGTAAATTCCATCGAATGGAAGATTATGAAATGAGTGTTGAGCTGCATAAGTCTTATTTAGACTTTGCAATCAAGCGCAATCTATTTCACTACGCAATTACCGGCGCAATTCTGTTGTTTCATTTGTTCAAAAGAAAGGAAATTAAAGGGGCAGAGCCTTTATCTCCAACAATTATAGCTATGGCTTCTAACTGGCATTAACTGTTAAATTGGCGGCTAAACTCGCCCTATTCACTAGAACACACTAAACCAGAAGTGAAAGAGGATGCCTTATGGAGCTCAGTACTTGGATTGCATTTATCTCGATAGCATTGGTGGCAACGATCACTCCAGGGCCTGCAATTTTATTAGTGCTGTCCCACTCTCTACGAACTGGTTGGAAGTCTTCCCTATATACAATTTTAGGGAATATAACTGGGCTATTTGTGATGTCATCATGTGCTGTTTTAGGCCTAAGCGCATTAGTCCTCAGTTCATCAACAGCGTTTATGATCATCAAATTTCTCGGCGCGATCTATCTTGTATACCTCGGTATAAAGATCTGGCGTTCAAATGTATCTTTAAGGACTTCAGACCTTAGTGAGGACTCTAAACACAGCAAGCATAGCTATTTTCTTCAGGGAGTTCTGGTCGCACTAACCAACCCTAAAGCAATCGTATTTACAACGGCGTTGTTCCCCCAATTTATTACGATTGAGGCTGATCTACTCCCGCAGTTTTCATTATTAGTCAGTACATTCTTATGCTGTTCCGCTACTTGCCTTATAAGCTATAGCTACTGGGGGTCAAGGCTTTTAAAGCGTTCTAAATCTCTTTCCGATTCACACTGGATACCACGAACAATTGGTAGTACCTTCGTCGGTGCAGGTATAGCATTAGCAGTATCAAGCCGGTAATAATGACTAAGATCATTTCTGAATAGGTCTTCCTTTTCCGAAACAGTATTAATCTTATTTTCAGTTAGCATTGCTAAGAAAAAAACGTCTATGCTTGTTATTATCAATATCATGATTTTCAACCACTAAGACCAAACTCTTTTTCCAAGTTCCTTGATCTTATGAGTACCAGCCTAAGAAGGGGTGTTCCCTATATGAGGGACAAAAAGATTATTTTCTTTGGTGCCGTCGGTGCCGGTAAGACAACAGCAATAAACACCATAAGCGAAGGCAAATGTATTAACACTGAAGCAAATGCTTCTGATAGCACATCAATACAAAAAAAAACCACTACTGTAGCGATGGACTACGGTTATGTTACCTCATCTACCAATCAACGCATTCATTGTTACGGAACGCCTGGGCAAGAACGCTTCCAATTTATGTGGGAGATAATAACTTCCAACTTGGCATCAGATTATTCAGGCGAAATTTTATTCCTCGATAACAACCGTAAATATCCTCAACACGACCTTCACTTTTACACCAAAAAGTTTCGCCATCTTATAGATGATAAACCTTTGATTATTGCGGTAACTAAGTCTGACATAAAACCAAATCCATCAATCTCTGAATATAGAGGTTGGCTGCATGAGCTTGGTATTCAAGCACCCATTTATTTTATTGATGCCCGAAAAAAAGAAGATATTCTGTTTTTGTTAGAGGAACTACTCCCTGATCAAGCTCAAGTTATTAATGAGATGAATAGTGTTTCTGTGATTGAAGATGAGTTAAACCTAGACGAAGTTATCCAATACTCTGAACATAAAGTTGAGTTTTCAGATAAAGTACTGAACAAAATTTCACATCTAGAAGGTGTGGTAGGCATTGCATTGATAACCTCAGAGGGTAAATTAGGTCATTCAACGCTAGATACGGAATTCCTTATTGAGTTATTAGAATTTTTAACCTCTTCCCCGTCGACTTTAGAAGATCAAAATAAAAGCGATCATGTACTTAGCATTGAGCTCGCATTAGAAGAAAACTATCACTTTGTAATCAACTTCTTCGACGATGTTGTACTAGCTACTCTGTGCACTAAACACCTTACAATTGCGGCATTGAAACAACAGATAGAAAACATAATTCAGTGGTAAAGGCTTGTATATTAAGCGTTATAACACAACATAAAATTTCTATTCGCTTCACTGCAGTTATTTGTATTAATGCTCGTACAAAGTTAAAAAGGGGTTTAATGAAACAATAATGACAAGGGATACTAAAGATGGATCTTGAAATACTTTTAAACGACCTTGAACAACTAGGGATCAAACACGATGAAGTCCAATCCAAGCGGTCTAAAAAGTATCTTAATATCACGCGGGACACAGGTGAATTTTTAGCTGTTTTAATCAAAGCAACTAACGCCAAAACCGTACTTGAAATCGGTACGTCTAATGGCTATTCAACACTTTGGTTAGCCTCTTCCCTTCCAGATGACGGCCATGTTTTTACTATTGAAAATAACAGCTGCAAGATCGATGAAGCCTCAGAAAATTTCCGTAAGGCTGGACTAGATTCAAAGATTACCCAACTCGATGGTGACGTTGTAGATCTACTAGCTGAGCTTCCTCAGAACATTGACTTTATTTTCCTGGATGCAGATAGAAGCCAATATCTAGCAATAGCAGAACAACTTTTCAGTCTTTTGAGAGAAGGCGGATTACTTGTTTGTGACAATGCGGTTTCTCATAAAGAAGAGCTAGAAGGGTTTAATGCTTGGATCGCCAACCAATCAAATTTGAGCACCTCTTTAGTCCCTGTTGGGAAAGGTGAATTGCTTGTTTATAAAGCCTGATTAACCAGATCGCTAAGCTGAATTATCCGGCCGCATGAAACTAACAAAAGGTACAATTACTATTTTGGTTCTGGCTGCTCTATCTATCAGCCTATTTAGCTTTATGCTTTTTTTCAGAGCATTTGCATACGCAGATATGTATATTGCGCCAAACGATCCTTACGGCATATCCGATATAATCGAACTATTGTTGGGGTTTCTGTTTCTCCTTTTATCAATATTCTCTGGCGTCGTAGCCTTGGTACTTTTATTTAAAGGCGTAAAGCAATCCAAACTAGCAGCTTGCGGATTGATTGGGCTGCATCTCGTTTTGTATTCAACTTACGGTTTTCTTCATTCTCAAGCAGCTCTGCTTAGTTCATATCCGCAATAAATCTGCACACTACTTACACAACCAGTTTAAATAAAACTGTACTTTAAGCCTGCCGTTTAAAAGAAGCCTACCCCATTAATTACAGTATTATCGATCTCCTATAGTAATTTAATTTATAGACCTGTAGCTTACGCCCCCAAATGCATTAACACTCTTATAAACAACTATTTAAGGAACAAATGTTGTGAAAAAGACACTACTAGCTACAGCACTTATCTCTGGAATTTTCTCACAAGCTGCAATGGCAGATTCTAATTTCTATCTAGGTGGTGGCGTAGGTAAAACTAGCGTTGATTACGTAGAAGTTACTGGCGCAACAGTTACTGACGATTCAGACACTAGCTGGAAAATTTTTGGCGGATACAACTTCAACAAAAATTTTGCAGTTGAATTTGCTTATCAAGATTTAGGTGAAAACTCAGCTGATGTGCTAAACGTACCAGTCAAGATTGAAGGTGACGCTTACTCTGTAGCACTATTAGGTAAACTACCAGTAGGTGAAAAAGCCGAATTTTTTGCAAAGCTAGGTTATGCACACATTGATGCCGATGCGGATATTAATAACCTAGCATCGGTATCAGAAGATGACTCTGATGTTCTTTACGGCCTTGGCGCTAACTACTCAGTAACTGAAAAAGTTGATCTGCGTTTAGAATGGGAGCGCATGGATTTTGAAGATGAAGTAGACACTGTTTCTCTAGGTGTAATCTACAATTTCTAATACCTAAATAGCTATTCATAGGTTAAAAGCCTAGGCTAAAAAAGCCACCCGATCAGGTGGCTTTTTATTTATTCGAATCAGATTATTAGTTCTGTATCCACCCTTATCTTTTCAAACTATTCATATAAGGGGCCAATAGTTCATCCAGTCGACCCGACGCTTCCATTAAAGCCAATTCTTGATCAATCAATAGTTTCAATTTCATGCCTATTGGGTTGTTCTTCGTAAACATCATCTGATATTTCCTCTTATTACTACCAAGAGGTGCATAACCCAAATCAGGATCATTCATAGCGTTAGTCGCTCCAATAATGGTCAGGCCTGACAGGATTTCCAAACCTGAATAAAAGTTGTCGACCCTGCCAGCATGAAGTTTTCGTACCAAAGCATCCTGAGTTTTTGATCCACTATCGGTTCTACTTAAATCTACGCCAGCTTTTTCTAATGCGCCGGTACCATAGCCATGAATTAGTCCCATTTTGTATTTTTCAGTTAAGTCCAAAAAAGCTTGCTTCTCTGAACTTGTATCAATATCGAGACCGTTAGGATGATTTTTCTTAGACCAAAAGTAATACCTAGTTGTTGTGTAATATGGTCGACTCAATAAGTACTTTTTAGCCCGTTCTGAACTAAGCCCTGCGCTCAAGAGCATCTGGAACTTACTACCTTTCTCTACTTCAACTAAGCATCGCTTCCAAGGAGGTAATTTGATCGTAAATTTAATACTGTGCTTATCAAAAATTTCTTTTATTACATCAACTGAATATCCAATTATCTTCTCCGACTTGTTCCCATTTTAACGCTCGAAGTATGTAAATGGAGGCCACTCAGATCCGTCATCACATATACTTATCGTTTCCCCGGTTAAACCGTGAGCATGTAAAGCCCCTCCTGAGCACATACAAAAAACCATAAGTACGCATCCACGATATATACGGCCCATTTCTGCAGTCATCATCAAACCTCCAACAACAGAACTCGTAGTAACGAAACTTATATCTTCTAAAACTTAGGTAATCTAGACTGAAAATGCCACCTGATTAGGTGGCATTTTTATTTAATCGAATCAGATACGTACTCTAAAATCTCAACGGAGTAGCACTAGCTTCATTTATTCTTTAGCAGATGACTCACCATGCATTGGCAATACAAAGCACAACACTCCTAAGAAGATATAATCCAGCATCTGGTTTACAGCGGACCATTCTTGCAAAATATAATGCCCTACCAATAAGCTCAGCATAAATCCAAACCAACCGTACATGGTGTAAGCTTTGAATCTAGGCACCAACAAGGCTAAACCTAAGCCCACTTCGATATACTGAATACAGCTTAGATACATATCGATCAGGATTGCAGGCAGTTGAATGCGCAGATCCCCTTGGAATAAGCCTGAGTAGTAATTAACAAAACCACCGTCGCTAAAAAATTTACTAGTGCCAGCCGTTATCAAGATAATGGCCATGGTAATGCGGACTATGCGCTCAGCATCTCTCAATCTTATCGGATTGATTAGAATCTCTTTGGACATGTTTATTCTCGTTTAAATTGATAAGCAAAGATGAGAAGTTACCCACCTTAAATTTCATCAGATTTCAGCCAGTCCTAGCTTTGCTGTTTTGGTTTTACTATTCCGTTAGCGATTGTGTCCTCATAAGTACAACAAATCGAAAGAGCTGAACTGTTAAGCTTGAAGTATGCTCACAATATAATGTATTTACTATACATTTATTTATTGATAGATTGTTTCACTTTCATTAACAATCGAGATAAGCCTCATGGATCGTATTACCTGTATGCAGGTATTCACTGTAGTGGTCAAAGAGAAAGGCTTTTCAGCTGCAGCACGAAAACTTGGTATTTCTAAAGTGCAGGTAAGCAATTACATTGCGCAACTAGAAACTGAACTTGGGGTTAGATTATTAAACCGCACGACCCGGCAGGTAAGCCTAACGACAACAGGCTTTGCCTACCTTGAGCCCTGTAACAATTTGCTAGAAGGCTTTAACAACCTCCATCATTCTGTAAAAGAGCTGCATCAAACACCTCAAGGGCAGCTTAAGATTACAGCGCCTAGTACGTTTGCAGAAATTCACTTAACACCTGTATTGAGTATCTTTAAAGAAAAGTACCCCAAAGTGCAGATAGACCTGCAGCTTAATGATCGTTATGTGGATTTAATTGATGAAGCCTACGACTTAGCAATCCGGATTGGTAAACCTCAAGATTCCTCTCTAATTGCTAAACCAATCGGCACTATACATAGCTATCTTTGCGCTAGCCCTGATTACTTAAAACAGCATTCTGAGATCAAAACATTAAGCGATCTACACAACCATCAGTTAATCGCAGACACAAATTATCGTTCAGGAAAAGTTTGGCAATTTAGGCATAAAGAAGATGGGCAATGCCAATCTTTCGAGGTAAAAGCAGGCCTCAATATCAACAGCGCTCAAGCGGTTAGAGCCTTGGTAATAAACGGTCAAGGAATCAGCTTATGTCCTGATTTTGCGGTTAAATCCCATATCGAAACGGGAGCTATCAAGCATCTCTTGCCGGAGTGGCAAGCTCCGACGATGGAGATTTCAGCTATCTATCCAAGCAGACAACATGTATCCGCCAAAGTCCGCTTGTTTATTGATGAGTTTTCCACGTACTACCAAGAACAAACAAAACTATAGCCATTCTTTTCTACATCACGCAAACAAGAATTTTTATTATGAAACCGTTAGCAATCCTAATTACATTTTTACTTTCAGTGGTTTCAGCCGCTATCCATGCTGAAGAAATTATGAGCAAAGAAGATGAGGCCAAAACAAAACGCTATTTAGAGATGATTTCGGTTTATCTCAATATAGAAACGCTGCCGATAGTCATAACTGCATGCGGGAATTTAGACTCTGAACTTGGAAAGGTTTTATCAACAAAACTAAATCAGTATAAACAAAAACACAGCTCCACTTACGAAGAGATAAAATCAATCATCGCTAACCCTGAAAATGTTGACTGGCTGACTGATGAAACACGAGAGAACGCTAAGAGTTTTGATCAATTTCTAGCGCAACAGAAGAAGGAAATGACCGAAGAATACCTGGTAAGAGAGATTCCAGATAAGCGAGAGTTTAAGTTTTTATGTAATCTGATACCTGCTGCATTTGAGTTATAACAAAATAAAATGCCACCTCAAGGGTGGCATTTTTTACTCTCTTTAATGCTTGTTCAGATCAAAGCTGGAACTTCATCACCAACTGGTTAAGTTCGTGCGCTTCTCTTCTTATCTGGTCAGTTGCTTCTACTACACGATCTGTATCACGCTTAGTTTGGCCTGCAATATCCGAGATATTCACCACACGATGATCGATATCTGCTGCTACAGAGGACTGCTCTTCTGCCGCTGTCGAGATCATTGTATTCATTGAAGAGATTGTATTGGCAGAAGCAATAATCTGCTCCAATACCGCTGCTGCAGAGTTTGCAAGCTCGCTGCTACGATCAGCAAGATCTGTACTTACGCCCATTGAAGATACTGCAGACTGAGCTTTGCTTTGCAAACGCTCGATGATCTGTTGAATCTCTTGTGTCGATTGCTGAGTACGCTGCGCAAGCGTACGAACTTCATCCGCTACAACTGCAAAGCCACGGCCCTGATCACCAGCACGTGCAGCCTCGATTGCCGCATTCAGAGCCAATAGGTTTGTTTGCTCCGCGATATCGTTGATTACAGAAGTCACATTACCCACGGCAAGTGTTTCAGCTTCCAGTTCTTTAATAGCCGATGCTGTTTTGTTCAACATCTCAAGCATCTCTTGCGCTTGATGACCCGATTGACCTACCACATCACCACCGCTCTTGGCGTGGGTATCAGTCTCTTGCGCCGCTTGCTCTGCTTCTACCGCATTGTTTGCAACTTCCTGTACTGTTGCGCTCATCTCGGTCATTGCCGCTGCAACCAGCTCGATATCTTCGTATTGTCGGCTTACACCGTTACTAGCCTCTGAGGTCGCTTCAACAACATTGGTAACATGACGTTCAGTATTTCTGGCAACTGTTTGAACGGTTTTCAGTAGATCACCCACATGATCCAACATGTGGTTGTAAGCGCTGAACATCTGGCCAATTTCATTATCGGTATGAGAGATCTCAAAACGATGAGAAAAATTACCCTGACCTACTTCAGTCATGCGTGCATTAAGGCGAGTAATATTATTCATCAGCATGCTCAAACCAAAGATTCGCCCAAACACCACTAAGATTAAAATACTCACTACGCATACAAACGCGATTAACAGCTGATTCATACTGGTTTCACTTGCTTGTTGCGTGAGCATGCCAACCGCTTTGTTCATCTCTTTTAGAATCACCGGCGACTGCTTTGTGATTTCAGCCAGTGTGGTATCACTTGGCTGCTTCACATGACTGTTGATCAGTGTTTTATAACTGCCCCACAGGCTTTCAACGTGTTTCATCTGCTCAACGATTGCCGGATCGGTGATCGGGTTCATACCCAATGCCTTATCACCCATCATGATCGTTTTGTGAGATGACTCGAATAGCTCCATTGTTTTACGCAACGTTGTTTGCTGTTCAACATTTGCTGCAACCAGTAGCGCTTCTTTTGCGATTTTCTGACTCAACATGCGTTGACGACCTGCCATATCAATGGTCTGAGGGTTAATCGACATGCTGAAGTAAAGGCTAATACCCGATGACGCCGCCAGTATAAATACTAACGAGTAGGACAAGGTAAATTGACTGTTAAGTGTTTTAAAACCGCAGGCTCGTAAAATCGTATCGATTAAATTTGCTAGGGAACGGAACATAGCTCACTCCTTGGCTAGTGGAGAAATATATTGAATAAACTGGCTAATAACTAAGGCCTGAGAAATAAGCAGACCGAACTCCCGCCCTAGTTTCCTTAGATTGCCTAGTTGTGAGGCGCCATTGTATGCAATGGTGTATGCGATTTACTTGTTTAAGATCAAGTAATTGTGGGAACGTGCGTTGCAGATGCAAAAAAGCCCCAAAACATGACTACTTTAGGGCTTTTTAAGAGAATGCTAACACGAGCTTCTAGCGATCACTCATGTGTCACTACGGCGATACGAATTGAGTCCATCTTCAATGAAGCACCATCAACAGCAGCTAGCAGGTCTTCTTCGCGAATGGTCAGCGCTTCTAGTTCTTCATCACGGATATTTGGGTTCACCTTAGCTAAGGCTTTTAAACGATCCAACTCAGTTTCCATTTGCTCAGCAATCGATGCTTTGGCTTGTGCTAACAGATCCTTTTCTGTCTGCTCAACCTGTGCTTCTAACTTAGTTACAAGCTCTGTGATCTCATCACGAGTGTGTTTTACTAAATTGTAAGCAACGTTCTTACCTACACGCTTACCCAAGGTAGCGAAGTGCTGTTCGGTAATAACACCCGTTAGATCGTTGCCATTGCTATCGATCACTCGACGAACACAAGCATCTGGAAGGTAACGCTGCAGTTGCAGAGAACGATCAGAAATTGAATGGATGCGGAAGACTGCTTCAATCAACAAGCTACCCGCTTTCAGTGGTAACAGCTTCATTGTACATAGTGTTGAGCTACCGTAGCTCCCCTCTAGCATCATCTCCATACCGCCAGACACCATAGGGTGCTCCCAGCTTAGGAAATGCATATCTTCACGAGACAGTGCTTCGTTACGCTGGAAGGTAGCTGTCATGCCATCACTAGGTAAACCTGGGAAATGGCTATTCAGCATATGATCGCCCGGATGAAGGATCACACCATTAATGCCAGTTGTTTCTTGCTCTACACCAAAGTGATCAAAGATACGGCCCATAAAGGAAGCCAGCTTGCCTGGCTGGCTATCTTCTTCAACCGCATCTAACAACTCTTCAGCCATATCAGCGTTGCAGGAGTTCAACTCTAGTAAACGATCACGGCCTTCCTGCAATTCAGCTAACAACGCTGATTGAGTTTGAGCCGTTTCATCGATGAGTGAATCAACAGCAGTCTGATCTAACGGGTTTTCCATGCACTCATGTAACTGCGCGGCATATTGCTGCAACAATGACTGACCGGTTGGGCAAACCTGCTCAAACGCACCTAGGCCTTCTGCGTACCAACGTAGCAGCACCGATTGCGCACTACCTGCGAAATAAGGCACATGTATATTTACATCTTGAAGCTGACCGATACGGTCAAGACGACCAATACGCTGCTCAAGAAGATCTGGATTCATTGGTAGATCGAACATCACCATGTGGTGTGTAAACTGGAAGTTACGCCCTTCACTGCCGATCTCCGAACAGATCAGCAGCTGAGCACCCTGCTCAGAATCAGCAAAGTACGCCGCAGCGCGGTCACGTTCAACCAGGCTCATGCCTTCGTGAAACAGTGCTGTGCGCTTACCTTCAAATAGACGTAGCTGCTTCTCTAGAGTAATAGCTGTTTGCGCGTGCGCACAAATCACTAGAACCTTTTCACCTTTGTAATCGTCCAACCATTTGATCAACCAGTCAGCTCGGTTGTCTTCCAACAACCAAGCTGAACCTTCACCATTACCGATCAAAGATTCTGGGTGTAGCTGACGCTCCATTGGTGCATCAGAAATTACTTCTTTATATGCGTCCGGTAGCGGTAGTTCGTAGCTGTGTAACTTACGTTCAGGGAAGCCTTGTACACTTTCACGGGTATTACGGAAAAGTACTCGGCCTGTACCGTGCTGATCTAACAGAGTGCGTACGGTTTTCTCAATTAACTGTTCGCGTTCTTCAGAATCATCATCTTTGTGAATTTCCAGCTGATCAGCCATCTCATCGCCGAGATACTGGTGTAATAACGCAGTAAAGGCTTCATCTTTCAACGCTTCATCCCAACCGTCTGGATTCTGTAGCGTTTCGATCAACTGGTTAACGCATTTGAAAGCCTGCTCTTCTTCGATGAATTTTTGCAGATCGTAATAACGGTCTGGATCGAGTAAGCGTAAACGCGCAAAGTGGCTCTCGATACCCAGCTGCTCAGGCGTTGCAGTCAAAAGCAGTAGGCCTTTTACATGCTGAGCAAGACTCTCAATGCAGGTATAAGCGTGACTCGCGCCCTCTTCGCTCCAACCTAGGTGGTGAGCTTCGTCCACCACCATAAGATCCCAACCCGCTTCTACAGCTTGTTCAAGGTGCTTCTCATGCTGAGTAAACAAAGACAATGGGCTTAATACCAATTGAGCCGACTCGAATGGATTACCTTCACTTTCAGCGCAACGGCCTTCATCCATAATAGAAAAATGCAGGTTAAAACGACGCAACATTTCCACCAGCCACTGGTGAATCAAGCTATCAGGTACAACCACCAGCACTCGACTCGCTAGACCAGAAACAAGCTGCTGATGCAGAATCAGACCCGCTTCAATGGTTTTACCCAAACCTACTTCATCGGCTAGCAATACGCGTGGTGCAGTACGCTTACCCACTTCAGAAGCGATATAGAACTGGTGCGGTAAATACTGAACACGAGGACCAATCAAACCGTAAGCAGCAGAGTTCTGGTGCTGATGTTGTAGCTTTAAAGTTTCTTGACGAAGTTCATAGTGACGAAGCTTGTCGATCTGGCCAGCAAACAAGCGCTCATAAGGTTTGCTGAAATGAACCGCACTTTCTAACGACGCTTCATGAATAATCTGCTCGTTACCTTCGGCATCATCACCAAAATAGATAACACAGCCTTTACTTTCTTGATGTTCAGTAACAGTGATAGACAGACCATCATCATCGGAAATCTGGTCACCAATCGGATAAACAATACGGCTTAATGGAGCATTGCTTTGCGCGTAGGTGCGCTCTTCACCAATGGCAGGGAAAAAAATCGTTACACTGCGATTAACCAATTCAGTGACTACACCTAAACCTAACTCAGCTTCTGTATAGCTGTACCAACGTTGGCCGACCTGAAAATCTTCTGTCATGAACTCTTCGCTTACTAAGGGCTGGAAAAATAGCTGGGCATAATAGGCAGTTACAGCCCGAAAGCCAAACGGTTTTAAGCTTTTGTAAATTTTAGTTGGCGTTATACTGTTCGCAACCCTGATCTATGCGAAAAGAAGGTGAAATTTGAAGAAATTTTATACTCCTATCGTTCTTATACTAACCGGTGTTGTTTTAAGCGGCTGCTCAAGTACGTTAAAACAGTCGTCTGCTCCAACTCTATCTCTGCAGGCGCAATCACCTGTGAGCCAAGCTTTACTTGATCAATATAATAGTTGGGTAGGAACGCCCTATCGTCTTGGTGGAAACACTAGATCAGGTATCGATTGTTCTGCATTTACCCAAGTTACTTTCCGAGATCAGTTTGGTGTAGATATTCCACGTACGACGCGGGATCAACTGGGCAGTGGTTCCAACATCGCTAAAGGTCAGTTAAAGGCGGGAGATTTAGTCTTCTTCCAAACAGGCTATAAACAAAGGCATGTGGGGATCTATGTTCAAGAAGGCCAATTCTTACATGCTTCTACCAGTAAAGGGGTGATCATCAGCCGATTGGATAACCCGTACTGGCAGAAACACTATTGGACTGCGCGAAGACCTAAAGGCATTGATGTGCGGTAGCGATTAATCGCCGCCGCAACCTCCTCCGCAGCCGGAGTCGCCACCAGAACTACATCCGCCACCTCCGCAGCCGATATGGCTGGCGCAGTAGCCATCGTTTTCACGACCTTTGCAATTTAACTGGTAGGTAAAGCCATCCTCAATTTTTAGTTCAGCATCAATCGCAAACAAAAGAGGTAAACGTGTCGGTGCCTTAGAGTCAATCCCCTCGCGTAAACAAGAATATTTCCAAGCCCGTTTAATCCCTTCTTGCGCTTGGGTTGGTTTTTTCATCGCTTCTGCGGGGGTGTGATGTAGGAATCTCCCAAACGCTCTTGAACAGAACAACTCATAATCACGGGTAAACAGAATAAACTCATGCCATACCACATCCACTGCCTGCGATGGCATAGCTATGGCTCTGTTTTTTGCTGCTAGGCTGATCAAAAAGAATTCTCTTAGCCCTTCCATTACCTTGTCACAATCAGCATCAGAAAGGTGTGGATAGCGCTTTCTTAGTTCTACTGTTAAGCGCTCAGGGAAGACATAACTCTCGATCAGTTCTCGGCGTTGCTTCTTGACCTTTCGTTGTCGCAATTGCCAATACAATATCAAGAGAAAAACAGAGATAAACGATAATGCTATAAAGCTCATTTCACATCCTTGCTTATTGGTTTACAGAAAAGACCAATTAACTGAAACACTAGCATGACACTCATCAAATAGTCGAAAAATCAGTAAATTAAGAATTTTTCTGATAACAAAACCTACAATTAGCGACTAGGCTGCATACAAAAATATAAGAACTATAACTACGGTGGGAAATACGGATGGATCATTGTAAGGATTGCATGAAAACTATCATTGCAACGGATGGCAACCCTAGCCAAGAGCAATTAGAGAAACTAGGTAAGCCAGATGCGAAAAAGTGGTGTGAGATCTGTAAGGATCTGATGATCGCTCACTATAAACTTCGTGAAGAGTGCGAAAACCAAGCTGAACACTTTGGCTACCGTCATCAGAAAAGTACGGGCTTCACACGCTTCGACGTATAAAGCCCGTTGTAGTCAAAAAAGCTTTATTTCTCTACTAACACACTCACCTGTTCAACAATATGCTGACCAATCGGTATAGCAGAAGTTGCAGCTGGCGAAGGCGCGTTACATACCGCTAACGCCCTGCTCGTATTCATAAACAAGAAGTCATCGATAACATCCCCGCTTTTAGAAACCGCCTGAGCACGAATACCCGCTGGGTACTCTTTCATATCATCTAGCGTCAATGACGGACAGTATTTCTGAACCAGCTTTAAATATCCCGGTTTCGAAATTGAGTTTTTCAACTCCGTCATACTTGCCTTAAAGTGCTTGAATAGCAGCTTGATCATCCCCGGATAGGTCAGCATCTCGAAGCTATCTTTCAAACTGATATCCGTCTTTTTGTAACCTTCACGTTTGAACGCTAATACGGCGTTAGGACCGACTGTTACCGTACCATCGATCATACGAGTCAGATGTACGCCCAAGAACGGCAGGTCAGGATCTGGGATCGGGTAGATTAGATGATTAACTATCTGATTGTGTTGCTCATCTAACAGATAATATTCACCACGGAATGGAATGATACGGAAGTCAGGTTCTAACCCCATCATCTCAACAATACGATCAGACTGGAGCCCCGAACAGCTCACTAAAAAGCGTCCTTGGAAACGCTCATTTTCAGCAAAAACAGTCACGCGATCCGCGAACTCTTCGATACCTGTAACGCGAGTATTAAAGCGAACTTCACCACCTGCCTGCTCAACCAGTTCACCCATCTTACTGGAGATCTGTGTGTAACAGACAATACCTGTAGAAGGCACAAAGATGGCACCTACACCGGTAATATTAGGTTCACGCTCACGTAGTTGCGCTTGGTCTAACACCTCAATCTCGATGCCATTTTCAGTACAGCGACCAACAAGGGCCTGCATGCGCTCTAGCTCTTTCTGGTTTGTAGCAACTAAAAGCTTGCCGCACTCATCAAACGGAATATCGTGTTCACGACAAAACGCTTTAGTAGCTACGTTACCTTCTTTACAGAAACGTGCTTTCAAGCTGCCCGGCTTGTAATAAACACCGGCGTGAATCACACCCGAATTATGACCCGTTTGATGCTGAGCCGCGCTGGACTCTTTTTCTATCACCAAGACCGATTTGCCTGGATACTTTTTCTGTAATTGCCACGCAGTCGACATCCCTAGAATACCGCCACCGATGACAATGAAATCATATATTTTTTTATCTGAAGTCAGGCTCACACCTAATATCCTTAAGTCAGTACTCGAAGGCTGTGCTATGCAGCACTACCTTCTGAATCAGCAAAACGACGGCTATACATAAAGATCACAGCGAACAACGCCGCAGCAACCAAATTAATCAGCACTTCACCGTGCGGCCAAAGCAGAGCAACTGCCAGAGCGCCACAGATTATACGCAGAACAATATTCAACTTCCCTTCTAAATAGCCTTCCATAAAGCCAACAAAGGCATACAAGCCGAAGACAGCGAAGATAAAGATGCTAAACACCTCCATCGCTGTACCACCAATAAAGTTGGTATAAGCAAATAGAAGCGGCACGATATACAAACCTTTCGCTACCTTCCAAGCAGTAAAGCCTGTTGCCATTGGCGGTGTTTTTGCGATAGCAGCTGCAGCAAACGCCGTTAAGCAAACCGGTGGCGTAACGTTAGAGTCTTGTGACAACCAGAAGATAATCATGTGCGCTGACAGTAGAATCATCGCCAACACTTCCGGTGCCATCGCCTGCTCTAGCAGCTGACCTTTGAAATCTGCAGGTACTAGATCTAACAATGCCTTAGCATCTACTTCGCTCATAGGGGCCGACAATAATGCGACCTTCTCCATATCCACCAACATAAAGATGGTTTTAGCTGCCTCAGGCAATGTGCCCTCAACGATCATATCCAACAGTCGGCTTTCAGCCATCAAACCATAAAGCGCTGGCGCAGAAAGCGTTGCCAATACGATATAAGCCGCCGTAACCGGTAAGCCCATACCTAAGATAAGCGATGCTAAAGCAACCAATACCAAGGTGATAAACAAGCTACCGCTCGCCCAGTCAGTCACCATCAGTGAGAAGGTATTACCGATACCGGTCATCGCAACCACATTCACAACCAAGCCTACTGAGATCAGAAGCATTGCAGTGGTCGCCATGTTTTTTGAACCTTGCGCTAAAGCATCCAAAATTGCTTTAGGCCCCATTGGGTTCTTGGATAACCAAGATGAAACAATCACCGAGATAATCGACAAGCCGGCAGCATAGGTTGGCGTGAAGCCATAGATAAGCAGTGCGACTAGAACAACCAAAGGAAGCAGGAAGTGCCAGCCCTCTTTAAATACTTCACCAATCGGGCGTGTATCTAACTCAACCGCATGAGCGTGGCTACGTTTTGCTTCAACACGAACGAAGAAGCCTACAGATAGGAAATACAACAACGCAGGAAGTGCAGCAATGGCAATGATATCCAGATAAGAGATCTGAGTGTAAGACGCCATGATAAACGCACCCGCACCCATAACCGGAGGCATTAACTGCCCACCCGTGGATGCTGCAGCCTCAACCCCGGCCGAGAACCTTGCAGGGAAACCCGCCTTTCTCATAAGAGGGATAGTGATTACACCCGTAGATACCGTATTTGCTACAGAAGAACCTGATACAGACCCCATTAGGCCAGAACCCAATACCGCTACGAAGCCAGGGCCACCAACAAATCGGCCTGCTGCACAGCGGGATAGATCAATAATAAAATCACCTGCACCGGACTTAACGAGGAAAGCTCCGAACAGGATAAACATAAATACATAGGTCCAGGAGATACGTGCGATCTGACCGAACATACCTTCTGAAGAGAAATAAGATCGATATAGAAGAGTCTCAAGGCTTAATCCGGCAAAGCCGAAAATACCATCGATATACTTACCCCACCAAAACACATAAGTCAGCGCAGCCAGGATCAAACAAGGGATAAACCACCCTGTTGTTCTTCGCGCCATTTCTAAGGCAATAAAGATTGCGCATACAGAGAATACCCAATCCCACTGGGCAAACTTCACACCTCGGTCATAAAGCGCATCTTCAAAACCGATAAGGTAAAGCGCACAGACAATAGCGGCGATGCCTAACAAAACATCTAACACTAAACCAAGCTTCTGCTTAGCCTCGCTACCACCTTTGAACATCGGTACCATCAAACCACACATCAGCGCAAAACCGCCGAAGTGGATGGCAGAGACATAAAGCTCTGACCAAGTACCCAGAGTATTGAAGTAGATATGAGCTATGGCGAACATTACGCCAATCCAATAAACCGCTCGCCCTGTTAGCGACTGTTCTGGACGCTGTGCTAACTCAAGCCCTTTTAATTTTTCACTGACTTCTTGGTCGGTAACAGACGTTTCTGTAGCCATGCTTTCTGATCGCTCACGCTGATACTACGGCCAGCCGATTCCCTTCCGAGCTCGGATGACCATGATCGTAATATAGGAATTAGGGTGGTGCAGATCTCAGTCTCGCTGGTAACTGAGTCTGCACCGGGTCGAACCTAAAAGCTGGGAACTAAACTAAATGACCACACCGTCAACGTTTAGTTCCTCTGAAGAGTCTTCTCTTCAGCTTATTTCGCCATTAGGTGCTCAGGTATGTTGATACCTTTTTCTTTGTAGTAACGCGCTGCACCTGGGTGAAGTGGTACAGGAAGACCAGCAATCGCCTTTTCTAGTGCCATCGCTTTAGTCGCTTTATGAATACCGTTTAGGAACGGTAGGTTTTCATAAACAGTTTTAGTTAGTAGGTATACATCTTCTTCGGAGATATCATCACGTACCGCTAGGAAGTTAGGCTGCGCCATTGTGTTGATAGCTTTAGTTTGACCAGGGTAAGTGTTCGCTGGAATCTCATAACGAGTCCAAAGCTGGTAGCCACCGTTCGCTTCTTTGATCTGCTCATCAGTAAAGTTAAGAACAGTAATATCGCTACCTAGTGCAGCATACGCACGTGTAATCGCAGATGTTGGAACACCAGATGGGATGTTCATACCCTCGATTGTACCGTTCTGAAGCGCATCAGCAGATGCACCGTAACCCATGTGCGCTAGGTTAAAGCCATCAACGTTAACATCTAGATTGCCAAGAATTGTTCGACCAGAACCTTCTGTACCGGAGTTCTTCTTACCAATTGAGAATTTTTTGCCTTCGAAAGCAGTAATATCAGAAATAGTACCTGTTTTAGCTAGGTCACTTTTAACCACAAACTGCTCAACGTTCTGCCATAGCATAGTTACAGAACGAAGGTTTTTGTTAGCGCCAGTCTCTTTTAAACGCCCTTCACCATTCCAAGCCCACGCGCCGTAAAGGCCTTGTAGGATCGCAAACTGAGCTTCGTTTTCGCCCAACAGTTTAACGTTCTCACCCGAACCTGCTGAGTTGATCGCAGACATAGAAATTTTGTGTTTTGGCTCTAGCTTAACTTTAGTTAGTGTCGCCAACGCTACACCTACTGGGTAGTAAGTACCGCCAGTAGACGCTGTAGCCAAAATGTAAGAGCGCTTGTCATCAGCCTGTGCTAGACCTGCAGCGCCCATAGCTGTACTCATTGCTAGGGCTACGCCCATACCTTTAATAAAAGTGCGTTTTGTTATTGTCATCCTCTTACCCTTCTCCAGTTTGAGGTTTTTTATAAAGTTTTGAGTTACACCCCTTCTGTATAGCAATGGCTATGCCAGAAAACAAAAATAACAATTAACCATTTAAAAACAGCCAGTTATAAACGCACCACAAAAACCCCTTATCCCAATAGGCAAAATATTGCTTATCCAAAATCAACTAATAAGCAAAATTACGCTCAAAAATTCGATTTAATCAGCAGTTCTCGATGAGAATTCAGAGATCAGTTGGCGAAGCTGTTGATATAAAGAATGATTAAACGTCAGAAAGTATTTTTCGACCTCCAAGCAAGACTAAAGGCTAATAAGCATCTACCGGCAAAATTCAGTATCCGTAAAAGTAGGCAAAAAATTGCTTATCTAGCGGGGGAATCGAATCTTAAGGCATATTCAATGCAGAAAAAGACCACTTTTCCCATAGAGATAACGGAACTTATCAGGGAAAATGGTATCTTTGATAAATGACCTAACTAGACGCTAAGGCAATACTGATGACCCTGACTACAGGCAGCATCGGCCAACATCAAACATCGGTTGGCACGACTCAGAATACCGCTGAAACAGCTTCGACAACTACATCGGCAACCGAACAAGAAAGTAGCACGGCCTCAACACAGCCAAGTAACCTTTCGGACCGGGCGCAGAAGATTCAAAAACTGAATGAAGAATTTTTCAGCGGCGGTCCAAGAAGCGTCAAAATCACACCTGCGTTTATCCAACGCCTGAATGAATATGGTTTTCTAAACGACAGTGAAGCATCACGTTACCTAAGTAACCAGCAAAGCTTAGGTACTGCGCAGGACGACACTGTCGGTCAGTTAAGTGACTTTATTGATGATTTCAACAGTAAACTGCGTGAAGAATCTAGCGAGAACAGCTTGGTAGCAACGCTGGATAAAGCGAAAAAAGTCTTAGACAACCTGGGTAATACCAACAGTAATTCTGCACTAGATATTAAAACGATCTCAGCGGAACTTACGCAATACCTAATTTCTGATGACGCTAAAACACTCAGCGAAGAAGACAAAGACCATCTTTCACAGCTTCAGATGGTCTTGGGCATCGCTGATAATCTTCAACCTGACAACCTATCTCGATCAAAACTAAACGATTACGTCAGAATTCTTAATGGGTTTTAAGTCAGTAATTGCTTCATCCTACTATAAGCAGAGAAACCAAGAGCAGTGATGGCTGTTTTTTCTTTGCTTCAAACAACCCATTTCGAAACTCAGTTCCTTCTTTTGGTTAATTCTTTCTAATTGAAATCTCCTATACCATCAGCGCCACTGCAACAAAACTGTAACAATTGCTTTTTTCTAATAGATTATTCCAATCAATTTTGTCAAAATACGCTCATTCGTATTACAAATAGCAAATTTGAGGCGCTGCATTGCTTAGTAAGTTTTTGTCTAACTTTTCTACCTCAACGCTAAGGAAAGCAGAGCAAGAACTGTCGAATATATTTTTAATTTTTCTGCTACTTCTAATCGGTTTAGGACTTCCCGCCCATGCTAATCAGGTTAGCCAGATTAAAACAATCGCACCTCAATCTTCATACGATGTAAGTCATCATTACTTTACGACCCTTTTACAGAATATTCTGGAAAGCACTGCTGCCGAATATGGTCCAAGTCAGGTTGTATACTCTTCTCAAATGGAACAAGGACGTGCCCTTTATGAGCTAACGAAAGGCTCGAAGTTAGACGTTTACTGGGCTGGAACGTCTATCTCACGTGAAAGAACACTTATACCGATTCGTATCCCTTTACTTAAAGGCCTATTAGGCTTTAGAGCCAGTATTATTCGCGCAGAGGATGAGGAAAAATTCAAAGCAATTACCAGCCTTGAACAGCTACAGGAACTAACAGCTTGCCAGGGTGCTCATTGGCCTGATTCAGACATTTTAGAAAATGCAGGTATGGCTGTACGTCGAAATCCGGTATACGAACACATGTTTGCCGAACTCGCTGAAGGCCGTTGCGACTTCTTTCCACGTGGCATTCACGAAGGCGGTGGTGAAGTTGCTGCTAGATTGGCAATCTATCCAAACTTAAAATTGTTCACAGATTTTGTTATCTATTATCCATTTCCAATGTACTTCTTTGTGAGCTCAAAAAATCCAGAACTCGCAGAACGTATTAGCAAAGGTTTAGAAGCAAATATAGATTCGGGGTCTTTAGATCAGCACCTTCAAAACCACCCAGTAACATCACGTTTATTTCCTATGAAGCAATGGAAAGACAAACAAATCTTCGTTTTGGATAACCCGCTGTTACCCCGCAATACACCAACAGAAAATAATAGATATTGGATAACACCGTAGTGTATTAGGCAGTTAGGACCATCAAATCTTGTTCCCCCTACAGCCTAACTCTCTCTATCTTTACTTATTGCTTATCAGAACCTCTAACAAATATTCGTTCAGAACCACTCTCATCCCAATAAAAGGCGTAACCTTTAGTAAAATTCCACTCAGCAATAAGCTTCACCTCTGCCCCCTCTTGAGTCCATTTCAAATCAGCTAAATGCAACATAGGTAAAGGGATCTCACCTAAATCATTATTTTGCTGATCTACAATTTTTATAAACCCAGGTTTATCTGAGGACGATCCGGGCATCATCGGGGTAAAAGATCGATAAGTGTTGTAACTTACGATCGCTGTATATCTTCCAGATGGATCTTGCTGGGTGTAATAGACAGTTCTTGATGTGAAGAATAGAAAACTGACCACCGCTGTTGTCACAAGTAGCAATAAAGCAATTTTTGATTTCATGATGGGTAAATCCTTTTTATCTTATCCATTGCCTTAATACAGCGAACCTTGATGAACAATCGCCTTAGCACCTTTACAAAAAACGGGCGACTGCTCAACACAGATCGCCCGTTTTTGTGAACTAGATAGGTACCATCTAGCTAGTAAAATAGATGCTTATCTATTTTGCTGCAAATTCAGCCCTGTTAGGGATCGCAGTGAAATCAATCAGCTCTTTTTCCATATTAAAGCCATTAGCTTCAAACCAATCGATAAGCTCTTTCTCACGGTTTTCGTTATAAAATCTGTGAGAGTACATCAGTACCACACTGTGACCATCCACAAGACTAGCACGAGCCATAATCCCTTCTGCTACCTCTTCACCAGACATTACACCCACTACAACGAACTTAGTTGAAGCGCCATCTTTAGCCGCTATCTTAATCGCTTTGACCAAACGGCCGTTCTGCGAATAGCCATCGCGTAAATCGTTAGCGAGCTCTTCAAGATCATCTTCGCTGCGTGTGCTAGAAGAGAAAATCACAGAAACCTTTTCGTTCCAGCTTTCTTTGTCTTTATCAGCACCTGTGAAGTACGAGTGTGTGAA
This sequence comes from Neptuniibacter sp. QD48_55, assembly GCF_047778115.1. Lineage (GTDB taxonomy): Bacteria > Pseudomonadota > Gammaproteobacteria > Pseudomonadales > Balneatricaceae > Neptuniibacter. Next base: position 1,411,834 of record NZ_CP180555.1, on the reverse strand, counting down.
CTCTTCGCTGCTGTTATAAGCGTAAGATTTACCGTTTAGCTGAATTGGCTCAACTGCAAAAACTGAGGTACTCAGCATCATCGCTGCACAAAGAGAGACTGCACCTGTGATTCTTTTGATCATGTTCTTTCCTAACCGTTTTTATAATTTTTGGTTTATTACTTACTTTTCGTCTCAAATAAGCAACAAACAGAATAATTCTACCATGACCTGATTATTACTAGATGTCAGCTCTCTTCAAACTGGCCGACAGTAGTAATTCCTTCGGCAATTGAGCCAATAGAAAACTTAGATACGCAGCACTCACCGATTGAAGAGAAATGCGCTCTAATCAAATCCACCATTTCTTCCAGTTCAAAATGCTCTTCGACTGGCCTTGGCATGACAAGACGATCCTCTCTCTCCTCTAGAGAAAATAAGCCGCCATCCGAATCGATTAAACGGTCATCAGCATCATAAACAACGGCATGTAGGTCCTTATCATTTTCCCATTCAGATCCACTGGAGATATAAGTCAGTTCATTATCTCCCTGATACTTAATAATAGCTGGCCACTTAATCATGTTACCTCGCATGTTTCTCTATAAATGCCTTTAGTTCTGAGAGGCTACGGATCACAAAAGCAGTCTTATGCTGAGCCATACCTTCAACCTCCGCCATAAATTCATCGTTCCAAAACGAAGGCGACAGGCGCAACATTTTATAACTCTGTATACTGCCTTTCAGTACCGAACTTCCTTCTGGCCAACCTTCAGGCTTAATAAACATTCCTTTAAGCAACCGCTTAGTAACAAACCAATAACTCGTCGGATAAGGAAGGTCGATATAAACTAATGTATCGGCCGCATCTAAACGCTTCTTAAAAGCCCCCAAAGGGCCTAAGCCATCGATGATCCAACTCTCAGAAATCAATATATCTTCATGGGCTTTATCAAAGATTTCACGTGCGACAGGCTCGCCACTTTTCTGATAGAACAGTGAATCAAGTTGATGAAGTGGCAAACCGGTTACCTTTGCCAAGGTTTTGCTCAAGGTAGATTTTCCACTACCCGGCTTACCAAACACTGCGACTTTCCTCATAGGTGCTTCCTATTCGAATATCCCCAGAGGTAGAAACAATAAACCCACCGTCTAGGGTGGGTTTAATAAATTCAGCGCATTAAGCATCCCACCATTCCTAAGGAATGATGATAATTCGTGCTACATATTGATCTTGTTTGATGCTCATACAGCTATCGTCATAGGTGGCGCAGCGATTGTCAATTTATTAATTACTAAAACCAACTCTCCAGTTAGCGTCTTGCTTTAATAACCCATCACCTTTAACGACAGGTAAGGAATAATAAACAGGCATAACGACAGCAATTTAAAATTGGCTAAGTATTTAAAGTACAAAGCAGGTAAGTGCTCCTCACCAACGCCCAGCAACTTTGAATGCAGAGGGATAACCAACGAGCGCATGAGCATCAAAGCCAGCGTAGTAAAAAGGAGAACAGCAATACTTAAAATTGAACCCCAGCCAAAGAACGCCGTAATCTGATCAAAACTCATATCGAATCCTCCCTATCTTCAATAAGTAGTTTAGGCGGTTAGGTAAGAAAAGAGCTTTGATCGTTCAATTGTTTTTCTAATTCATCGTTCAATAACTATACTGACTTCAAGCGAGTATGTAGTCCGCGCATAAAGCTATCATAGGATGAGTGCGCATGAATAATCGTATAGGGCAGTGGTTCTACCTTCCATTTCTGTTGATTTCATTGGTTGGATGCTCAGGAAAAGCATATGAGATAACCAAAACTAGAAGTTATGAAAATATGTACTGTTACAACGGAGGTCGCGCAAATGAATATAGCTGCGACCCTAAACTTACCTCACCCCAACCAGACATGCATCCAGAAGAAATAGACGAAGTTTGGATGTATATAACGCTTTGGGAAATAAAAGCCTGGCTGCGAGATCTAAAAGCAGAAAAATCTAAATCTTCTCACCCCGTTAATACCGTAATAGTATCTAACCAATTAGGAATTATTGAATAATCCAATAGAAAAGATTGAAATTATTGCTCACAATCTCATTGTTTTATAGCTTCGTTCATTTAACCCAACAAATGGATGGCTTGAACAAAGGAGTAAAGCACTCATTTTTTACATGTAATTTCAGGTCTGCAGGTTCTCTTGTAACACTGAGAAAAAACGGCAAATCTATTCCACTTTTCCCAAATTTTAATCCAACTTCCGAAAAATAAGTACAGCTTCGAGTTTTTCAAATTAAGTGTAATCAGCCCTATTTATCCCGTACTTCGCCATCTTCTGGTTTAGCGTACGTCTTGGCAGGTCTAAGGCATCCATCACCGCTTTGATATTGCCTTGATGCTGTTGCAAAGAGCGTTTGATTACTTCGGCTTCAAAACCTGCAACCTGTACAGCTAAAGGTTGGGTTATATCCCCTTCAAGGTGTGAAGCCTGAAGAGTGCTGTTATCTGGGAAGAGGATATCACTGACCGACACGCGCTTATCCAAAGCATATCGCATTGCGATATTTTTTAGCTCACGAACATTACCCGGCCATTGGTAACTTTGCAGAGTGCGGAAATCTTGTTCGGGCAGTGATCGTTGTTCTTTGTCGTGTGACTCCGACGTCATGCGTACATAGTGCTCAAACAGTAATGGCGTATCTTCTAGACGATCTCGTAATGGCGGGATATGCAGCTGCGATACGTTTAGGCGATAGAAAAGGTCTTCACGGAAATCATCCTCTTCTCGCAAGTCGGTTTTAGCCGCAGCAATAACACGTAGATCGACTTTAATCGGTGAATTACCACCTAAACGTTCAATAACACCTTCCTGAAGTGCACGCAGCAGTTTGATCTGCAGGTGTAGCGGCATGCTCTCAATCTCATCAAGAAACAGAGTGCCACCACTGGCATACTCGAACTTACCGATTCGGCGTTTAGCGGCACCGGTAAAGGCACCTGCTTCGTGACCAAACAGTTCACTCTCAATTAGAGATTCTGGAATCGCACCGCAGTTGATCGGTACAAAGTGCTGGTCTTTACGATGACTAAATTCGTGTAGTGATTGCGCCACTAGCTCTTTACCGGTGCCTGTTTCGCCGTAAATGATGACATTAGTATCTAGATCAGCCAGCGTGAGGATCTCTTGCTTTAAGCGCCTGATCGCTGGCGAGATACCAATTAAGCGTTGGTCGATACCACTGGAAGACGCTAAGTTTTGCTGCAGGCGAAGGTTATCCAACATCAGGCGGCGCTTTTCGCAGGCACGTTGGATTGTCTCTACAAGTCGCTCAGGGTTAAAAGGCTTTTCGATAAAATCGTAAGCACCCTTTCTCATAGCACCAATGGCCATATCAACATCGCCATGACCAGTCACGAGAACCACAGGAAAGCCGGGTACGGTCTCCAATATTTTGTCCATCAACTCTAAGCCGGTCATCTCTGGCATTTTGACATCACTGACAACGATACCTGGAAAATCAATTTGAATATGGCTTAGGGCTTGCTGGCCGCTATCACAGCCAATCACATCAAAACCGGCCATTTGTAACCATTTTTCGGTAGATTTCCGCACCATGGCTTCATCATCTACCAATAAAACAGTACCTCTGGATGACTGATTTGGTGATTGCTTATCTGTCATTACGACCTTCTCTAATTAGTTTCACAAATAGGTAATTGCAAGGTAAACACAGCCCCGCCCTGCTCGGTATTCCCTGCACTGATATCACCATTTAAATCACGCATGATGGATTTAACAATCGCTAAACCTAAGCCTAGGCCATCGCCCATAGGTTTCGAGGTGATAAATGGATCAAATAGATTAGCCAATAGCGCAGGATCGATACCTTCCCCGTTATCTATAACCTGCAGTTGTAACTGCTGAGAGTTGCTATCTTCTATCAATTCAATCTGAAGCTCTTTATCTGCCCTACCCTGCATAGCATCAATAGCATTTTTAACAAGGTTAACCACAACCTGTTCTAAACGTGCATTATCACCTAGAACATAAAGTGTTTTCTCAGGTAGATCCAACTTGAGCCGCACATCTTCATCAGCGATACGCTGCTTGAACATCTGTAGAGAGTTTTCGAGCACCATCTGCATGGAAACCGGCTGCTTTTGTTCTGGCTTTTTGTAAGCGTAGGTTTTGAGCTGAGCAGTAATTTGCGCCATGCGTTGTGTAAGCCCATCTACTTCTAGCAAGCTTTCTTCTAGCATTTCAGGTTGAGTCATCACCTGTCGGCAGATTGCCACGTAATTTCTAATCGCGGTCAGTGGCTGATTAAGCTCGTGCACAATTGCCGTAGACATGCGACCAAGCACCGCCATTTTACCGGCCTGAACTAACTCTTCTTGTGCTTCTCTTAAAGCCAATGTCCGCTCTTCAACTTTGTGTTCTAGAGACTCATTGGCTTTCTGTAACTGGATCTCCAAACCTTTACGTCTGGATATATCGATAACTGTCACAAGGAACTGCTTAGCCTCATACCCCTGCATTTTTCGGATAGAGATCAATAGAGGGAACTCGGTACCATCACTTCTAGAACCTACCGCCTCATAACCCACCAGCGGGGAAAAACCCTTTTCACCTAATCGATGCAACACCCTCGCAATTGGGGTAATCCCATCAGAAGCCAGCAATTCCAACAAAGGTTTAGCAAGGATCAATGGCATAGAAACAGCAAACTGCTGCAGCGCCATATCGTTAGCAAAAGTGATATGACCTCTTTCATCGATAAGCAGTAAGCCAACTTGTGCGTTATTAATAATCGCTTTTTGTTGCGCTTCACTTTTCGCTAGAGTTTCACGGGTGACGTTCTGCGAGCGTAGCTTTAACTGTCTCTCTCTAAACCACAAAGCGAACAGCCCAAGCGCGATACAACCACCAAAGGAAAACAGTGCGGCATTTCTAACATTCCGTTTTACCACTTCAGTATCAGTGAGGACCGAAACCTGCCAACTTAAATCATCTAGCGCTACGGAGCGTGACAGCCATTGATCTGAACCTCGCTTCCAAAGCCGTGTAACAACCCCACTTGTTAACAGGGTTACTTCAACATTAACCTGTTCTTTGATGCTTTTGAAACGATTAAAAGGTGCAGTGGTATAGAAAATAGTGCCTGTTTGATCCCTTAAAATCACTTCGCCGGTGGAGCGTAGCTTTTTAACCATCGCTTCTAGCTCAACCCGAACTACTGCAGCGCCCGAAAATTGTGTGCCGTTATAAACAGGTGAAGACAAGAAATAAGCGGGTGATTGATTATGTTCATTCAAGCTAAATTGGCCACCTCGGTTACCCGCTAACGCTTGTTTATAATAATCTTGCCTACGATGGGATCGTTGAATGAATTCCTGCTCATCCCGCCAATGGCTATAGGCAGCCGTATTACCATCGGAATTCAAAACAAATAGAGAGGAAGAACCCGCAACAAGGTTGATCTGCTCTAAATAAAGACTGACTTCTCTAGCGATGCTCGGAGAGGGATCAACCAAAAGGGCTTTAACATCGGTATCTTGAGAGATTAAAAACGGCAAATAACGATACTCGTCTAATGCCGATCTTAACTGGGTGATAACTTTTAAAAGTTCATCAGAACCTTGTTGATGCAGGTTTTGCAGGGTCCAGTCACGCGCAAAGGTAACTACCTGCCATGTACAGACAAGCGTTAGTAATAGAAAGAGAAGCGTGACAAGCAGTCGTCTGACCATAAGTGATTAATTCGAAACCCAAAAACTCAGATTAGCAGGGGTTCAGGGATTGAATCAAACAGCAATGCCGCTCCAATCGTATTTATCTGCCTGACCTGCCTGCACACGTTGATGCCAGCCCGGCGCGTCAATCACATCACCAATACCATCAAGCGGAGGATAAGCTAACCCTTTATCACGACAGAACTTCGCCAGATCACGATTGCCCCACTCAAACAGGGTACGTGAGATCTCTTCGTCGCTCAGGTGCTGTTTTTCATACAAGCCCGCTAAAATACGTTGGCGTTGAGCCTCAACCAAGATAATACCGGCAGCCGTGGATACGTTGAGCGAGCTCACCATCCCCATCATCGGGATAATGATGTGCTGATCGGCCATATCCGCAGCAATATCACTCACACCCTGTTTTTCAGCGCCCATCAACAGCGCACATGGCTGAGTGTAATCAAATTCGCGGTAATCGATCGCTTGATCGGTGAAATGTGCAGCGACCACTTTCATGCCCTGAGCTTTAACCGTTTCGATCGCCGATTCGACTGATTCGTGCTGCCTGTTTTTAACGTAGAAATCACTGCCTTTTGCCGTACCACGGTAAGTACGGTAACCCTCTTTAGGCACAACGGAATGAATACTGTGAATACCCACAGCATCACAATTTCGAATCAGTGCTGATAAATTTCGAGGTTTATTCACTTGATCGGCAATCAAACTTAGATCAGGTTGGCGGCGTTTAAGCACACTTAGCAGTTTTTCAGTACGTTCTGGCGTCATAAAACTATAATTGCAGGTAATTTAACTGCGCGAACAGTAACAGAGTTTTTATCTCTGTGTAATAATACGCGCCTCAATTTTCGTTAAACAGATAAAGACCATGACCAACCTGCCTGCCATTATTGCTTATCAAGGCGTACCGGGTGCTTATTCACACCTTTCATGCCGCAAAGCCCATCCAGAATTAGAAGCTAACGCCTGTGCAACTTTTTCGGATGCGATGTTTATGGTGGAGCGCGGTCAGGCACGTTTAGCGATGATCCCGCTCGAAAATTCAACAGCGGGTCGCGTAGAAGAGATCTACCGTTTAATGCCGAAAACGGAGCTGCACATTGTCGGTGAACACTTTGAACCTGTGAACCACTGTTTGTTAGCGCCAAAAGGTACAAAACTAGAAGATATCACGACAGTGGCATCTCACCCGCAAGCACTAGCGCAATGCGATGGCCATATTAATGAACTTGGCATCAGACCGGTTGCTAGCCTTGATACAGCAGGCGCAGCTTCAGAACTAAGCGAGAAGAAAACGCCAGGCCATGCGGCGATCGCCTCTAGTCTAGCGGCTGAGTTGTATGATCTAGAGATTATCCGTGAGAACTTCCAAGATAAAACCGGGAATACTACCCGCTTCTTGATTCTTGCGCGCGACAGTCATATCCCTGCACTAACCAACGGTTCTCGCTTTATGACATCTATCATGTTCACAGTACGCAACATTCCAGCGGCACTTTATAAGGCGCTGGGCGGTTTCTCTACCAATGGCGTTAACATGTTGAAACTAGAGAGCTACATGGCATCTGATACGATGACGGCGACCAGCTTTCACCTTGATGTCGAAGGTCACCCAGACCAGAAAGCGATGAAATATGCGCTTCAAGAATTAGACTTCTTCGCCAAAGATGTTCGCATTATGGGCACTTACCCACTACATCACTTCCGTTTGGAAGATGATCAGATCATTGAGTAAATAGCCCGAAAAGCGCTTAACCACACAAACCTAATTGATACTCAGCTAAACTAAACGGAAGTATCAATTAGGTGATTACATTCTGCACCAAAGTTTAATTTTGCACTGCACAAAAATTCAACATACTACATATGCACTTGCGGCTTAGCTATCAAGGACATGTGATAGCTTTCGAGCCCATCTGCATCCCATCTTCAACTCTGGCCTCGCCATGAGTTAACGCATTTTTTGCCCCTCTTTTAGAGGGGTTTTTTTATGCCTGCAGAAAGCTACTCCCCTATTCCATTCAAAAATCTTACCACCGACACTTAAACCGCTATTGCGAGCCCTATAAATTTTTGCCATCATATATGGAAAAACATATATGTGGATTAAATATGCAAGCCACTACTCTATTTAAATGCTTATCAGACACGACACGATTTGAGCTGATAATGCTGATACATCACCACAAAACCCTCTGTGTATGTGATTTCACAACGCTACTTGAGCTAAGCCAACCGAAAATTTCGCGACATCTGGCGCAGCTTAGAGAACATGGAATTGTGAGTGATAGCCGCAAAGGCCGCTGGGTTTATTACAGTCTGAATAACCAACTCCCAGAGTGGTGCCAGCGCGTAATCAACGAGACTTATGAAGCTAGCCAAACAGAGCTAGCAGAACTATTAAATAAAAGCTTAACCTCAGAAAGCTGCTGTGAGTGATAAAAAGATGACTATCAAAATTGGTATTAATGGTTTCGGTCGGATGGGCCGTTTGATAATGCGTGCGGCTTGGGAATGGCCAGAATTTGAATTTGTACAGATCAACGACCCACAAGGTGATGCCGCTACATTAGCACACCTTATGAATTTTGATTCTGTACACGGCACTTGGAAGTACGAAGCTACCGCAACCAATACTGGCATGGTCATTAATGATCAGCAGATCAGCATTACCCACAATAGTCGTATCGAAGATACCGATTGGTCTGGCTGCGATCTTGTCTTTGAAGCCAGCGGTGTAATGAAGAAAAAGGCACTGTTAGATAAATACACCGAACAAGGTGTAAAGCATGTTGTTGTGACAGCACCAGTGAAAGAGGATGGTGTACTTAACCTAGTCATGGGTATCAACCACCAGCTGTATATGCCGGGTGAATTTCCAATTGTCACTGCAGCATCCTGCACGACTAACTGTCTTGCTCCCGTTGTTAAAGTTGTACACGAAAAACTTGGCATCAAACACGGCTCAATGACCACGATTCACGACATCACGAACACACAAACGATCTTGGATGCGCCGCATAAAGATCTTAGACGTGCACGTGCTTGTGGTATGAGCCTTATCCCAACAACAACGGGATCTGCCAAAGCGATTACTCAAATTTTCCCTGAGCTTACCGGTAAGCTAAACGGCCATGCCGTGCGTATTCCTTTAGCGAATGCTTCGCTAACCGATATGGTTTTCGAACTTGAACGTGAAACAACGGAAGCTGAAGTAAATGCCTTATTTGCTGAAGCTGCTGAAAACTCCTTAAAAGGTATTCTTGGTTACGAAGAGCGTCCGCTAGTTTCTATCGACTACCGTACTGACCCGCGCTCCAGCATTATTGACGCCCTATCCACCATGGTTGTGAATGGCACTCAGTTGAAGCTATACGCTTGGTACGACAACGAATGGGGCTACGTAAACCGTACTGCCGAATTAGCTAAATATATCGCGATTGATTGTGAAAAATGAGTAATCTTGCCAACAGTGCCATCCGGCAATACATGGTCGTTACCAGTAATTACTGGGCCTTTACCTTAACGGATGGCGCGTTGCGCATGTTAGTTGTACTGCACTTCCACCAGCTTGGATACGGTGCACTCAGCATTGCGCTGCTGTTTTTGTTTTATGAATTCTTCGGAGTTGTCACCAATCTATTTGGAGGATGGCTAGGCGCAAGAATTGGTTTAAACAAAACCATGAATATAGGGCTATCTTTGCAGATCATCGCCCTACTCATGCTAACACTGCCAACAGATTACTTAAGCATGGCGTGGGTGATGGCCGCTCAAGCCCTCTCTGGTATAGCTAAAGATCTGAATAAGATGAGTGCTAAAAGTGCGATTAAATCACTCGTTGATGAAAGCGCACAAAGCACACTATTTAAGTGGGTAGCTATTCTTACAGGCTCTAAGAATGCACTGAAAGGTGTAGGCTTTTTCTTGGGCGGGGCTTTGCTCCACCTTGTCGGCTTCCAAGGCGCCATGTGGATCATGCTTATCGGCTTGATCATTGTACTTTGTTGCAGTCTGATATTGCTGACTAAGAGCCTCGGGGTATCCAAATCTAAACCGAAATTCACAGAGGTTTTCTCTAAAAATAGAGCGATCAATATCCTCTCGGCAGCACGGATGTTTCTGTTTGCCTCCAGAGATATCTGGTTTGTGGTTGCTTTACCGGTTTACCTTAGTGAAACCATCGGTTGGGATTTTTGGATAGTTGGCAGCGTGATAGCAGGTTGGGTCATCATGTATGGCTTTATTCAGTCTATTGCGCCAAGCATTACCGGTAAAAAATCGAAAACACCGCCTAGCGGCCGTAGTGCTGCACTGTGGGCAGGCATACTCTGCTTTATACCAGCGTTGTTCGCATTAAGCCTAGGCACTAATGAAGTATGGGTTCTACTGGTGGGCTTAGGCATTTTCGGAACTGTCTTCGCTCTAAATAGCTCGCTTCATAGCTACTTAATAGTTAGCTATGCACGTAAAGACGGCACTTCTCTCGATGTAGGTTTTTACTATATGGCCAATGCGATGGGACGCTTGATCGGGACAGTGCTTTCCGGTGCTGTATTCCAGCTATGGGGGCTAGAAGCCTGCTTGTACTTCTCATCCTTAATGCTCTTGATAGCGGCGATTATCTCGCTATGGCTACCTAAAGCAGCAACTACTCAGACTGCCGCTTCAGTTTGAGTAGTTGCACTAAATTGCAGTTTTAAACACCGGCTCTGATATAACCAGCTAAACTTATTAAACCAATCACAAACAGATTTGCGGCATTATTCGAATAAGCCATGCGAGGGCTAGGCGAATGCAACCGACAGCTAAAGTCTCAGATTATTGTGACGTTTTTTTAGCATTGACGGAACAACGCGATCAACAAGCGCTTAATCAGCTATTGATCAAAACGTGCTTAGAGTTGTTCCCGTTGCATCACTTCTGGCTGTATAACTACGCGAACTTTGATCAATCGACCGAAAAACTTATAGCTAGTAGCGAAAGCTCCAATGAGCTTGCAGCATCACTCGCGATCCCTCAGCATATTCAGCATTTAGAGCCGCACAAGCCCACACGTTATATGCGCGAAGAGGGCTATAGATATTACAGCTTTAAAATTCTGCACTCTCAAAATGGCGTTCTTATAACCAATATAGAAGACACTAGTGACTTGATGCATGACGTGATCACTAAGTTAGTCTCTGTATACGCCAACCAGCGCTTTTTTATGTTCTCTGCTATGAACGATGCCCTGACTGGCCTATATAACCGTCAGGCCTTTGACCAGCAGATGGAAACTATTCTTTTAAAGCAGCAATCCCAACGACGCAAAAACGATAAATCAGCAGAACCCTATTGTTTTGCCCTCTTGGATATCGACCACTTTAAACAGGTTAACGACAACTTTGGCCACCTATTTGGTGATGAGGTTTTATTAGTTCTTTCCCAGCAGATGCAAAGTGCCTTTCGGGATGAAGATTTGATGTTTCGCTACGGAGGGGAAGAATTTGCGCTAGTACTCAAAGATATCTCATTAGAGTCTGCCTTGAAGGTACTTGAACGATTCCGCACGCAAATTGCCCAAACCAGTTTTCCACAGATAGGCCAAGTGACATTGAGTATTGGGATAACAGAGATCACGGAGGGTCTGTCGCTTCCTGCCTTAATCGATCATGCCGATCAGGCACTCTACTTTGCTAAAGAGCATGGACGAAATCAGGTTCACAGTTATGAAATGCTTCTAAACAGTGGATTCCTCACCCCTCCTAGTGAGCATGAGGGCGATATAGAACTGTTTTAGCCGTGTAATTGATTCGATATAACTTAAAACGAAGTCTACAGTCATTTAAATCATTTTAAATATACCTACTTAAGTAGTATATTCCGCGCTTTATTCAAACAGCCAGATAGATCCTAGCTGCTTGTCTTCTCCAATATTGAAACCATTACCCATGGTCTCTAATAGGATACAGTTAATGAATAACTCTTCCCCTCTTGCGTTACTGCCTTTAGGGCTGTTTTTAGCTCTGTTTATCGGCAGCGGAATTTACTATCAAGCTCAAGGAACAGAGTTCGCCTTCTATCAAATATCAGCGCCCGTCGCGATTATTCCAGCGGTGGTCCTTTCACTTCTTTTAACTCAAGGCACGCTCAACGAGCGTCTCGAAATATTTATTAAAGGCATTGGCGATCAGACCATTATCACTATGGTTGTCGTCTTCCTTTTGGCAGGAGCTTTTGCTTCTGTGGTAAAGGCAATTGGCGGCGTTGATGCAACGGTAAATCTTGGCCTTAACTATATATCTGAGTGGTTGCTGCTCCCTGGTATCTTTGCGATTGCAGCATTTATTGCTACCTCGATGGGTACATCCATGGGTACCATTGCAGCAGTAGCCCCTGTTGCTGTTGGTATTACTGAAGCTAGTGACCTTCCTCTGCTGCTCACTGTAGGCGCTGTTGTTGGCGGTGCTATGTTTGGCGATAACCTATCGATTATTTCGGATACAACTATCGCAGCCACTCGAACTCAAGGCTGTGAGATGAAGGATAAATTCCGCCTTAATCTTCTTATCGCACTCCCAGCAGCTATGGTAACTATGGTCGTTCTCGCGCTTCAAAGCAGTACTGCTGGTGTATCTGAACAAAGTTATGAGTTAATCAAAGTTGCGCCATATCTAACAGTACTGATTCTCGCTATTGCAGGCCTGAACGTCATGTTAGTGCTACTGGTTGGTATTGTCTTAGCGGGTGCTGTTGGCTTTATAACCGCGCCAGATTACAGCATTGCTATGCTATCAAAGCAGATCTATGACGGTTATACCGGCATGCAGGAGATAATGATTCTGTCTATGTTGATTGGCGGTCTTGGTGCACTGATTAAACATCAAGGTGGATTAAACTTTATAGCCTCAGCGATTGAAAAACTAACAGGAAAAAGTGGCGGCAAAAAGGCTGGAGAATTCAGTATTGCAGCTAGCGTAGCGGCAACCAACCTATGTACGGCCAACAATACGGTATCTATCGTTATTGCCGGTTCATTAGCAAAAGATATCGCGCAACGCTACGGCGTTAATGCTAAACGTTCTGCCAGCCTGATGGATATTGTCTCTTGTGTGGTACAGGGCATCATCCCTTGGGGTGCTCAGATACTATTAGCCTCCTCGATCGCGAAAGTATCACCACTAGAATTAGTCACCTCAATTCAATACTGCTGGTTCTTAGGCTTAGCTGCAATTATTTCTATCCTAATTTCACGCCCGGGTTATAAATAACCTAAGCACAAATAAATCCTAGCAATAAAAAAGGGAGCTCTACGCTCCCTTTCTTTATCTTGGCAAACTATTTACCTTGCTCCTGCCTTTCCCAGCGTAAACGCATTTTCTCCAACACGCGCGCCACCGCGGCAAAACCAAAGCTCGCGGTCACACAGGTCGATGCACCAAAGCCACCCGCACAATCGAGTCGGGTATTACCATCGGTTATGCTCTTTTGCGCACAGACGGAACCATCAGGTTGCGGATACACCAACTGCTCAGTGGAATAAACGCAATCGACAGAAAATCGTCTGCCGCTTTTACTGAATCGATAGTGTCTACGTAGGAAAGAGCGCACTTTAGCCGCGAGCGGGTCATGATTGGTTTTCGCTAAATCACAGATATCAATCTTGGTAGGATCAGTCTGGCCACCAGCACCACCGACTGTGATAATCGGAATCTTGCGATAGCTACAATGGGCAATTAAAGCCGCTTTCTCTTTAACGCTATCAATCGCATCAATGACATAGTCGAACTCATTGGTAATCAGTTCTGGAATGTTTTCCCGTGTAATAAAATCTTCGATCTCATTGACTTCACATTCAGGATTAATCAGCTTAATTCGCTCGGCCATAGCTTCGGTCTTCGATCGACCCACATTACCGTCTACAGCATGAATCTGACGGTTTGTGTTGGTAATGCAGATATCATCCAGATCAATCAGTGTGATCTTACCAATTGCCGTTCGGGCTAAGGCTTCTGCCACCCAAGAGCCAACGCCACCAATACCAATCACACAAATATGAGATTGGCGGAACATATCAACCACGTCCGTACCATATAGACGGCGAGTTCCACCAAAACGATTTTCAAAACCAGATGACAACGTAACCTACCTCTATCGCTTTAAAACGAAATTAAAATTCGTCTTCAGTAATTTCGGTCAAAATCACATGACCGCATTTAGCACATTTACCTTCGATAAATATGATGTCGTTAAGTTCGTATTCCTCAGGTTCAACCATACCAAGATTCACTTCTTGGCAGTTGTCGCACCATGTTTGCTCTAGAAAGGCTTTTTTCTCATCTGCATCGCGTGATTCAAAATCGCGTTCTATACGTTCACCTTCGCTCATTTTTGTGCCTTATCTTTTTCAGGTAATTTCGGCCAAGAAAGACTCTCTGGCCGATCAAAATGTTCTTTAATAATATCCCAAGCCTCTTGATCAAAATGATCGCCTTGCTCTGGATAGCTCTTATAAGTATACCGCTCACCACCATAACTAAATGCTAAAGAGTATGCGTGCAGATAGGTACGGTCTGATAACTCACCACCGTAGGTATTATCCCCCAAAATAGGCGCGCCTTCACTTTTAAGCGCCACCCTAATTTGGTGGGTTTTACCTGTGGTTGGTTTGAGTAAAAACAGCCTAAAGCCAGGCTTAAGAGAGCAGCTAAAAAACTGGGTCACTGCTGGATTTTGACAGTTTTTTACAAGTTTCCAACCACCGCGTCTCGCTTTCTCCATATCCCCCATAATAAGTCCTTGCTTACGCTTTGGCTTATTAGCAGAGATAGCTAGGTAGTATTTCGAAACTTCACGGTTTTTAAACTGATCAGCGAGTGTTTTGGCAGCTTCGGTATTCTTAGCGAATACCATAAGGCCAGATGTAATTTTATCTAAACGGTGCACCAGAAAGATCTGCTCTAAATCTAGCTGTTGCTGCAACATCATGGTAAAGCCTGCTTCTTCTTGATCTTTATGCACACTGATTCCTGCAGGTTTAACCACCACAACAAAATCACTGGTTTGATCAATTATTTGAAACACAGAATTTCCCGCCAAAAAGTCGCGATCATGCGGGAGTTAAGGAGATATTTCAAGGGGCGAAAAAGAACATTCCGCCCCAGAGGCGATAATCTATTTTGGCTTATAGCTTATCAATGTGTTTAAGCAGTTTATTGACTTTATCCGTATAGATATGAAAGACCAAGCTGCGTTCAGAATCTGGTTCTTTGAAATAACGCACTTCTAGGCAAGCTACATTTTCTTCTTCAAACTTAGCAGCAATGAAGCGTTGATCCGATTTTTTGATGTTAAGAAATTTTACGCCATCAGATACCAGTATCAGGCGCTTGCCTGAAACAGCGATAAATCCCTTATACCACTCACGCCCTAAAACCTTACCTTTTTCATTGAGGTGGGTAACGGTATAGCGAACATTGTTGGCTTTGACTTTGATCTCTTCTTTTTCAAGCTTAGCGTGTAATTTGTCTGTCAGATGCTTGCTACCCATAATGACCTCCTAGCCATAATGACCTGCGAAAGAGTACCTAAATTGAATACCCTTATTTTCGCATTACGCACCTGCAAAAATAATGAACAATATATGAAGAGTTGGTTTAAGAGCTGATTAATTACAGCCCTGTAACCTCTTTAACGAAAGGAATTGTGATTTTGCGCTGAGCACTCAGAGATGCGCGATCCAACGTGTCTAGTAAACAGGCTAAATCGTTCATATTGCGGCTGGCATGGTGAAGTAAAAAGCGAGCGACTTCATCTGAAAACTGCAATCCGCGAGCACTCGCTTTCGCCTTAATCGCAGTTAATTTCACTTCATCATTAAGCGCTTGCACCTGAAATACCATGCCCCAACTGAGTCGGGATGCTAAATCAGGCAGGTTGATACCAAGGTGACGTGGCGCAGCTGTCGAAGCGATGATCAGTGTATTTCCCTGCTCGCGGATACGATTAAAGAAGTGGAAAAGCGCCTCTTCCCAAGCTTTATTACCAGCAACAGACTCTATGCCATCGATACAAACTAGATCGAGATATTCCATCCCTTCTAAAATACCACCACCCATCTGTTTTAATTCATCTAGGGGGAGATAAGCCGCACTGCGTCCTACAGGATCGGCTTCATGACATACCGCTTGGAGTAGATGAGTACAACCAACACCTTCACTACCCCAAATGTAAGTAAACTGCTCACCATTACCGTTTGCGGCCGCCTTTAAACTCGCGCAAACCAGCTCATTGCCTTGAGCGTAATAATTCTCAAAACGAGCATCATCTCGGAGACTAACCGATAGAGGTAATTGGAATGGTTGTTTACTTGTCATTAACTACTGGTTCGACTTGTTCTAACGCTTGATCTTCTTCTGAGCCGTACAATGTACTGCCTTTGTAACCTTCATGCAGATGCCGTAATAGCACCATAATAACAGCTGCAACTGGCAGAGCTAAAAGCACCCCAACAAATCCGAACAGCTGTCCGCCCGCCATGATAGCAAAAATTACCGCAACAGGGTGTAATCCAATACGGTCACCTACTAATAATGGCGTAAGTAACATCCCTTCAAGCATCTGGCCAATGATAAAGACTACGCCAACGTAGCCTAAAACCATTGGATCTTGGAATTGCATAAATGCAGCAACACCTGCCACTGCAATACCGATGATGAATCCCATGTAAGGAACAATACTAGCAAGGCCCGCGATCATACCAACCAATAGCGCTAGATCAAGCCCTACGATCCATAAACCTACTGCATAAACAATTCCCAATGCGACCATGACTAAAAGCTGGCCTTTCATAAATGCGCCAAGTACCTCATCACACTCACTGGCCCACAAAGAAACTTTAGGCTCTACATTGCGTGGTAACAGGCGTTTAACCTTGGCAATCATTACATCCCAGTCGCGTAACAAATAGAATGTAACCACGGGAATCAATACTAAATTAGCCACCCACGCCACAATCGCCAAACCAGATCGCGTAATGCCACCTAACAACTGGCTCATAATATCGCCAGTTTTTTGCAAATCACCAATCAAAACATCTTTAACATTGGCAAAGCCAAACTCAGTTGGCTCCAAACTGAATGTTGCTAATATCCAAGGGAATATCTGTTCTTCAAATAGCTGTATCGCCTGCGGTATACGAGCTAGCAATGTCTGTATTTGATGCCCTAGTTGCGGAAGTAATAACAGGAACATCATCGCCACTAAAGCCGTCATACCGATAAACACAATAATGACAGACCCTGTACGGGACATACCTAAGTCTTCTAATCGATCGGCAATAGGATCAGACAAATAAGCAAACAATGCCCCGACCAAAAACGGTGAAAGAATTGGAGAAAGTAGATACACCAAACCGCCCAATACGACGGCAAGTATTAAGAAAAACCAACGTTGTGATTCAGTCATTTATTGTTCCTGCTATCCTTGCCAGCGGTAGATCATTACCGCAGAACCATCTTGATTTCTAAGACTATCGAGCGCCTGCAATTGCGGCTCTAGGGCGATAGCTTGGCGCAATTGCTCTTCACTGCCATCTAACTCAAGTCTTACTGTAATTTGATTGCCTATTGCTTGTTCAATTTTTACCTGACTAACAACAGATAACCCTTTGAGAAAATCGATCAGTCTGACGTAATCAGACAAGTTAGAAATATTTTCGACTTGAACGGCCACGCCCGTCTGGAAATGACTGAGTTTATAACTCACGACCGGCTTAAAAAGGTTATCCGCGACTCGGTTTATCAAAGCTTGAGCTACCTGATCGATATTGCCAGATTCCGCTAACGGTTGGTTGTCGCCGCCATTTATAAATAACCCCGCGACGGATACTCCTTCTGGCGTCACCTTTGAAAGGCGACCAGCAATAATGGCATCAGGATTATAACGTGCTGAGGCTTGAGTAATTGATTGATCCTGCAACACCCAAAGATCCGCAGTGGTAAGCGCCACTTGGTCAGTTAGATCGAATAAAGGAAACTGCAGCGGCAATCCACGGGAGTTTGCAGCTAACTGCAGGGCTTTATAAAAAGGATCATTGAATTGCAGATAGTCTTGTTCGCCGGATAGGTCCGAAGCAAACCAAAGCAAAACGGTAGGTCTCTGCCCGCCTAAGGGTTTAAAGCCTGTACGGGTAACTAAACCGTCAATAACCGACGGGTGGAAATCTAAAACTAAATATTCCCCATCTTCTTTAGCGATATAACTAAACTGCTTTAACGTTCTGGCTGGCACTTTAAGTTGGGATTGGATTTGAGAATCTTCGGCAATACTGGAATTGCCAGATACTTTAACTAGAACTTTCGCCAGCCCAGAACTCATTTGATGGTCACTAGGTGAAGACCTTTGTTCATCAACAGGCAAAGTCACCTGATAAAGATCAGTTACTGTCCCTGCAAAAACAAATTGAGACACTGCCAGCAGAAGCACAGCTATAAAGCTTCGCATCAAGTCCATTAAACCGCCTGCAATAATTCTATAAATATCAACTAACTTTACCATCCCATATAATTATTTCATATTCGTTGCCCAGATGAGTGTATTCAAGCGTGATAAAACGGTAGAATATGCGGCAATATTTTTCTTCCTCTTTCCTTGTACATGAAAGGTTAACTGATCCATGTCTACTGGTTCTGATAACAGCTCTCTGAGCTATAAAGACGCTGGCGTTGATATCGACGCTGGTAACGCCCTAGTTGATCGCATTAAAGGCGTTGCTAAAAGCACAACTCGCCCTGAAGTTATGGGCGGCCTAGGTGGTTTCGGCGCTCTATGCCGTATCCCTGAAGGCTACCGTAAGCCTGTACTTGTTTCAGGTACTGACGGTGTAGGTACAAAATTACGCCTAGCTATGGATCTAGGAAAGCACGACACCATCGGTATCGACCTAGTTGCGATGTGTGTTAACGATCTAATCGTTGCTGGCGCAGAACCTCTACTTTTCTTGGATTACTACGCGACGGGTAAACTTAACGTTGATACTGCTGCAGATGTGGTAAAAGGTATTGGCGAAGGTTGTTCTCTGGCAGGTGCTGCACTTGTTGGTGGTGAAACAGCTGAAATGCCAGGCATGTACGAAGGCGAAGATTACGATCTAGCTGGTTTCTGCACGGGTGTTGTAGAAGAAGATGAGATCATCGACGGCACTAACGTAAAAGTTGGTGACACGCTGATCGGCCTAGCTTCTTCAGGCCCACACTCAAACGGTTACTCTCTAATCCGTAAGATTCTAGAAGTAAGCGGTACAGAGTTGACTGCAGACCTTGATGGCAAACCTCTAGCGGATGCTTTGATGGCGCCAACACGCATCTACGTTAAGTCACTTCTAAAACTGATCAAAGAATCTCAAGTTAACGCTCTGTCCCACATTACGGGCGGCGGTCTACTTGAGAACATCCCACGAGTTCTTCCTGAGAACGCTAAAGCTGTTATCGATGTAAACTCTTGGACTATGCCTGCTGTATTCAACTGGCTACAAGAGCAAGGCAACGTTGATGCAACTGAGATGTACCGCACATTCAACTGTGGTGTTGGTATGGTTATCTGCGTACCTGCTGACAAGCAAGAAGAAGCGCTTCAGCTACTAAACGAAGCTGGCGAAGATGCTTGGGTTATCGGTTCGATTGCTGCTGCGCAAGCAGGTGAAGAGCAAGTTGAACTAGCTGGTCTGGAGGCGTAATTCGCCCAATGACTAAACGAATCGTTGTCCTGATCTCAGGAAGTGGTTCCAACCTCCAAGCTATAATGGATTCAATCGATGCTGGCCAAATTGATGGCCGCATCGAAGCCGTCCTCAGTAACAAAGCTGAGGCTTATGGCTTGGAGCGTGCCCGCAACTCCAATATCCCCACACTGGTTTTAAAACATACCGACTTTGATAGCCGGGAAAGTTTTGACCAAGCGATGATCAAACAGATTGATACATATCAGCCTGACCTGATTGTTCTTGCAGGGTTTATGCGTATCCTTACAGCCGAATTTGTTCGGCACTACAACGGCAGAATGTTTAACATTCACCCGTCACTACTCCCTAAATACAAAGGCCTTCACACCCATCAGCGTGCAATTGATGCTGGTGATAAAGAACACGGCTGCACCGTGCACTTTGTATCTGAAGAGTTGGATGGTGGCCCGCTAGCCATTCAGGGTAAAGTAAGCATAGATCCGGAAGATACAAGTGAGAGCTTGCAACAGAAAGTCCATAAAGTGGAACATATCATCTACCCTCAAGCGGTAGGCCTGTTTTGTTCTGATAGACTGATCTGGTCTGACGCTGGCGTTACCTTAGACGGTAAAGCCGCACCTACTCAGGGCTTTCAGCACGATCAAATTTAATGAGGAAACTCGGTATGCTCAGAGAAAATAAGACGTTAATTAATTCCCTTTTCGCGTCCGCACTTCTCTGGGTTACTCCTCTAGTTGCAGACACCGCAACGCCTTTTACTCCTTTTACCGCAAGCTACGAAATTGATTGGGATGGCAGCATCTCCCTCAGCGGTAGCACGACACGTAAACTGCAAAAGTCCGAATCTGGCGAATGGCTGTTTGAATCAAAAGCTTCCGCAATGTTTGCTAGCATCTATGAATCCAGTAAATTCACGCTAGAGAATGCAAAGCTAAAGCCACTCAACTATTCGTTCAAACGTAGCGTACTTGGCAAAAAGCGTAAGGCTGAGGTTCATTTTGATTGGCAAAACCAATTAGTAACAAACAAGGTTGAAAACAAGCCTTGGAAAATGCCAATTACAGAAGGCGTTCAAGATAAAATCAGCTATCAATTACTTTTACAACAAGCAGTCGCTAAAGGCGATAAAGAGTTTCAATACTCTGTAGCAGACGGTGGAAAGCTAAAAGAATATAACTTCATCGTTGATGGCAAAGAGAGCATCAAAGCTCCTATCGGTGAGTACGAAGCAATTCGTGTAAAACGCGTGCGTAAAGAAGGCAGCATACGACAGACTTTCATCTGGTTTGCACCTGAACTAAATCATCAGATTATCAAACTACACCAGATCGAAAAGAAAAATAAAGCGTACACCCTTCTTCTGAAAGAGCTTAAAAAATAAGAGCTAAACCTCTCGGCTTCGCTCTTATAGCAACAGATCAATTAGCCTATCTCAGGAATCCAGCTTGCCGGCATTCCGCTAAAGCCGTTAAACAGATCACTCTCCTGACCCTCATCTAGCAAATCCGCAAGCAAGATACGAGTATCATCGATAAACAAAACAGCCGTTTGCGCTCTCTGCCCCGTATGAATATCTTGGTATGGCTCAGAGAAGACCAAACGATTTTTCGTATCTGCAGCACCTAGGAGCTCAAAGAAATAAGGCCTCCAGCTCCAGTTAAAACCTCTATGCTTCTCGTTTAAGATCCAACCTTTATCGCTGTTCTCATAGTTTGGAGAGATTTGATTACCTAAACGATCACAGATATAGAAACGCATTAAGTGCTCAGTCGCAACGAAATGCTGTAGGTCTTCATCACTGGTTGCAGCTTTTAAAACTTCTCTCAAAGCAAGCAGTTCAGCCTTAACCTTTTCTGCACGCCAATGACTGCGGGATGTAGCATTAATCGCCATATCCCGATAGTGACTGAGCATATCTTTAACTTGCTTAGTAGTCGATTCAGGAGGCAACATCTCAGGCCTCGCTTCTGAGAAAAGAAAGCCCTGTACATAAACAGCATTACAACTTAACGCTAGATAGTACTCTTCATCGGTTTCTACTCCTTCACACAGCACTTTACTGCCAAGTTTAGATGCAAGCTCCCCTAACATCTGAACCATAGAGGAACGACGACTGTCATTCGTTCCTGTTTTAAGCAGTGTCATATCTAGCTTAATGATATCCGGCTTAAGCAAAGCAATGCGGTCTAACTGCGAAAAACCGGTACCGAAATCATCGATAGCAATACAGAAACCCTCTTCACGGTATCGTTCTACAAGCTTCTGGATTACTTCCAACTCACCATCTAGCTCGGTTATTTCGATAACAACTTTCGAGGGATCAACAGCTAACTGCTTGATCATCTCCAAAGTAGGGATATTGTCTAAAGATTCTAAATATTGCAGCCACTCAGGAGAAATATTAATACTGATATAAGTATCTTCAGGCAATGCCTGAATCTGCTGAAGGGCTTGTAATCTTACATCTCGGTCTAGCTCAATACGTTCTTTAACAGAGAGATTCTTATCCGAAAAAATTGCACCTGCAGAAACTATATTACCGCTTTCATCTTTCATCCTTGCCAGCGCTTCGTATCCCGCAATACGACCAGTTGCGGTTTCAACAATTGGTTGGAAGTATGGAAAAAGCTTAAAACTCATAATGAACTACTCTGATAAATTTTGTGGCACTTATAGGTACGGATACACATGAAAAATACCTATCACCAAATACATGCTTCACAATCATCACTGGAATAAAAAAAGCAATAAAACCAGCTAGACCGAAAGCCTTATACTACAGCCAAGAGTATTTTTTTCATCTCAAATTCTATCGATCGCACCAAACAAGTGCCAAATCAGATTATAGCCGCACAAAAAGAGTGCTCAGCGCACTATAAATAGAATAATGATGAAAAAATAATGCTTCAAACCCTTGGCTTTGCAGCATTTAAAACGACAAACACTAAAGACCTGTCACCCCTCGCTTAGAAAAGCAATAAACAGACCAGAACAACAAACTTAGAGAGAGTCTAAAGGAGTTGGCTCACCTAACAGAAAGCCCTGTAGAAAGTCGACACCTATATCACGAGCACATTGCTCTACTTCACGATTATGAACAAACTCCGCAACCGTCTTCACATTCAGACGTCTAGCAAAGTCGACAACCGTTGCAGCCACAATACGCGCATTATCATCCTTATCAATGTAACGAATTAAAGAGCCATCGATCTTTATATAATCAATATCTAGCTTGAGAAGGTATTCGAAATTGGAATAACCTGTACCAAAGTCATCTATAGCTAATCTGCATCCCATCGCCTTCACTTGATCAAAGAATTGTATAATGAGCTCAGAATCCTCTATTCCTTCACTTTCAACCAATTCAAAAACGAGACGATCACCCACCCCATAGCGCTTGATCGTTCGGATGATGTAGTTAGATGTATTCGGATTTAATATATCGGAGGCCGTTATATTGATGGAAAAGCAATCAGCTCGTTCAGCAAAGAATGCACAAGCTTTAGAGAATACAATTCGGGTTAAATCCCCATATAACCGACCATGTTTTGCCGCCTGCAGGAACAGATAAGGAGAGATATAGTCCTCACCCTCTCTTAACCTCATTAAGCATTCATAGCGGTTAATTTCAGATGAATTAACATCTAAGATAGGCTGCGCAAAAACCTCAATTCTTTCTTCATGAATAGCTTCACGAATTCTTTTAAGCCAAGTGATATTGTTATCAATCTGACGTTTTAACGGTGAATAGATATCATAGATTTGCACTGATAAGTGCTGCTCTTTAGCACTGTGAAGCGCTATATCCGCATGTAAGAGCAAATCTTTGGCACAACCACTAGATGCACCAATCGTTACCGCCAAGGCAAATTCAATTGCGATGATAGTGATTACTTTTTCAGATACACGCGCAACGATAAAGTCGCACAAAGCATCAAAACCAATGTCACGTACATGCTCTTTACAGAAAATAGCAAATTCATCGCCCGAAAGACGATATAGGATTAGGCCGTACTGCTTAGCAACTTCTGAAAGCAATAAGGCCATATCGCGTAAAAGCTGGTCACCCACCGCAAAGCCATAATATTCATTCACCAACTTAAAATCGTTAATGTTTATAATAGCTAAAGAACCCGATTCTACGGAGGCAAGATCCTCCAAAAGGCTCTGCCTATTTGGCAACCCCGTTAACTGATCCGTAATCTGCCGTCTGATCCGCTTCTCTTTCTCAATTAGCGATGTCACATCAAATCGAACGGATATGAATTCGATGATATTGCCATCGGAATCCATAATGGGTGAGATAGCCGAATTTACATAATAGTCCTGACCATTCTTTGCTATATTTCTGAGAGTACCTTTCCAGGTTTTACCAGAAAGAATTGTCTCCCACAGATCTTTAAAGATCTCAGGACGTGTCTGCGGATGCCTCACGATCGCATGAGTGGAACCCACTAACTCATCCGAGCTATAACCAGAAACTTTGCAAAAGTGATCATTAACGTAAGTAATAACGCCATTTGGATCTGTCTTAGAAACAATGGCACTGCAATCAACAACACCCTTGTATTCTTCTAGCAGTTGTTGCTTTGCATTAAGCGCATCCTGTAAGCCAGCTTCATGCGCTTTCTGTGCTGTTATATCAGTGATGTAACCCTCTATAGCAGCAAGATTGCCATGCTCAGTGACACCATGCCCTTGCTCCCAAACCCAAAGGGTATCACCACATTTCTGCGTGATTTTATATTCGACACTGTAAGGAGCACCTTCTACGATAGCTTGATCAACTATATCGCGATAATGGGCATGACATTCTGAATCAATAATTTGTTTAAAACTAATCTCACCACCCAACCACTCAGCAGCGGAATAGCCTGTAAGCTCTTTACAACCCGAAGTAATGAACAACAAAGAGCGATCGCCCTTAATAGAACGTCGATAGAAGGTACCGGGCATTCGCTCGGCTAAGGCATACATTTCAATCTTATTACTACTCAAAGATTATCGCCCTCAACCCATTAACCACTTAAAAACAATGGTTATTATTAAAACGCATAATACTATATAGAGTAAATAAAATTGTAGCAGCTAAATAGGAATACTCAGCTTCCAGCAGAAAGGGACTATAAGGAGTTTACAAGATTGCTTAGCGATAAATTTAACGATCAAAGCGCGTATAGGAATCTAATTCTCGTTCAACAGGCACTTGCCATTTTTCAAGCAGTTTCCGTGCTTTATCGAATTTTTCTTCAGCATCGGATCTTAAATGCCCAAGTGACCCAGTCATAGATGCTCGTACACGAAGCATCTGGTATTTGAACAACGGCGTTAACTTTCGCTCAATATATGTCCCACAGATCTTCTCTTGCTGCATAACCACAGAAGGATCAGACGTTTCAAACAGATTAGATTCTAGTTTTAATAAAGCCTGTACATCCTGACAAAGCTCCAACTGTTCTTGCGTAGACATAGCAGCAAGCACATAGTAGCCAGAGATAGGAGTAAAAGAAGCAATGGAAGTTGCTACTTTTCTTTCTGATCTTTTAACTGCTTGATCAATGATCATCTTACGATGAATCACAAACTGGCGCTGCATATCTTCTGATTTTTTAATCAGGACTTTATTTTCTTTTTTTAGATCAAAATTCTCTTGGCTGAATGTTCGCATATCCTTAATCGATCCCAAGGCTTTATATTCAGATAACTCTGAATACATCTTATAACCAAAGAAACCGGCACCACCGACAACTGCTAAACCAACAACTGAAGCAACACCTATCACGATAAGGTTTTTCATAAACATTCTTCGCTAAAAATAATGTTAATCAACAATCACATTAAACAGCTGATGTTTCAACTGCTATTTATTCTGGACGGGACACAGGCAATAAAAAAGGCAGCCTAAGCTGCCTTTTCTAGAGATGTTCTAGCTTACCAGCCAGTAACTTCTTTTAGTGCATCGCCGATCTGAGCAAGTGAACGTACAGTCTTAACGCCTGCATCTTCAAGTGCTGCGAATTTCTCATCAGCAGTACCTTTACCACCAGAGATGATCGCACCAGCGTGACCCATACGCTTACCAGCAGGTGCAGTAACACCAGCAATGTAAGAAACAACAGGCTTAGTAACGTTTGCTTTGATGTAAGCAGCCGCTTCTTCTTCAGCAGTACCACCGATCTCACCGATCATTACAATCGCTTCAGTCTGTGGATCGTTCTGGAACATTTCCAGAATATCGATGAAGTTAGAACCAGGGATTGGGTCACCACCGATACCTACACAAGTAGACTGACCGAAACCAGCATCTGTAGTCTGCTTAACAGCTTCATAAGTCAGAGTACCAGAACGGGAAACAATACCTACTTTACCTGGTAGGTGAATGTGACCTGGCATAATACCAATCTTACATTCGCCTGGAGTGATAACACCTGGGCAGTTAGGGCCGATTAGGCGTACACCTAGCTCGTCACACTTAACTTTACACTCAAGCATATCCATAACTGGGATGTGCTCAGTGATACAAACGATTAGCTTAACGCCACCGTTTGCAGCTTCTAGGATAGAATCTTTACAGAATGGAGCTGGAACGTAGATAACAGATGCATCTGCGCCAGTCGCTTCTACAGCTTCAGCAACAGTGTTGAATACAGGTAGACCTAGGTGAGTTGTACCACCTTTACCTGGAGTTACACCGCCAACCATCTGCGTACCGTACGCGATAGCTTGTTCAGAGTGGAAGGTACCTTGACCACCAGTGAAACCTTGGCAGATTACTTTGGTGTCTTTATTAATCAAAACGGACATTATTTACCCTCCGCTGCGTTTACTGCTTGCTGAGCTGCATCAGTCAAGCTAGTAGCTGCGATGATGTCTAGACCAGATTCAGCAAGAAGCTTAGAACCTAGATCAGCATTGTTACCTTCCAGACGTACTACAACTGGTACGTTTACACCTACTTCTTTAACCGCGCCGATGATACCTTCGGCAATCAGGTCACAACGTACGATACCGCCGAAGATGTTAACCAATACAGTCTTAACTTTCTCGTCAGCTAGGATAAGCTTGAACGCCTCAGTAACACGTTCTTTAGTCGCGCCGCCACCAACGTCAAGGAAGTTAGCTGGGAAACCACCGTGTAGAGCAACGATGTCCATAGTACCCATTGCAAGACCAGCACCGTTAACCATGCAACCGATAGTACCGTCTAGAGCAACGTAGTTTAGATCCCACTCAGCAGCGTGTGCTTCACGCTCATCTTCCTGAGATGGATCGTGCATAGCTTGAAGATCTTTATGACGGTAAACAGCGTTGCCATCGATCGCTACTTTAGCGTCTAGGCAGTGCAAGTTACCTTCATCAGTAATAACTAGAGGGTTAATCTCTAGAAGAGCCAGATCTTTCTCTTGGAACATCTGAGCCAGACCCAAGAAGATTTTAACGAACTGCTTAATCTGATCGCCTTCTAGGCCCAGTTTGAATGCAAGATCGCGACCCTGGTAAGGCTGAGCACCCGTTAGCGGATCTACTTCAGCTTTAAGAATCTTTTCTGGAGTTTCTTCTGCAACTGTCTCGATTTCAACACCACCTTCAGTAGATGCCATGAAAACGATACGGCGAGTAGAACGGTCTACAACAGCACCAAGATATAGCTCGTTTGCAATATCTGTGCAGTCTTCAACCAAAATTTTAGAAACAGGCTGACCATTTTCGTCAGTCTGGAATGTAACTAGGTTTTTGCCCAGCCAGTTAGCTGCGAACTCTTGCGCTTCTGCAGGAGAGTCAACCAACTTAACACCGCCAGCCTTACCACGGCCGCCAGCGTGCACCTGAGTTTTAACAACCCACTTATCACCACCAATTTTTTCAGCAGCTTCAGCCGCTGCTTCTGGAGTATCTACTGCGTATCCTTTGGATACCGGCAGACCATATTCGGCAAACAGCTGTTTACCCTGGTACTCATGAAGATTCATGCTCTAACCCGTTGTGTTATCACTATATGATTTTTCTGTATCAGGGATCTAAATCCGCCCCTGTAACAGCCCTGTTGGTTCTAGCAACAAGTTTTATATACGGCTTACTCCTTGTAAGAGTAAGCCGGATCTCTCTGTGCTAATTACTTAGCGTTTTTTGCGATTCGCCATGTGAATCGCGTGACCATCCGCTGCTAACGCAGCTTCATGAATCGCTTCACTCACTGTTGGGTGAGCAAATACTGTCATCTGCAGATCTTCTGCAGTTGAACAGAATTCCATTGCAATTGCAGCTTGACCAATTAGCTCACCACCTAAACCGTGAACAATGTGTACACCAAGTACACGATCAGTCTCTTCGCAGGCAATTAGCTTAACGAAACCATCAGTATCGTTGTTAGCCATTGCACGGCCGTTTGCAGCAAATGGGAACTTACCTACTTTGTACTTAACGCCATCAGCTTTAAGCTCTTGCTCAGTTTTACCAACCCAAGCTAGCTCTGGGTGCGTGTAGATAATGCTAGGAATGACATCATAGTTCATCTGTGCATGATGACCTGCGATGATATCAGCAACCATGATGCCCTCTTCAGACGCCTTATGCGCAAGCATTGGGCCACGAACAGAGTCACCAATCGCATAAACACCAGGTACACCAGTCTGACATTTTTCATCAACGAAGATGAAACCGCGCTCATCTAGCGAAACACCAGAATCATCTGCAAGAAGACCTTGAGTCTGAGGCTTACGACCTACTGCAACAATCAACTTGTCAACAACGATCTCTTTATCGCCTTCAGCATCAGTGAAGCTTACTTTCACTTCTTTGCCGTCGATGATCTCAGTACCTGTACAACGTGCACCAAGCTTCACATCAAGGCCTTGCTTCTTAAGAAGCTTAGCAGCCTCTTTAGCAAGATCTTTATCTGCAGCAGCTAGGAAATCATCCATAGCTTCAAGCACAGTTACTTCAGTACCCAGACGCGCCCAGATGGAACCCATTTCTAGGCCAATAACACCAGCACCAATTACACCCAAACGCTTAGGCGTTTCGTCGATGTTAAGTGCGCCAGCATTATCAAGGATCAAACCTTCAGTTAACGGCGCAGGTGGAATCTCTACTGGTACAGAACCAGATGCAAGAATAACGTTCTCAGCATCGTAAGTAGTGGAAGTACCATCAGCTGCGATAACTTCAACTTTCTTACCGCCGTGAAGCTTACCCATACCTTGTAGCAAAGTTACGCCGTTTGCTTTAAACAGACCCGTGATACCACCAGTCAAGTTACCAACAATCTTGTCTTTACGCGCAACCATCGCTTTAACATCCATGGACACTTCGCCAGTTTGGATGCCATGTACATTTGCATGTTGAGCATTGTGGAATTGATGCGTTGATTCAAGTAGCGCCTTTGATGGAATACAACCTACATTCAAGCACGTTCCACCTAGCACAGCAGTACCTTTGTCATCAACCCACTTTTCAACACAGGCAGTTTTTAGACCAAGCTGAGCTGCACGAATCGCAGCAACATAACCACCAGGGCCTGCACCTACAACAATAACGTCAAATTTATCAGACATGTTTTATCCTATCTTCACTCTGTTCTTATGAGGACTAACCTTAAACCTCTAGCAGCATACGTGCAGGATCTTCTAGAAGGTCTTTAATTGTCACTAGGAATTGTACAGCTTCCTTACCATCAATCATACGGTGATCGTATGACAGAGCGAGGTACATCATTGGCAGGATCTCAACCTGGCCATTAACAGCCATTGGACGTTCCTGAATTTTATGCATACCTAGAATAGCAGTTTGTGGTGGGTTCAAGATCGGAGTAGACATCAATGAACCGAATACACCACCGTTAGTGATTGTGAATGTACCGCCTTGCATGTCGTCCATACCAAGCTTACCTTCACGACCACGCTTACCAAAGTCAGCAATAGTAGATTCAACATCTGCTAGGCTCATTACATCAGTGTCTCGTAGCACTGGTACCATCAAACCACGATCAGTAGAAACAGCTACACCGATATCCTGGTAGCCATGGTAAACCATGTCATTACCGTCGATAGATGCGTTAACTGCTGGGAACTTCTTCAGAGCTTCAGTTGCAGCTTTAACGAAGAAAGACATGAAACCAAGACGAGTACCGTTGTGAGTCTTCTCAAACAGATCTTTGTACTGTTTACGAAGCTCCATAACCGGTTTCATGTTTACTTCATTATAAGTCGTAAGCATTGCAGCATTTTGCTGTGCTTCAACTAGGCGTTTAGCAATTGTTGCACGTAGACGAGTCATCGGAACTCGCTTCTCTACACGCTCACCTGCTGGAACGTTAACTGGTGCAGCAGCTTGAGCTGGAGCAGCAGCCGCTGGAGCTGGTGCAGCAGCCGGTGCTTGTGCGCCGTTTTTGATGAAGTTCTGAACGTCTTCTTTAGTGATACCGCCATTTTTGCCAGTACCTGTAATTTGAGATGCATCCAAGCCGTTTTCTTCGATCAGCTTACGTGCAGCAGGGCCTACTTTTTCAGCATCGCCTGCAGGTGCCGCAGCTTCTTCGGCAGCTGGCGCAGCAGAACCTGCAGCACCCGCTTCAAACTTAGCGATCACTTCGTCACTCAGAACTGTGTCGCCTTCGCCTTTCAGTACTTCAGCAATAACACCGTCTTCTGGTGCTACAACTTCTAGTACTACTTTATCAGTTTCGATATCAACAATAAGCTCGTCTGCTGAGCATGCTTCACCTGGCTGTTTGTGCCAAGTTGCGATTGTGCCGTCTGCTACAGATTCTGGGAACGTCGGCGCTTTGATTTCGATGGACATGTTTTTTCCTTTATCGTTATCACCGTCAGGCGATTAGTAATTGTGGTTAATCGCCTGATCAACCGTTAAGTGCATCATTAACTAGTTTTTCCTGCTGCTCAGCGTGTACAGAAATGTACCCTACCGCTGGAGCTGCAGATGCTGGACGGGCTACCCCTTCCAAATGTAACTTGCTGTCATGTTTGTGTAGAACGTGACGCATATGGTGCTGCATTGAGTACCATGCGCCTTGGTTCATTGGTTCTTCTTGACACCAAACTACAGATTCCAAGTTTGTATACTCAGAGATTGCTTCTGCCAGTTGTGCTTCTGGGAAAGGATATAGCTGCTCAATACGAACAATAGCCACATCATCTTTTTCCAATTCTGCACGGCGGTTATATAGGTCGTAGTAAACCTTACCACCACACAGTACAAGGCGTTTTACCTTCTTAGGCTCCAACTGATCTACTTCGCCAATCACTGGCTGGAAAGAACCCTCTGCAAGCTCTTCAAGTGTAGATGTCGCTTGCTTGTGACGTAGCAAACTCTTAGGAGACATTACAACTAGAGGCTTACGAAGCGGACGTACAACCTGACGACGCAACAAGTGGAAAATCTGTGCTGGCGTAGTAGGCGTAACAACCTGAATGTTGTGCTCTGCACACAATTGTAGGTAACGCTCTAGACGTGCTGAAGAGTGCTCAGGGCCCTGACCTTCAAAGCCGTGAGGCAACAACATCGTCAGACCACATAGACGCTGCCATTTGTGCTCACCAGAGGTGATGAACTGGTCAATTACTACCTGCGCACCGTTGGCGAAATCACCGAACTGAGCTTCCCAAATAACTAGGGCATTTGGCATCGTAGTCGCATAACCGTACTCAAACGCAAGTACCGCTTCTTCCGATAGGAAAGAGTCATGCAATGTAAGACGAGGCTGCTCATCAGATAGGTTATCTAGAGGTAGATAAGTTTCAGCTGTCTTCTGATCATGTAGTACCGCGTGACGGTGAGAGAACGTACCACGTCCCACATCCTGACCCGTGATACGCACTGGATGGCCTTCAGCAAGGATAGTTGCATAGGCAAGAGACTCTGCCATACCCCAGTTCAATTCCATTGCACCGTGAGCCATACGCTTACGGTCATCAATGATTTTTTGAACTTGACGCTGTACAGAGAAACCTTCTGGGGTTTCACAAATCTTGTTACCTAACTCTTGCAGAAGCTTTAGATCAACCTTAGTTTCTGGGCAGTCAAAAGACCACTCATGACCTAGGTAAGGCTTCCAATCTACGAAAAGCTCTGAGTTTGGCTCATGTACAAGAGACTTAACAACATGCTCACCATTCTCTAGCAGCTTACGGTACTCTTTCTCCATCGCCTTGCTTTCTTCAAGTGTAACAACACCTTCAGAAATCAACTGTTGAGCGTAAAGTTCACGCGTAGTTTTCTGCTTTTTGATCTGCGCGTACATCAACGGCTGTGTACCAGATGGTTCATCAGCTTCGTTGTGGCCACGGCGTCGGTAACAGAACAAGTCAATTACAACGTCTTTCTTAAATTCGTTACGGTAATCAACAGCCAGCTGTGTAACAAAACGAACCGCTTCAGGGTCATCTCCGTTTACGTGGAAGATAGGAGCCTGAATCATTTTCGCAACATCGGTAGAGTACTCAGTAGAACGTGAGTCTTCTTGCTTAGACGTTGTAAAACCAACTTGGTTGTTAACTACAATATGGATTGTGCCGCCTGTTTTATATGCACGGGTCTGAGACATCTGAAATGTCTCCATTACAACACCCTGACCACAGAAAGCTTGGTCACCGTGAATATTTACAGGAACAACAGAATCACCAACAGCATCTTCACGACGATCCTGACGCGCACGTACAGAACCCTCTACTACCGGAGCAGCAATCTCAAGGTGAGATGGGTTAAATGCCATTGCAATATGAACTTCACCGCCTTCAGTTTCTACGTTAGATGAGAAACCTTGGTGGTATTTAACGTCACCGGATGTATCTACAACACGCTTCCCTTCAAATTCGTCAAACAAATCAGCTGGGTTTTTACCAAAGATATTAACAAGCGTATTTAGACGGCCACGGTGAGCCATGCCGATAACAACTTCTTTCGCACCCTGCTTACCAGCACGCTGAATTAGCGTGTTTAGGGATACGATCATTGACTCGCCACCTTCCAGACCGAAGCGCTTAGCACCGGCATAACGAGAGCCCAAGTATTTCTCAAGACCTTCAGCAGCTGTTAGGCGCTCAAGAATCATTTTCTTCTTGTTAACTTCAGCTTCTGGATGTGAGCGTACAGGCTCTAAACGGGACTGAATCCAACGTTTTTCTTGTGTATCAACGATGTGCATGTACTCTGCACCGACCGTTGTACAGTACGTCTTCTTCAGATCAGCAACGATATCACGCAGCGGAGCTTCTTCAGGACCGAAGAACAGAGAACCTAGCTGGAATACAGTATCGTAATCAGCTTCAGACAGCTCATGGAAACGTAGATCAAGATCCGGCACATCTTCACGTTGCATCAAACCTAATGGATCGATGTTTGCAACCTGATGACCACGTACACGGTAAGCGTTGATCATACGCAATACACGAACCTGCTTTTTCTCATGCTCGGAACTAACCGAACTTACAGCAGTTGGCGCAGCGCGTTTTTGGTTTTTAGATAGATAGAGAAAATGTTCTCTGATAGCAGAATGCGGCACATCCTGTGTCAGATTTTCGCCAACTTTAGGTAGTCGGTCGAATTCTTCTCGCCATTCCTGAGGAATCGCATTTGGATCCATCAGGTAAGTTTCGTACAGTTCTTCAACGTATGAAAGGTTGCCACCGTAAAGGTGAGCATTCTTCCACATGAGATCCATGATGCTTTCTTGCATTCTTGATCACCCTGGCTCTGGGAGCTTTCTGATTCTATCGGGATCTTCCGACAGACATCGCTCCTCTTTGAGTTACCTTCAATCCCCCGATCAAACAGCTTTAACTGTCTCGGGATTCTTATATTAAAGCTTTTGGAAGCAAGCTTTAATCATTCTTTATGCGAATATGGTAATTTTTTTACAAAAAATTGTTTTTTCTTTTTTAATACAAAAAAAGCGGTGCCAATGGCACCGCTTTTTAAGGTAGATCAGGTTGCTTGCGCTAGCAGCATGTTGCGAATCTTGCCGATCGCCTTAGTAGGATTCAATCCTTTAGGGCAAACGTTTACGCAGTTCATGATGCCGTGGCAACGGAAGACACTGAATGGGTCATCCAAATCTGCCAGACGCTCACGAGTCGCCGTATCACGACTGTCTGCTAAGAAGCGGTACGCTTGAAGCAGGCCAGAAGGACCGATGAACTTATCTGGGTTCCACCAGAAAGACGGGCAAGAAGTTGAGCAGCACGCACAAAGAATACACTCGTACAGACCATCCAACTCAGCACGATCTTCCGGAGACTGCAGACGCTCGATCGCAGGCGGCGGAGTATCGTTAATCAAGAACGGTTTGATCTTCTCGTAAGCTTTGTAGAACTGAGTCATATCTACAACAAGGTCACGGATAACCGGCAGACCTGGTAATGGACGCAGCACAAGCTTGTCATCTTTAACTACAGCAGATAACGGAGTGATACATGCAAGACCATTAAGGCCATTCATGTTCATACCGTCTGAACCACATACACCTTCACGGCAAGAACGACGATACGCCATAGACGGATCTTTGTCCTTAAGAAGCTGAAGCAGATCCAACACCATGATGTCCTTACCACCAGGGATATCAATATGGATATCCTGCATGTAAGGAGCATCGTCAGTTTCAGGATTGTAGCGATATACACTAACCAACATGATAGAAGCTCCTTAGTAAGTACGAACTTTAGGTGGGAAGGCATCTACGGTTTTAGGTGCGAAGTTTACAGCACGCTTACCGATAGTTTTGTCTTCAGGGAAGTAAACTGAGTGGCACAACCAGTTCTCATCATCACGCTCAGTAAAGTCATTACGAGCATGCGCACCACGAGACTCTTTACGAACCTCAGCTGCGATAGCAGTTGCTTCAGCAACTTCGAACAAGTTTTCAAGCTCAAGCGCTTCGATACGCGCAGTGTTGAATGCCTGACTCTTATCTTCAAGATGCAGGTTATTGATCTTCTCACGAATGCCTTTAAGCAATTCAAGACCTGTCTGCATGCTTTCGCCGTCACGAAATACACCGAAGTACAGCTGCATTGTGCTCTGTAGCTCTTTACGAACTTCAGAAACGCTTTCACCGCCAGTAGAGTTGTTTAGACGGTTTAGACGCGCCATTGCAGCTTCAATGTTAGCTTCAGTTGCATCTTTAACTTCGTAACCTTCACGCATCTGCTGTTCGATCTGCATACCAGCAGCACGACCAAATACAACAAGGTCAAGAAGTGAGTTACCACCTAGACGGTTAGCACCGTGTACAGATACACATGCAACCTCACCACAAGCATATAGACCGTCAACGATAGAATCGTTACCGTCTTTATCAGGTGCGATAGCCTGACCACCGATATTCGTTGCAATACCACCCATCTGGTAGTGACAAGTTGGAACAACTGGAATCGGCTTAACAACTGGATCAGTAGCAGCGAACGTCTTTGACAGCTCACAGATACCTGGTAGGCGTGAATGAAGAACCTCTTCACCCAAGTGATCCATCTTCAAGTAAACGTGATCGCCATCTTCACCACAACCACGACCTTCTAGGATCTCAAGGATCATAGAACGTGCCACAACGTCACGACCAGCTAGGTCTTTAGCGTTTGGCGCGTAACGCTCCATGAAGCG
The DNA here is from genome assembly GCF_047778115.1 of Neptuniibacter sp. QD48_55. GTDB lineage: Bacteria > Pseudomonadota > Gammaproteobacteria > Pseudomonadales > Balneatricaceae > Neptuniibacter. Next base: position 1,376,771 of record NZ_CP180555.1, on the reverse strand, counting down.
CTCGCCGTCTTTGTTGATTAGGTAACCACCTTCACCACGACAACCTTCAGTTACAAGTACACCTGCACCTGCAATACCGGTTGGGTGGAACTGCCACATCTCCATATCCTGCGCCGGAACACCTGCACGCAGAGACATACCCATACCGTCACCGGTATTGATGAGAGCGTTAGTAGTAGAAGAGTAAATACGGCCAGCACCACCTGTTGCAAGAACAGTCGCTTTAGCCTTGATGTATACAGTTTCACCTGTTTCGATGCAGATAGCGATACAGCCAACAACTGCGCCATCGTCATTCTTAACTAGGTCTACTGCGTACCATTCATTAAGGAAGGTAGTACCTGCTTTCATATTGCCCTGATATAGAGCATGAAGCAGTGCGTGACCAGTACGGTCTGCCGCAGCACATGTACGCGCAGCCTGACCACCTTCACCAAAATTCTTAGACTGACCACCGAAAGGACGCTGGTAGATACGGCCTGTTTCAGTACGGGAGAACGGAAGACCCATGTGGTCTAGTTCGAATACCGCCTGAGGACCTACAGAACACATGTATTCGATAGCGTCTTGGTCACCGATATAATCAGAACCTTTAACGGTATCGTACATGTGCCAACGCCAGTCGTCGTTTGGATCAGCACTTGCGATCGCACAAGTGATACCGCCTTGAGCGGATACTGTGTGAGATCGAGTTGGGAATACTTTTGTTACACAAGCAGTGTTTAGACCACTTTGTGCAAGCTGAAGTGCAGCACGCATGCCTGCACCACCGCCACCGACAACAATCGCGTCGAAAGTAAGCGTGCGTAGTTTAGACATCTTTTAAACACCCCACAAAATCTGAATGCCCCACACAACGTAGATAAACGTCAGGAGACCACATGCAGATTGAAACACGAAACGGATACCCGTTGGCTTAATATAGTCAGTAGAAACAGACCACATACCGATCCATACGTGTGCAGCAAAGGATAGTAGCGCTAGCATTGTAAAGATGCGCATCGCTGTTCCTTCGAACAAACCAACCCACATTTCGTAAGTTAGTTCTGCGCCAAATGCTAGATAACCAATCATAAAGATTGTGTATACAGCTAGGATTACCGCGCTTACACGCTGAATCATCCAGTCATACAGGCCACTACGGCCAAAGCTAGTAATACTAGTTACCATATCCATACTCCCGAAATGAGGATTGCTGCAACAGCTAGACCCAAGGTCACTTTCGCTGCCATTTGACCACTTTCAAGTTCTTCACAGTGGCCAAAATCCATTACCAGGTGTTTGATGCCCGCGAAGAAGTGGTATAGCAATGCTGATACACTTCCCCACGCTATAAGCTTCGCGAAGAAGCCATTCTCAAACATATCAACAGCTTCATTGAAGCCCGCTTCTGATTCCAGAGACAAACCCAAAGCATACATAGCAAACACAGCACCAAAAAATAGCGCCACGCCTGTCACACGATGCAGGATGGATGTAATCGCCGGTAGCGGCATTTTGATAGTTTGAAGATCTAAATTTACAGGTCTTTTCTTATTCACGGCTCTTGTTCACACTTTTTACGGCCCCTTTGCAGGGCTCGGTTGCTCGGAAGTGTTGAAGATAAGTACCTCGCTCCTCAAGCATATCCATAATATATGAACTAATATAATAGGACATAAACTAGGGATAAACTTCGGGGCGAGAGTATAAGCATTTCACTTTGACAATACAACGCAAACACAGCGCTGTTCGCCTTTTGTCTAGGACTTTACGGCATATCAAAAGTCGTACAACCAAATGACTATTCAGCCTTAGTACCAATCCTGCAAAAATTCAGTCGTTTTTGCTGCGTTGCGGTAACTAACCCATTTAGTCGGATTGACAAACTTTTTTCAGTCTCTATATTGTGTGGGTCCAATTTATCGGGCCAAGACTCTTAGATCTGACTAATAAGAAAGTCAAAACAGAACTAAAACATAATGATAGGAGCCTTTTAATGGCTGATAAGAAAGCACGTTTAACAGTCGACGGTCTGGATGAAGCTATTGAGCTGCCGGTGTATTCAGGCACTCTAGGTCCAGACGTAATTGATGTGCGCCCACTGACTGGCAAAGGCCTGTTCACGTACGATCCTGGTTTTGTTTCCACAGCTGCGTGTGACTCTAGCATCACTTTTATCGATGGCGGCAAAGGCGTGCTATTGCACGGCGGCTATGCTATCGACGAGCTAGCAGAAAAATCAGACTACATGGAAGTGTGCTACCTACTATTGAACGGCGAACTGCCAGATGCAGAGCAAAAGGCTAAATTCGTAGAAACAGTGAAGAACCACACAATGGTTCATGAGCAACTAAACCACTTCTATAACGGTTTCCGTCGTGACGCTCACCCAATGGCGATCATGTGCGGCGTGGTTGGCGCTCTTTCTTCGTTCTACCATGACTCTCTAGATATCGATAACGAACATCACCGTGAAGTTTGCGCATACCGCCTAATCGCGAAAATGCCAACTATCGCTGCGATGTGCTTCAAGTACTCAAACGGCCAGCCGTTTATGTACCCACGTAACGATCTGAGCTATGCAGGTAACTTCCTGCAGATGATGTTCGGTACACCATGCGAAGAGTATCAAGTTAACCCTGTACTTGAGAAAGCAATGGACCGCATCTTCGTACTACACGCGGACCACGAGCAGAACGCATCCACTTCTACAGTGCGTCTTGCAGGTTCTTCTGGCGCCAACCCATTCGCATGTATCGCTTCTGGTATCGCTGCACTTTGGGGCCCAGCTCACGGCGGTGCTAACGAAGCTGTACTTAACATGCTTGAAGAGATCGGCGATGAGTCACGCATTGATGAATTCGTTGCTAAAGCAAAAGATCCAAACGACCCATTCCGCCTAATGGGCTTCGGCCACCGCGTATACCGCAACTTCGACCCACGCGCACGCGTTATGAAGAAGTCTTGCGACGAAGTACTGGCTGAACTAGGCTTGGAAAACGATCCTCTACTTAAGATCGCGAAACGTCTTGAGACAATCGCTATCGAAGACGAGTATTTTGCTGCTCGAAAACTATACCCGAACGTAGACTTCTACTCCGGCATCATCCTGAAAGCAATTGGTATCCCAACCAACATGTTTACAGTGATCTTTGCATTGTCTCGTACAATCGGCTGGATCTCTCACTGGAACGAGTTCCACAGCAGCCCTAACAAAATTGGTCGTCCACGCCAGCTTTACACTGGCCCAACTCAGCGCTCATACCCTGAGAAATAAGACGAACCAACCACAAAAAAGCCGCTTTATGCGGCTTTTTTATTATCTCTATAATTCAATTTACCGAACCCCAAGCGACGCCAATCTAAACGTTTCCGCCAATTCATTCGCAACATTGATATCTCGCCTATAACGCAACGATGTATAAATCATTGGTAACTCAGGCAAACCAAGACGCTCTCCTATCAACTCAACCCCCGGCAGCACAGCACTCCTCGGCCTTACAGTAACACCCAAACCACACTTAACTGCCGCCATAAGCCCCTGATAGCTTGACGAGGTATAAACCAGACGCCATGAAATTCCTGACTGATCGAGAGATTCAATAGAAACCCGCCTAAACTGGCAAGCTTTGGAATATGACGCCATAGGTAACTCCCTTCCCAACGACCAAGAAAAGCCTTCAGGGCCAATCCACGCCAATGGCTCACCTCCTAAAACCTCCCCCTTCCCTGAGCCACTCAACGATAACGTGACTATAAGATCATAATCGCCCCGCTCGTACCCTAACTCCAATTCATCGCTATAACCGGTTTCCACAAACAACCTCACCGCAGGGTTCTTCCTAGAAAAACCAGCCAAAAGCTCTGGCAATACGGTTTCCGCAACACCCTGAGAGACACCCACCTTTATCTCCCCCAGCTCACCACTACTCGCCAAGCTCGCTATCGCATCGTCCTGCAACGCTAGCATCTTTCTTGCGTAACCGACCAACATCTCCCCTTCATGTGTCAACAACCGTTTACGGCCGTTAGGACGAAAAAGAACAGCACCCAACTCCAGCTCCAATTTTTTAATCTGCTGACTCACCGTGGATTGCGTCTTATGCAGGGATTCTGCTGCCCGAATAAAACCATCCCTTTCAACCACCGCAAGGAAAGTTCTCAATAATTCAGTACTTATATTGGGCTGCGCCATGCCTGCCTCTTTTTGATCGTATTTACTTATCAATATAAACGATATTAATCATTTTTAATAATACTTATGAGAGCGTAAGCTGGATTTAAACAGACAAGGAGAGCGTTATGCCTTACATATCAATACATGTATCCAGCGACTTAACCCAATTACAGATCAAAAACCTAGTCGAAGGTACAACAAATATCATGGCTAATATTCTTCATAAAAACGCAGAATTAACCGCCGTAAGTATTACAAAAATAGATAAAGAGCATTGGTTTATCGGCAATAAATTAGCTACCAATTCGGCATCTGCATACGTGAATGCCAAAATCAGCAAAGGCACTAATACTGAAAAAGAAAAGTCCGATGCACTTAGTGCATTTAACCAACTATTAGATAACGAAATTGGCCCTTTAACACCTACTAGCTATGTAGTCTTAGATGAAGTACCAACAACGGACTGGGGCTATGACGGCTTAAGTCAGCAAGCACGAATGCTAAAAAGAACAGAATCAGGCGTAATAGATATGCAGTACTACACAGAGAAAGGAAAAAAAGAACGTTCTGATTTTATTTTTTCTAAGCTACAAAAATTCAGACAAGCGATATTTAGCTAATCACACCAACAAAAAAGCCGGGCAATGCCCGGCTTTTTCAATAGATCTAAAGCAACAGATTAGTTATCGCTAGTAGATTCAATCTTATGGATAGATAGGTCAGCACCGTTATACTCTTCCTCTTGAGTCAAACGCAAGCCAGAAACAGCACGTACGCCACCATAAACAACAACGCCGCCGATCACAGCTACCGCAATACCCGCTAGCGAACCGATTAATTGTGACATAAGGCTAACACCACCTAGACCGCCAAGCGCTTCAGTACCGAAAATACCGCAAGCAATAGCACCCCACACACCACAAACACCATGTAGCGGCCATACACCCAACACATCATCGATCTTCCATTTGTTCTGCTGAATAGTGAACAAGAAGACAAAAATTGCACCGGCAACAGCACCTACAACCAAAGAACCCATAGGGTGCATTACGTCAGAACCAGCACATACTGCAACCAAACCAGCCAAAGGACCGTTATGGATAAAGCCAGGGTCATTTTTACCAAAAATCAGCGCAGTAATAATACCGCCAACCATCGCCATTAGCGTATTAACGGCCACTAGACCAGAGATACCATCCATAGTCTGAGCAGACATTACGTTAAAGCCGAACCAACCAATACATAGAATCCAAGCACCTAACGCCAAGAAAGGAATATTAGATGGTGGGAAAGCAACAAGACGACCACCTTTATAGCGACCATTTCGAATACCCAGCATGATCACAGCAACTAGCGCCAACCAGCCACCGACACCGTGCACTACAACAGAACCTGCAAAATCATGGAATGCAGCACCAAAATTAGCTTCTAACCAATCTTGGAAACCAAAGTTACCATTCCAGATAATGCCTTCGAAGAACGGATATACAAACGCCACAATAAGAGATGAGGCAATCAAGAACGGCCAGAACTTAGCACGCTCAGCGATACCACCCGATACGATCGCAGGAATTGCAGCAGCAAACGTCATTAAGAAGAAAAACTTAACTAGTTCATAACCATTATTTGCAGCTAATTCAGCAGCAGGAGAGAAGAATGTAACGCCGTAAGCAACCCAATAACCTACAAAGAAGTAAGCCATGGCAGAAAAACCAAAATCGGTCAGAATCTTAACTAACGCATTCACTTGGTTTTTGTGGCGAACAGTACCAACTTCAAGAAAAGCAAAGCCGGCATGCATGGCAAAGACCATGATCGCCCCCATCAAAATGAATAGAGTATTAGAACTCTGAATAAGCGTCTCAACTGCGCTGTTGACGTTTTCCACTAGGTGTCTCCCGTTTCTTTTTGTGCACCATATTAGAACCACAACCTAAAACTGCGCTTCATTTTGGTGCACTATTATAGTGCATATCATTCTGTGATATTGCTGCCACTATGCCAACTAGGCTTAAAAGCCCCGAAACATAGCGCCTTAAACTGCAATTCACCAAAATAGTGCTAGTAACAAATTTTTTATGCCTTAATAGTAAGCACTATATGTGCCAAATTTATTAAAGCGCACAATTTGCGAGCACAATCACTTATGACTGATACGGAAACAACAATGAATTTTTGAATTACGCTTAAAATCCGGATCTAGTGTAGATTGTGTAATCTCCTCGATCTCGAATTCGGACAACGCGTCGTAATCCAACTTAAAGCGACGGTAGTTATTGGAGAAGTACAACACCCCATCTGCACGTAAACAGCGCATAGCGCCTTCTATAAGGTCTACGTGGTCGCGCTGCACATCAAGCACTCCAGCCATCCGCTTGGAGTTAGAAAACGTTGGAGGATCCATAAAAATTAGATCGTATGCTGGCCCTCTTTGCATCCGCAACCACTTCAAGCAGTCCGCTTGAACTTGCTGATGCTCTTTTGTATCTAGGCCATTTAGATCTAAATTACGCTTAGCCCAGTTAAGATAGGTAGCCGACATATCAACACTGGTTGTAGATTTAGCACCACCTTTAGCAGCATGCACCGAAGCAGTGCCTGTGTAACAGAACAGGTTTAAGAAATCCTTACCAGCCGCTTCTTTCTGAATCTGATAACGAATTGCTCGGTGATCCAAAAACAAACCGGTATCAAGATAGTCGTGCAAGTTTACTAACAATCTGCAACCGTGTTCGTTAATCTCTTTAAAGCGGTGAGTTTCAGAGTGCTTTTCATACTGATTAACGCCCTGCTGTTTCTTACGCTGCTTTAAAATCACCTTTTCTGGAGATACCTCTAAGGTAACCGGTAATGCATTCATCACATCTTGTAGACGAGCAAATGTTTTTACTGGGTCAATTTTCTTAGGCGCGGCATATTCTTGGACATGCACTTCGTCTTTGTAGATATCTACCGCAACAGAATACTCTGGGATATCCGCATCGTAGAGACGGTAGCTCTCTATATTGTCGCGTTTAACCCACTTAGCCAGCTGTTTACGGTTTTTCTTTAGACGATTAGCAAACATCTGCGCCCCTTCACTCAAAGGAGCTGGCTCACCCTCCAGACCTACTTGCTTCTCCGCTCTCTGCTCAGACACAGGATAGATAAACAAACGACTTTCAAGCGCACCGTTAAACAGCTTATATTGCTTATCTGCGCGTAGACCTGTGACCTTACAAAGATCTGGGTTAGAGGTAAAAATCGAGGCCGTCCAACCAGCAAATTGCTCTTTAAGCTTATCGCCAAGGTGTCGATACAAGAACATCAACTGCTGAGTTTCACCCAGACGCTCACCATAAGGCGGGTTGGTAATCAGTAAACCTTTACCTTCAGGAAGCGTATTGCGATCCAGATCTTCTAGGCGGCACGTTGTAAATTCAATAAAGTCCGCCACACCTGCCCTTTCTGCATTCTGTCGAGCTGCACGTAAAACCTTACTATCTTGATCACTACCAATGAGGTTCGCTTCTAATGCCAGCAAACCTTTTACTTTACGTGCTTGAGCCTCCGCAACAAGACCTTCCCAAACATCGCGCTTGTGGCCTGTCCAGCGAGAGAATCCGAAACGCTTACGCTGTAAACCCGGCGCAATATCAGCCGCCATCAGCGCAGCCTCAATCAGCAATGTACCTGAACCGCACATTGGATCAAAAACCAAACCGGATTCAGAAGAACGCTCCGGCCAACCACTACGAATCAAAATAGCAGCAGCCAAGTTTTCCTTCATTGGTGCTTCGCCGGCTTTTAGACGATATGCACGTCGGTGCAAACTATCACCCGACATATCTAGAGCGATAGTGATTTTGCCTCGGTGCATACGCACATTAATACGAAGATCAGGAGCAACTTTGTCGATACTTGGGCGAGCACCAGTTTTATCTCGAATTTGATCGACAATGGCGTCCTTAACTTTTAACGCACCAAAGTGGGTATTGTTAATACCGCGAGTTTGACCGCTAAAATCAATTAATAGCGTACCTTCACTACGCATATGTTCAAGCCAGTCTATTTGCTGAACAGCCTTGTAAAGATCATCAGCTGTTTCTGCTTCACCTTCATAAAGCGGAAGTAGAAGCCTGTTTGCCAAACGCGACCATAAACAGATACGGTAAGCATCTTCCAGCTCGCCTTGGCATTGAACCCCTGCCACTGTTTGCTTGGTCTCAGTAACACCCAACCGCTGTAACTCCTCTTCAAGAAGCAACTCTAGGCCCTTAGGGCATGTCAGAAACAGTTTCATACGCATCTTTACTCAGCAAATATTTCACTTAATTAACAACAGACATGAAAAAAATTCACCCTGCTGTTCAAAAACTAACTTTTTGACTAACTTTATGAATGCAATCGTTTTTTTGCACCCACACACTAACTATTTTTATCAAGCATTAATATCATGATAGTCATATTCAATCGCACTATGATCTATTTTCCGATATTTATAGAAGTCTGGCTGCAAAACTTACAACCTGCAGGCAGATTTTAAGCGGATACCATGTCTCAAGGAACCGCTGCTCTCAAAAACTAAAACACGAAGAGAGGCTCAATCAATATGAAGAGACAAAAGCGTGATCGTACTAGCACACTTTTTAATCGAGGTTTTCAAGCAGGATTAAGCGGTAAGTCCCGGGATAACTGTCCCGTGAATACATCAGATCTCAGAAGCCATTGGATGAGCGGATGGCGCCAAGGACGCGAAGCTCACTGGAGCGGTATGGAAGGAGTATCAGCAATACAATCCGACCCAGCTCTACACTAAACAGAATTTTCAGGCTCCCCGAGGGGAGCCTTTTTATTACCTGCTCTTATTCTGAAAGCTGCTTAATTGCTTTCACAGAATCCGCAACCAATGAAGGTCCACGGTAGATAAACCCAGAATAAATTTGTACCAAACTTGCACCAGCTTCAATCTTTTCTGCCGCATCAAAACCTTCAGTGATTCCGCCTACACCAATAATTGGTAATGCACCATCGAGCTCTTGTGCCAGAGTACGAATCACTTTAGTTGATTTATTGCGTACTGGTGCGCCTGATAGGCCACCCGCTTCATCTGCAAACTCAAGCCCTTCAACACCATCACGAGATAGGGTTGTATTGGTCGCAATCACACCATCCATCTCGTAAGACTTTAAAGAAGCAGCAACCAGTGCAAGCTCTTCATCTGTCATATCTGGTGCAATTTTTACCGCAATAGGAACATAGCGATCATGGAACTTAGCCAATTTAGCTTGTTCGGATTTGAGAGCATCCAATAAGCTGTTTAACGACTCGCCGTATTGAAGAGTACGAAGGCCAGGTGTATTCGGTGAAGATACGTTAACAGTAATGTAAGACGCACGTCCGTAAACCTTACGAAGACAGTATAGGTAATCGTCATTCGCTTTTTCGTTTGGCGTATCTTTGTTTTTGCCGATGTTGATACCCAGAACACCTTTATAAACGCTCTTATCCAGATTAGAGAGCAGTTTATCAACACCACCGTTGTTAAAACCCATACGGTTGATGATCGCTTGCTGTTCTGGCAAACGGAAAATACGTGGTTTGGGATTACCATCTTGTGGACGTGGAGTAACTGTACCTACTTCAACAAAACCGAAGCCCATGGCAGCCATACCATCCACTGCAATGCCATTCTTATCTAGACCTGCTGCTAAACCTACACGGTTTGGAAAATCAATTCCCATCACCTGAACAGGATCAGATAGTACTTCAGCGCCCAGAAGCTTATTTACTCCCAAAGAAGACGCCAGATTCATCGAATGAAGCGCTACGTTGTGAGAAAGTTCGGGATCAAGCTGAAACATCAAAGATCGAGTCAGTGAATACAACATAATCAGGTCCTAGTAAAAATTTTGGCCCGATTATAGGCGAGGCGAGGATGGAATAACAGCATTGAGCACTAAGAGTGACAATGTTAACTCCCAAAAGTTATAAAGAATCACCAAACTGGTGCATTTATTACACTAACTCAGTTTCTCTATCCCCTGATATTTACCTTGATCGTCAAACAGAATTTTAAACCGACCATTAATTCCATCACGTAGTAGAAATGGTTTTAAAATTCTAGCAGGGAACTGTACGCTACGACCATCAAGGGATCGGGTATAAACAGTTTCCGCGACCCCTTGATACAACATTAAAAACTTTTCAGAACTAATCCGAATATCAACCAAAATTGCTTTCATACAATACTATCTAGAGGAATGAACCTCATATACACGTTCAGGTATTAAACTGGCTTGTTTTCGCCAAATCAAACAACTCTCTCAACGCGACAGTATACATTGCATACTCTTGTTTTTTAGCACTTTTAACTTCATTAAGGACATTTTGCCAGCGATCAAGCAACCACTCATTTTCTGTGCACCATTTATCAATCACCTGCTCCACAGTACATCCTTTTACACGCCCCTTAATAGCTGTGGCAACTAAAGCACGTTGCTGCCAATCCAAATCATCCCTAAATGCTTCTCGCGCCAACGCCTGCCAGTAATTATCAACACTCAACTTGCTGAGCTTTCTAGACAACAAATCCAATTCCAAACGCTGCCCTAAACCGAAATAAACTTGAGCCACCTGATCTGGTGGCACGTCCGCTTCATCAGCAACCTCAATTACACCTAAAGAGGCGTATAAACAACGTGCACCCGAGATGAATTTAGCCAACTTACTCGGCACACCTGCTTCCTGATATCGACTGAGCGCACTTTCCCAACGTGTTAATGGCTCTCCTCTGAGTAATTTTTCCTGTTTAGGGACTATTTTTCCTAGCTGAGCTCTAAAACTATCAACCTCGTTCTCGCAATCTACTTCCGCACGGCGGTTACGAACAAACCAACGCGTAGCTCGACGCATCAGATGTTGTAGCTCGTGCATCATCTCTAATTGGATATCACTGCTAACTTTATGATCGAGCTTTTCAATCTGCTGCCAAAGATTCTCAATACCGAATACATCACGAGCGAGTACATAAGCTCTAGCGATTGCCGCCTCATCGGCCCCTGTTGAAATGCGTAAGCGGTCAACAAAGTTCACTCCCATCATATTAACCATGTGGTTCGCGATTTGAGTGCCGATGATTTCTCGGCTTAGACGGTGAGCTTTTAGTTGATCACCAAACTCAGAAACCAATCTCTCAGGAAAGGCAGTAAACAACTCTTGCGACAAATACTCATCATCAGGAATAAACGATAGGCTCAACGATTCTTTAAGCTCAGCTTTACTGTATGAGATCAGAACCGATAGCTCTGGGCGGCTTAACCCCTTTTTCGATGCCCGTCGTTCATTCAGGACCTCATCGGTAGGAAGGAACTCTAGCGCTCGATCGAGTTTACCTGCAGATTCCATGTTGGTGATGTAACGCTGATACTCTGCCATTCCTTCAAAAGATCGGGACTCAGCCATAGAGATCGCTTGAACTTGTCGATAATTATTTTTCAAGACCAAAGAAGCGACTTCATCAGTCATCTCTTCAAGCAATGCATTTCGCTGCTTCTCAGTCATGTCACCATTAGCAACAACTTGATTAAGAAGAATTTTGATATTTACCTCATGATCAGAGCAGTCCACACCTGCTGCATTATCGATAAAGTCGGTGTTCATGCGGCCACCAGCTAGCGCATATTCCATACGCGCAAGTTGGCTCATCCCCAAGTTACCTCCCTCACCTACGACTTTACAGGACAGCTCTTGACCATCTATTCGCAGAGCATCATTGGCTTTATCGCCGATATCCGCATCAGTCTCGTTACTTGCCTTAACATAAGTACCAATCCCGCCATTCCAGACTAGATCTACTGGCGCTTTTAGCAGTTTATTCAGGAGATCATTCGGGGTAACAGTCGCTATTTTTTCACCAATAAGGGCCTGTATTTGTGGAGACAGAGTGATCGATTTGGCAGAGCGCTCAAAGACACCACCGCCTTCTGAGATTAATTTCGCATCATAATCGGTCCATGCCGAACGAGGCAGCTTAAATAAGCGGTCACGCTCTTTCCAGCTTTTCGCAGCATCTGGATTTGGGTCTATAAAGATATGTAGATGGTTAAACGCAGCTACCAGGCGAATATGCTTCGACAGCAACATACCATTACCAAATACATCGCCTGACATATCGCCAATGCCAATCACCGTAAAGTCATCTTTATCGGTGTTTACACCCATCTCACGGAAATGCCGCTCAACAGAGACCCAAGCACCTCTTGCGGTGATCCCCATTTTCTTGTGGTCGTAGCCTTGACTACCGCCTGAGGCAAACGCATCACCTAACCAGAAACCATAAGATTGCGCCAATTCGTTCGCAATATCTGAGAAAGTTGCCGTACCTTTGTCTGCAGCCACTACTAAATAAGTGTCATCTTCATCATGGCGAACCACATCAGCAGGTGGGCTCACCTCACCTTCAACGAGGTTATCTGTGATATCCAAGAGGCCACTGATAAACGTCTTGTAACAGCTAACACCCTCTTCAAACCATTCCTCACGACTCATGCCATCGTGCAATAATTTAGCAACAAAGCCACCTTTGGCCCCAACAGGTACAATCACCGCATTTTTAACTTGCTGCGCTTTAACTAAGCCTAAAACCTCGGTGCGGTAATCTTCCATTCGGTCAGACCAACGCAAACCGCCACGGGCTACCTTACCGCCGCGTAGATGAACACCCTCCACCTTAGGTGAATAAACAAAGATTTCATATTTTGGCCGCGGCAAAGGCATGTCCGGAATCTCATCCGGAGATAACTTGAAAGAGAAATAGCTTTTTAAGCTTTGTTTATCTTTTTGATAGAAGTTTGTCCGCAGCGTTGCCTTGATAAGTAATAAATACTGACGAATCACGCGATCATCATTCAAACTGCTTACATCTTCTAACGCGTCGATAATAGTGGATTCAACCGCTTCTTGATCGGCCGTGTTACCCGGTTCAAACCGTGCTTTAAAGAACTGAACAATCTTGGCGGCTATATCGACGTATGAATTTAGCGTCGTACTAATCGCTTCTGGACTGATTGGAAAACTTATCTGTTTCATGTACGCAGCATAAGCACGAAGCATCGCCACCTCGCGCCAACCGACATTGCCAGCTAACACAAGACGGTTAAACTCATCATTAGCAGCTTCACTTTGCCAAATTTTAAGGAAGGCCTCCTCAAATACCTCTTTGAGGGTTGATAGTGAAACTGTGCCAGCACCTGTGTAGTGAAGATTAAAATCATGAATCCACACTAGGTCGCGCTTACTTTCAATTTTGTAAGGGTGCTCGTCTATGACCCTTAACCCCAAATTTTCGAGTACAGGGATAACATCAGACAGGGGCAAAGAGGCACCTAAACTGAATAGTTTGAAGTTAAGACAATTATCCTCCCTCTCTAACGCTTGGTAGAAACTAAGTTGTAATGGTGCTTGATCAGATAATTTTTCTATATGCTGTAGATCCACAACCGCAGTTCTAGCGGAGAAATCGGCGCTATAGCTCGCAGGGAAACCACTACCGAATTGGTTGTAAACCCGAATACCAGCTTCTTCACCCAGCGTTTCAACCAAAACATCTTTAAGGTCATCGCACCAGCTACGTGCAGCCAGTCTTACCACTCGCTCTAATTTATCTGAATCAAACTCCTCAATAATATTGTCCCCGCGCAAAATAAACTGCGTTCGGGTCAGGATAGATTCGGAAAAATAGGTTGTGAAATCAGCATGAGTACAATTTAACTGATCCATCAACAACGACTGAATTTTGTGCCTAAAGTCAGTGCTATAGATGTCCCTTGGTGAATAAACCAAACAGGAATAAAACTGACCAAAATAATCGCGGCGCACAAACAGACGTATCTGACGTCTTTCATGAATTTGCAGCACGCCAATAACAGTGCGATAGAGGTCATCTACCGATACCTGAAATAGATCATCTCGAGGATGAATTTCTAAAATTTGTAGCAGCTCCTTCCAGTCATGGCCATGACGGTGCAACCCAGATTTTTCCATAATCGCATCCACCTTACGGCGTACAATTGGAATCTGGCGTGAGCTCTGGATATAAACACTGGAGGTATACAAGCCTAAGAATCGGCATTCACCTTCCACTTCACCCTTCTTATTGTATTGTTTGATACTGATGTAATCAGGGTAAGTAGGACGATGAACACTGGAAGCTCGATTGGATTTAGTAAAGGAGAGAATATCGGGTATTAGAACAAAACCTTCGGCATCACGATCATTTTCATTAACTAAAGCAGAACGGCAATGTTCATCACAGAATTTCAGCAAACCGAGCTGACTACCCGGAATAGCTTCGAGGGTTTTCTTCCCTTTCTTCTCTACTAGTTGGTATTCGTCATAACCTAAGAAGGTAAAGTGATCCTTTAACCACTTAATAAAGTCATGCACTTCCGACGTAATCTCAGCATCAAAGCCTTTGATCGCCTTTGAGAAAATGACTGCTTGAGCATCGCATCGCTCAACCATAGGCTCAAAGTCTTCTACCACCATAGTTACGTCTTCAAGGACATTTCGTAGTGCTTGCTCCAAGTCTTGAAGATCCGCTGTATCCGAATGCCTATCAACCTCGATCGAAACTAATGATTCTCTTTGAGAATTTTTAGCTCGACTGTCCTTTTTGAGTAGAGAAGATAAGCCGCCTTTATCATCCCTTTTCAAAGTCACAACCGCATTATGTATGGCGTGAATGGTTAAATTACGTCGATTAAGCTCCATTCGCAGAGAATCAACTAGGAAGGGAATATCCTTCTGCAAGACTTCAATCACGGTATGAGTCGATTGCCAACCATGCAGCTCGTAATCGGGGTTAAATACCCTAACCTTCACCTGCCCGGCTTTACGCTCTTGAAGAAACTGCCAGCAAGCGAGTGTCGAACCGTAGAGATCTTCTAACTTCCATTCGAGAAGATCAGCTAACGAAGCGGATGAGTAATATAGAGTTGCAAACTCCACCAAGGCTTCAGACCTTTCTTTCGGTAATCGATCTTCTAATTCTTGGCACAGTGTTTTTAACAGATTAGCTTTTTCATCCTGGCCTAGGTATTCCATCTGCAACCCTCAATTTTTCTCAAATAATCAAAAGTATAGACAAAATGTAGCCAACAGCCGTTTAAGTACAAAAACGTTTGATACAAACAAATTTTTAACGGTTTAAAGAACTAGAAATCACCAGAAACGAAACATGCGAGAGCAAAAATAATCAAACAATTATTAAACCGGAATACGTTGATTCACCCTGCAGGATTACTCATAATAAAACGAAAATTATAATTATGACTTACAGTCCAAACCCTCTGTAAGCTACAGCCAGCGATGATAGCGCGAGGATTCCATTGCGATTTATTTCTTCTCACTTTTTCTTTCTACTGGCTTTCACTGCTTTTCAAGCTCAAGCTAAAGTATCTTCTTCTCTAGATACAAGCACCCTCTATTTAGGTCAAAAAATCACGCTGACCTTAGAAACTGACCAGCAAGATGTCACTCGGCCAAACCTAAGCCAATTACAAAAAGACTTTAATATTGTTGGCACACGCAAAGTCACGGTCTCGAGCCATACCACAGGATCGGTAACGACAAAAACACGTTGGGTGCTACAACTAAAACCTCGAAGGGACGGCGAGCAAGTTATTCCTTCTATCTTTGTAGGGCAGCAAGCCAGTCAAGAACTGCCAATTTCAGTGCTACCCGCTAATGATAATCCTGAACTAGCAGAAGGCACTGGCAGAGCGATCTTTCTAGAATCCAGCCTTGATAAAGATGAACTTTACGTAAATGGGCAGGCGATTTTACGCTCGAAGGTTTTCCATCTTGCTCCATTACCTTTGGATGCAAATTTAACAGCGCCAGAATCAGCTGATGCGATCATCAAGCCGTTAGAAGAACAAAAGCAATATACCAGTGTTGTACGTGGTCAAAACTATAATGTCACCGAAACAAGCTATACTCTGTTCCCACTTCAGGAAGGCGAAGTAGAGATTAGCCCGGTGTTTTTCTCAACCACTCTATCGAACAACACAGTGGTCGAACTGAATAGTGAACCTCTATTGCTTTCGGTATTACCACCCGCTAATCAGAACACACGCAAGTTATGGCTTCCAGCCACATCGATCTATATTGAAGACAACTTGGAAGAACTCAATCAGGTTAGTCAATCTGACAAGCTAACAAGGATAATTAAACTAGAAGCTGAAGGTTTACCCTCTTCTTCTCTACCCTCGATGGCATCATTACAAAATCCTAATGCCACCATCACCCTGCTTAATGTCGTTTTAGAAGAACGCATGACCGAGCAAGGCGTTATCAGTCAACGAGTGGAAGAACTAGAAATTACACCTAGCAATAGCAAAGAGATCATCTTGCCTTCAATCGACATTCCTTGGTGGAATACCGCTGCCGATAAAGGACAGACAGCCTCCATCACCCAGAGGAAAATTGAAGTTACACCTGCGGTTACCCCTACCAACAGCTCTGAATCAGATAAAGAGGGGTCCTCTGGTTCGATCACGGTTTTAGTTTGGATTTTAACAGGGATCAGTATTGCAGCGACTCTGGCCTTTATCTATACGTTTAACCATCTGCGAAATATTAAAAAGCAATCTGAAGAAGAACCTGATCATTCGTTCTTTGAAGAGGAACAAAAGCGGGTTGCGTTTGAGATAACAGAGAAAAACACGTTTCAGGCTTTCTCTATCGCCTGCAACCAAAACAATCCCAATGTTGCTCAATTGCGTTTAGTTGAGTGGGCTCAAAGCTTTTGGGCTGCACCTGAAATACAGTCGCTAGAATCCGTTTGCGAATACGCAAATAACCAAACGATAAATCTATTGGTGATGGATCTACAGCAACATTTATACGGTCAAGAAGATGAGTATTGGCAAGGGGATCTCATTTTGGATGCCATCTCCAAGGTGAGATCTCGACAGCTTCGACAACGCTTAGATCTCAAGGAAGGTCAACAGCGTTTGGACTATAACCTCTAGCTAATGCATACCCGGTAACATGGAGCGCTAAATGGAATACACTCGACATACCGCTTTAATGCGTATGGTTGGCCTAGGCGGGGTCGCTTCAGAAGAGAATGAGCGCGCCAAACTTTGGGGGCGCCGTTTCGAAGGGCCAATGGTATTAGCTGCCATATGGATTCTTATCGACTGGTACTTGCAATCTAAAGGTGTCTCAAACGCTTACACCTCCTTTGCATCTGACTGGCTAATCTGGCTATTATTTATGTCAGAGCTGTTTGTGATGCTATGGCTGGTTGATGATCGCATCAAATACCTCAAGCAAAACTGGATGAGCCCTCTTATTGTACTGGGCGGTCTACCGGTTATCTGGGGTGTTGATACCTTCTATGCAGGGATAATCCGTACCCTTAGACTTGCTCTCACCATCGGTATATTTCTACGCGTTTCCAAAGATACCCGTGATCTCTTATCTCGACATAACTTAGGCATCACGCTCTTTATCTGCTTTATCATCTTGGTGATTTCTGGGCTACTTATTTCAGGTATTGATCCTGCGTTTGAGACACCTTTGGATGGTCTGTGGTGGGCTTGGGTTACCGTTACGACTGTAGGCTATGGAGATCTTGTGCCCGCGACAACTGAAGGTAGGATATTTGGTTCGCTTCTCATCCTGATGGGATTAGCAATGTTCTCCATGTTAACCGCTAGTTTCTCCGTGTTCTTTATTGAACAGGATGAAAGAGAGTTAACTCAAAAAGAAGAACGTAATATTGAACGTATCGAAGGCTTAGAAAGAAAACTGGAAAAGATTGAAAACCAGCTAGACCGAACTCTAGAGGCTTTAAATAAACTCACCGACCAAAAAAGTCAATCATCCAATGACAGAAAACCTAACTCCTAAGAAGCCCTTAGGAAGTTAGGTTTTGTCGAAGTGCCAAATGACGGTACTGCTCGATCAAGTCACTTTTAAAGTAACAGCTGCCTGATATCAGTTATAGCGCTATTGATATAAGCCATAAAGCGACCCGCATCACCGCCATTAATTACCCGATGATCAAAGGACAAGCTCAGTGGTAACTGCTTTCTCGGCTGAAAATCACGTCCATCCCAAACAGGCTTTATGCTGGCCTTAGCAACACCCAAAATGGCGACTTCTGGAGCATTAACGATCGGTGTAAATCCCGTTCCACCCGTTGGCCCCAAACTCGATATAGTAAAACAGCCTCCCTGCATATCCGCTGGCTTTAATTGCCTTTCACGCGCTTTAACTGCCAAATCATTTATCTCAACAGTCAACTCAGAGATACTTTTGCTATCTGCCCCTTTTATGACAGGTACAACCAATCCAGCTGGTGTATCGACAGCAACGCCAATATTTACATAATTTTTGTAGATAACCTGCTTACCATCACTGCTTAACGAACTGTTAAACAATGGGTACTTACGTAAGGCTTGAGCAATAACCTTCACGATAAATGGCAGTATGGTTGGCGCTTTCTCTAAATTTACAGACTCAGGCTTAAGCCCTTTCCGAAAAGACTCTAGTTCTGTGATATCAGCTTCATCAAATAGAGTGGCATGGGGAATATTCAACCAACATCGCGTCATATGCTCTGAAGTCGCACGCGCAATGTTAGACATATCCTTAACATCAACGGCACCAAAGCGACTAAAATCCTGGTCAGGTATCTGAGGAATACCTGAAGATTGCGGCATTGCCGTTTTCTGAACTCGTTCTTGTTTAACGAATGCCTTAATGTCCTCTTTTAGAATTCGGCCTCGTGGGCCTGTTCCTGAGATACCCTCTAGATTAACACCGAGCTCTCTGGCCAATTTACGGGCCGCGGGTCCTGAATACACCTGACTGGATACTGCACTCTTTGCAAATTGCTCGCTTTTAACAGGCTCATTAGAGCTTCTATTGTCGCTGCTTATTTCAATGCACCCTGCATCAAGCTTTAGTGCCTCTGTTTCAGTCTCTTCTTTAGCTTCTCTAGCAATCTCTTGATAATCATTTTTACCCGCTACTCCTTGTTCCAGCACTGCACAAAGTAAAGTTCCACTTTCAACCGTCGAACCCACGTCAAGGAGCCATTCCTCCAATACACCCTCAACATTAGAGGGGACTTCCATAGACGCTTTATCTGATTCAATCACTAGCAGTGATTGACCAATTTTGATCTCTGCACCTAAATCCGCGCACAACTCAACTACTTCGCCAGATCCATCAATATCTGGCATAGATACAACTTCTGAACCCATCTTTATTACCGCTTTTTAGTCTCGACAACTGCAAGACGTTTTATTTCTTAGAAAATCAAAAACAAGCAGGATCTGCTTTTTCATAAGGAATTTTGAGCTTATCTCTTGCGCTATTTAGCGTTTCACGGCTAAGCACACCTTTGCTATAAAGGCGAGATAAGGCTGCCCAAGCGATAAAACGGGCATCGACTTCAAAATGATCTCTTAGAGTTGGACGACTTTCACTTAATCCGAAACCATCCGTGCCTAATACAACGGGATCTTCCGGGAACCATCGAGCAATGCCATTAGGTAAAGATTTAACAAAGTCACTGACGGTTACAAAAACACCCTGTTCTTGTTTCAGAGCAATTTGAAGATAGCTCTCAGCATTTGCATCGGGATTCAGTAGATTCTCACGCTCAACAGCCAATGCATCTCTGACCAATTGGTTATAGCTGGTCACACTCCAAATATCGGTACTACAACCAAACTCTTCTAAGATCTCAGCGGCTTTTAAAACCTCCTGCATTAAACTTCCACTACCAAACAGATGCACTTTATGCCCAGGGTTTTCATTCTTAACGTAGCGATACATCCCTTTTAGAATCTCCTTTTCACACCCCTCAGGCATAGCTGGCATTAAGTAGTTTTCGTTGTACAAGGTGATGTAATAAAAAATATTTTCATTATTGATATACATCCGCTCGATACCATCTTTGATTATCACCGCTAACTCGTAGGCAAAAGCGGGATCGTAACTGAGCATATTAGGTACTGTTGCAGCGATAGCTTGGGAGTGACCATCTTGATGCTGAAGACCTTCACCATTTAGCGTTGTCCTGCCTGCGGTACCTCCTAAAAGGAAGCCTTTCGCCATACTATCTGCGCAAGCCCAAATCATGTCTCCAACACGTTGGAAACCGAAGATCGAATAAAAGATATAAAACGGGATGGTTGGCACTCCGTAGTTTGCATAGGAGGTTCCTGCCGCTAAGAAAGACGCCATCGCTCCTGTCTCGCAGATCCCCTCTTGCAACAGCTGACCATCTTTAGCTTCTTTATATGGAAGCAAACTACTTGAATCCACTGGGTTATATTTCTGACCTTCAGAAGAATAGATACCAAACTGTTTAAAGAGAGACTCCATACCAAAAGTTCGCGCTTCATCCGGTACGATTGGGACAATGTATTTACCTATCTCTGGATCTTTTAAAAGATGAGACAACATACGAACAAAAGCCATCGTTGTGGATTGCTCACGTTTCGTACCAGATACTGCCTCTTTAAATAGGGCTAAAGGAGGAAGCCTTAGTTTTTCGAAGTCCGCATTTCTGGAAGGTAGATAACCACCTAACCTTTGTCTCTGTTTGTGAAGGTACTGAATTTCAGGGCTATCTGAGTCTGGCTTATACAAGCTTGCCGCAGCCAGCTCTTCATCACTCAATGGAATGTCAAAACGACGACCAATCTCAATTCGCTCTTCGGCCGTTAGCTGCTTTTTCTGATGACTTGTATTTTGCCCTTCAGCACTCGCCCCCATGCCATCACCTTTAACGGTTTTCATTAGAATAACCGTTGGCTTACCTGTATTTTCCATGGCTTTATCAAACGCACTAAAGATCTTCTGTCGATCTTGGCCGCCACGTTTTATACAGCGGATCTGCTCGTCGCTCAGCGTCTTCATCAACTCCTCTAAAAGAGGATCATTTTGCGTCCAGTGGTCGCGCACACTCTGGCCATCGGAAACGGTGTAATATTGGTAATCGCCATCCACTGCTTTATCCATTCGATCTTGCAAAATGCCATCACGGTCTCGTAAGAACAGTTCATCCCATTCACTGCCCCAGATCACTTTGATAACATTCCAACCAGCACCACGATAGCTTCGTTCTAGCTCCTGAATAATTTTGCCATTGCCCCGCACAGGGCCATCCAAGCGCTGCAGATTACAATTGATCACCATCACCAAGTTATCTAAGTTATCTCGGCTGGCCATGTTGATTGTCCCTAACACTTCGGGCTCATCCGATTCACCATCACCAATGAAGCACCAGATCTTTCCACCGTTTGGCTCTTTCAAACCACGATTTTCTAGATACTTCATAAATCGTGCTTGGTAGATTGCCGAAGGCGTAGAAAGCCCCATCGATGCGGTCGGTCCCTGCCAAAAGTCAGGCATACGTCTCGGATGGGGATAAGAGCTTAACCCTCCCCCCTGTTGGAGTTCTCGACGGAAATTCGCCATCTGCTCGTCAGTTAGGCGGCCTTCAAGGTACGCTCTCGCATATATACCTGGAGCAGCATGTGCTTGGACTAATAGCTGATCACCACCATACTCAACTGTGTGCTGTTTGAAAAAGTGGTTTAAACCCACTTCCAACATAGTGGCTGCGGATTGATAGGTCGCAATGTGCCCACCAACGCCTGTACCTTGATCATTCGCCTTGACCACCATCGCAAGAGCATTCCAACGGATAATGTTTTCAAGCTTCTGTTCTAGCTCTCTATTTCCAGGGTAGCTACGTTGCTCATTCACAGGTATCGTATTCCGATAAGGTGTATTCAACGTGGCTTCTGTTGTGTGAATACCCTGTTTAAACAACGAATTCTGTAAGATACGAATGATGTCACGACCACGCTGAGAACCTTGTTCTGCCATCACATCGTCTAGCGCATCAATCCACTCTCTGTTTTCTTGATTTCGCTCATCGTCACCTAAGGCTTCAATAGCTTTATTTAAATTGTTCATAGGAATTTCCAAGGACTAAGAATCTATAAAAAGGGGATTCTTATGGAATCCCAAACGTCCCGGATTAGGACAAGCTGCATCAATCTTGTGAATTGAACTCTGGCTAGGGGGGTGAATTGCCCAAGCAAGTTTGGTGTAAATAAATTAGCAGCAAGCCCTTAGTGAAAGTTCTCAAAAAAATCACAATTTAACTCAATACCTAGAGACAAAAGCCAATAAATGAGGATAAATTGGCACAAATAGCCAACATCGAACTTAATATGTTAGTTAAACGTTTTTTATACGGATAAAGGAAGCAAACAAACCATCTGCAGGTGTCTACATCTTAAAGGGCGAAAATTTGCGTTCTGGAACCATCGCTAGAAAGGCTCAATCATAATCGTTAGGATAGTTAAAACACCTCTGATCATTGCTCTTTTAATGCGGAATTTATCCAATCATTAGCAAGCATCACTAGTTTCTAAAATAGCCGCAGGAAATTATGCCAAGCAAAAAATTAGACCGAATCGACCAGCAAATTTTGGAAGAGATTCAAAAGAATGGAGATATCAGCAATTTAGAACTGGCTGAAAAGGTCAACCTATCCCCTTCTCCTTGTGCGCGCAGAGTTAAGCAATTAGAAGACGCCGGTATTATTGAAAAGCAAGTAACGCTGCTGAATAAGAATGCCGTAGGCCTGCCCATGAGTGTTTATATCCATGTCTGCCTGGATAAACAAAAACCCGAAATCTTAGACAATTTTGAGCGCATTATTGCCAGTTATGAAGAGGTCGTAGAGTGCGCATTGATCACAGGTAGCGCGGCTGATTACATCTTAAAAGTACTCATGCCAGATATGTCCTATTATGAGAAGTTCCTTCTGAAAGAACTTAATCAGATAGAAGGGGTAAGCAGTATTAGAACGAGCTTCGTTATGCGCCAAATCGTGAGCCGTACCGAACTTCCTTTATCCCACATTAGCTAAGGCCATAATTTATGTCGACAAATTCAGATACAACAAAACTCACTGGTCAGTGTTTATGCGGTGGTATCAAATACGAGGTCTCTAACTTACAACCGAAGATGGCGCATTGCCATTGTAGTATGTGTCGTAAATGCCATGGCGCGGCATTCGGTACTTATGGAGTCGCTAAGGTAGAGAATTTTAAGTGGCTACAAGGTGGAGAGTTACTTAAAACGTATACTGCGCCTAATGGCACCAAACGACAGTTCTGTTCCGAATGCGGTTCTAGTTTAACCTTTGCGCCTATCAATGATGACGGGACTCATATTGAATTCACTTTAGGAACGCTGGATAGCGAAATTACCGTTAAACCAGATAGCCATATCTATTGCAGCTATAAAGCCGATTGGTACGAAATCGCAGATGATTTACCACAATTTCCTGAAGGCAGAGAAAGCTAGAAGCACTAGCTAAAAATTTACGGCTGAATACATCGCCCCAGAAAGCTCAGGATAGTGAAACTTATAACCGATTTCTTCAAGCTTTTCCGGATAAACTCGCTGACCTTCCACCAACAACTCAGCGCCCTCACCCAGCATTAGATTGATAACAAATCCTGGCATTGGCATAAAAGCAGGGCGCCCTAAGGTCTTACCTAAGGTCTTAGAAAACTCTGCATTCGTTGCAGCATTAGGTGAAGTTAAATTAAACGGGCCCGAGAGCTGATCATGGGTTAATAACATAGAGATGATTTCAATCTCATCATCAATATGTATCCATGACATCCATTGTTTGCCACTAGCAATCGGTCCACCTAGCCCGAGTTTAAATGGCAGTAACATCTTGCTTAATGCACCACCATCACCGAGTACCACCCCTGTTCGAATAAGGCATACCCTGACTCCAAAGGCTTCAGCCTTTAGCGCTTCAGCTTCCCAATCAGCACAAAGTGTATGCGTAAACCCTCTATTAGGCAGGCTTTCTTCGCCAAGTTTTTTATCGTCGCCATGACAACCATAATAACCTATGGCTGACCCACTAATAAGGGCCTTCGGTTTTACCGTTTGTGCTTCGATCCACCCAACGAGCTCATGGGTTAGATCGATGCGACTCGCTCGCAGAAGCTGTTTACGATCTTCAGACCACTTCTGATCGGCAATAGGCTCCCCAGCCAAATTGATAACAGCATCTACCGCTAATTCATCCTGTGGAGGTAGATCTCGCAGCGCTTCAACTCTTCCTTGAAACAATTCCGCAACTTTAGAAGGGTTCCGACTCCAGCATACCACCTCGTCTCCTTCTTCTAATCGAGCTTCGATAAGATGTTTACCGATAAAACCTGTTCCACCCGTCACTAAAATTTTCATACCTTTTTCCTTAAGGATTGGACCAATCATCTAGCTGTTATTCGATGCTTATAACAATTACAGCGAAAAGTCATTTAGTCGCTGCAGTAGAACTCTATTGTTGTTACGATGCATTGCAGTATTTAGATTAGCAAATTTATAAGAGTGCACCGATGTTTACTGGAATTGTTCAAGGTAAAGCGACAATCAAAGCTGTTGAAACTAAAGCCGATTTTATGCGGCTGCAAGTAGAGCTTCCTTTAGAGCATTGTGACAATCTGCAAATTGGCGCCAGCATCGCTTTAAACGGTACCTGCCTAACCGTTGTCGCATTTGAGAATAACTTAATCAGCTTCGACCTGATTATGGAAACACTTAAATTAACCAATCTAGGCGACCTCGCTCCAGGTGATCAGGTTAACTTTGAACGTGCCGCTAAATTTGGTGATGAAATCGGTGGCCACCTACTTTCAGGTCACATCCACCAGCAAGTAAAAATTGCCAAAATCGAAAAGCCTGAGAACAACTGGATTGTATGGTTTGAAGCGGCCCCAGAATTTCAACGCTATATATTTGCCAAAGGTTTTATCGGACTTAACGGCTGCAGCCTAACCATCGGTGAAAAACAGGATAATCTGTTCAACGTTTACCTCATCCCAGAAACCTTAGCGGTTACAACCTTTGGAGACTTAGGCGAAGGCAGCAGGGTTAATATGGAAATTGATGCCCATACGCAAGCGGTTGTGGAAACAGTAGAACAATATATGAACAGCCATAACTTATTAAAAACTAAATAAAATTGTCATTAATATTTCTCAACAAAAATGTTAAAAAAAAACTTTATAGTTTAAGTTAAGTGCCGATAACCCTTTAACGGATCCTATTAAAGGCGAACTATGAGTTTAAACGAGCTAGAAAAGGAAAATCAGGAGCTCAAGCGCACCCTTCGTTTAATGTTAAGCAAGGCTGAGCGCAATGAGAGTGTCCTGAATAGCTTTTTTGATGTGGAGATTCGCCTTCTCTCATGCGCTCGTTTATCTGAATTACTCGATTTAATGCTGATTGAGTTTAAAGACCTCTTTAAACTGAGCAATGTAAATCTCATCCTATTCGATCCGGAACATGCTGCACGCACTCTGCTAGACGATTATGTACCGCCACCTCCAGGCAATACGTTACGGTTTGTTCAGAGCCAGCGCTTGCTTAAATCGCTCTACCCTAATCATAAGCTCATTGTGGGTGCGCCGAGCGAAGCTGTGCGCAGAGAAGCTTTCCCTGTAGCAGATAACCCAATAGAGTCCTGCGCACTATTGCCACTAATTCGCCAAAATTGCCTAATCGGCAGCCTACATTTAGGTAGCGCAGATGCGAGTCGATATACCCAACATGTTCGCTACGACTATATTCAGCACTTAGCTTCTGTAATTTCTGTTTGTATCGAAAACTGCATTAACCAAGAAAACCTGCATCGATTAAGCAGCATTGATATGCTGACAAAAGTGCATAATCGTCGCTCGTTTGATCAAGAGATAGTTCGAGAGCTATCCCGTGCAAGCCGCGCCAACCACTCTTTAGCCTGTTTGTTTATGGATCTAGACCACTTTAAAGTGGTTAACGACACCTACGGCCATCAAACCGGTGACCGTGTTTTAAGAACGGTAGGTTTATTCTTAGGTAAACAGCTACGTAAAACGGATATTATTGCGCGCTATGGTGGGGAAGAGTTCGCGGTGCTGCTACCAAATTGTGATAAAGCGCGGGCGATGGAAATAGCAGATACATTGAGACAGAAACTTTCTCGTCTTATTTTCCGCGATGAAAATGCCAAGCCATTTAGGATGACAACATCTGTCGGCGTATCTCTCTGCACGCCGGCTAACTATCCCAAAGAAAGCCTGAATACTATTGCCTATCAACTGATTCAATCAGCGGATAAGGCGGTCTATGAATCCAAACATAGTGGCCGTGACCAAGTCTCTTTTACTCAGTTTCAAGAGCCACAGATCGATATAAGCCAAGCTCTTAACTAATTCCATAGAATACCTCCGTAATCAGAGAGAAACCAAAGCCCCTCCCTGAGTCCAGCCGGTACGGATTAGCATGCCTCGTTCATTTCCAACATAAGCTCTTTATATAGCGCTGTATATTCGCGAGCTTGAACTTCCCCAAAAAGCGGATCTTCTTGCTTCGGAAGCTGCTTTTCAATCATCTCTAACTCTTTTTCGCTCACCGATTCTTGAATCATAGGGAACAATTGACCTTCTTCGAAGTTGAGATGAGCCATTTGTAGCGAGACAAAATCATCTAACAGGCCAGCAAATTCATCCATTGGCATCACTGAGTCATGCAAAATACCATCTACAGCCTCTTTCAATTGAAGGCTGGAACTCTTTAAAGCTTCATGGTCTTTAGCACAGTTAAATAGGTGCTTATCCAATTCGGGATTCCGATCGGCCAAACATTTGTACATTTTATCTTCGCGGGGATGATGGTGGCCGTCCGCATAATTAGAGATATAGTCAATCAGATCAGCCATAAGACTGAAATTAGGCTGCTGCCCTGCTTTAAGCTGATTCACTTTCTGACGCAAGATTACTAATAGCTTATTAAGATTTACATGATCCTGATGTAGCTCGGCTAATATCGTCATACTTACACCTCAAAAGTTTGGTCCAATAACCCAATATAGACAATCAAGGGAAAAGGCCTTTGACAAAGATCAAGCAAATCTGGAATTAAATCGGGAGGGTAACGTACTTATTTTTTAAACTGAAATTTTTACCTTTAGCTTCAAAGGGGTAGCTTCAGATAAAAATCCATTGCCTAAAAGAAAAATTAACAGGACGAAAACTCAAACAAAGGTCAGTAAAGATGTTAACTCAGGCAGGTTTTTAACTCTGATATCTGTATCTTCCGGCCAGTGACGATCTTTCGGATCAACATGTACAGTACTTACACCGGCTGCACGCCCTGACAACAGATCCAGATGAAAATCCCCCACCATTACGCCTGAATGGTTTGGCAATGCCCACAGTTTTAAAAGAATATGAATACCTTCAGGAGATGGCTTGGGCTGACTGTCTTCACGACCCAGCACATGTACCTTTTCGAAGAATGTATCCGCACCAATCGCCTTTAAAGATAATAATGCTAATTCGTGGGTATTACGGGTAAGAATCCCCATCTGGCAATCCGCAGCTGCTAGTGCTTCTAGGCAATCAAGCACGCCCTCAGCAGGAGCTGCTTGGGATGCATATTCCCTTTCAAGAATATCAAGTTCAGCATTCATCCATCGCTGTCGCTCTGGGGGCTGACGCTTAATACATTCAAGAATATCATCACTAGGATCTATACCTAGTTTCTGGCGAATCAGTTCAAAATCATGAACCGGTTGAGTTAAAGTGCCATCAAGATCAAATATCCAAGCACGCTTTTCTTTTAGATCTAACAACTCTTCCTCACAAATGACTTCTCACAAATAAAAATGCCGAAAAGCTTTCACTTTTCGGCATTCTACGACCCTAAGAGTAAATCTGGATCAGATTTTATTCTGCAACTGCGTAGCAAGCTTCGTTAAATGGATCTAGTGGGTTTTCCAATAGATCATCTTGTTTGAAGTAAAGAATACGACCTTCAAACTTAAGGCTCTTAGTAGAGAACCAACGATCAAGCTCTTCCAAACTTTCATCACTCGCATTTGCGTCTAACCAACTAGTGATTACATTGTAAAAATAAACACCAAACAGACCTGCTGCTGCACCGAGGAAAAATTCAGACGCTAGCGCAAATAACATTAACACAATGCCGGCAATCCAAATGCGGTTAGCTTTGGCATTTTTGTAGGCATCAGTAGATGATTCATGACTATCTTTCAAACGCATGTAGCGACGGAAATTTTGTTGGATGTCGAATTTATCTTCAGTAGATAGTAATTTAGACATGTTGCTTCCTTGGTAAAACGTATCTTTATTATTTGTTATAGCGCTAAACAAGATAACGCATGTTCAGCTTTATTCCTAAGCGAGTATAGCCGAGGTAAACGCATCCGTCCCCCCGGCTAAAGGCGTATATTGCAATTTTTTTTACGCCAAGCTTTTACTCACCACTTCGAAGACATCTTTTGATAGATTCCCACTGTCTCGAATGCGCTCTAGCTCTTTAAGCATAAGCACTTGACGCACTTTGTCATATTTCTTCCAACGACTCAATGGCGTCACCATTCTGGATGCTACTTGCGGATTTTGAGCATTTAGCTCAATAATTCGATCAGCCAAGAACTGGTAACCCGAGCCATCTTTCGCATGGAAATTAACTGGGTTCTGAGCACAGAATACAGAGATAAGAGAACGCAACTTGTTCGGGTTTTTAGCGTCAAATGCCGGATGCTCCATCAATGCTTTAACACGATCTATCGCTTGCTCTTTTGGATTAGAGGCTTGGATAGACAGCCAGATGTTGACCACTAAGCTCTCATCCTTCCAACGATCATAGAAATCATCCAATAAATCTTGAGCTGCCTTGTCATTTTCAGAGTGGGCCACTTGCACCAGTGCCGCCTGCATATCGGTCATGTTATCCGACTTAGCATATTGAGCTTGCGCAAGCTCCAAATACTCAGGTTTATCTAAGGAAGTTAGATAAGATAAACATAGATTTTTCAGGCTTCGACGAGCAATGGAGTCAGAATCTGGTGAATATTGCAGATCAAGGTCATTATCTTGATAACACTGCAACAATGTGGCCTCTAGCTCTGCCGCTAATGTCTGACGTACGAACTTGCGTACGTTGTAGATAGCATCGACATCAATCTCATCAGCTAGCTCAGACAAATAAGCTTCTGAAGGCAGCGTTAGCACCTTGCTGACCATTGCTTTATCCAAACCTTCTGTTTCCAGAATTGATTTGTACGCTGACACTAGACGCTCATCTAACTCCAACGTTTTACCATCACGATAGTCAGCGATTAAGCCTTGCATGATATCCACAGCAAGCTTTTGTGCCGCGTCCCAACGGCTGAAGCCATCACTGTCATTTGCCATCAGGAACATCAGCTCATCACGCTGATACGGGTAGAACAGCTTCACAGGAGCTGAGAAACCACGCAATATCGAAGGCACTGGCTTCGCCACTAAGCCTTTAAAGGTAAAGGTCTGCTTAGCCTCGGTGATATTAAGCACTTCGGTAGTTTGACCGTTAGCCAACACAAGGTCCTCACCATTCTCATCAAGCAAGCCAAGGGCTAATGGGATATGGAATGGTAGTTTCTCCTCCTGACCCGGAGTCGCTGGGCAACGCTGCTCAACATGAAGTTGATAATCGCCTGTAGATGCATCAAAGCTATCAGTAACATGCAATTCCGGCGTACCTGCTTGAGAGTACCAATTACGGAACTGAGATAAATCCTTACCCGATGCATCTTCCATCGCAGAAACAAACTCTTCTGTTGTCACCGCTTGGCCATCGTGGCGTTCGAAATAAAGATCAGAACCTTTACGGAATAATTCAGGGCCTAATAAGGTGTGAATCATACGCACAACTTCTGCGCCCTTTTCATAGATAGTCAGGGTGTAGAAGTTAGAAATTTCAATAAACGAAGCCGGTCTGATTGGATGCGCCATTGGGCCTGCATCTTCAGCAAATTGAGCCGTACGCAGTACACCGACATCCTCTACGCGTTTCACTGTGCGTGAGTTCATATCAGCAGAGAACTCTGCATCGCGGAATACGGTGAAGCCTTCTTTCAAACTTAACTGGAACCAATCACGACAAGTGACACGGTTACCCGACCAGTTATGGAAGTATTCATGCGCCACAACCCCTTCAACGCGCTGAAAACCCATATCAGTCGTCGTAGCTGGGTGAGCAAGTACGCAGGACGTGTTAAAGATATTTAAACCTTTATTCTCCATTGCGCCCATATTGAAGAAATCTACTGCAACGATCATATAGATATCTAGATCATACTCGCGGCCGTAAACCTGCTCGTCCCAAGCCATCGACTTTTTCAAGGACTGCATAGCGTAATCTAATTTATTAAGATCTTTCTGCTCAGCATAAATAAGCAATTCAACTTCACGTCCAGATAAGGTCGTAAAAGTATCTTTAATGTGCTGAAGATCGCCTGCTACTAACGCAAAAAGATAAGCCGGCTTACTGAAAGGGTCTTCCCATTTTACCCAATGACGACCATCATCAAGTTCACCTTTATCAACCAAGTTACCATTGGAAAGCAACACTGGGTAAGCCTGTTTTTCAGCTTCAATTATTGTGCTGAAGACAGACATCACATCAGGACGATCTGGATAGAAAGTGATACGGCGGAAACCTTCGGCCTCACACTGTGTACAGAACATACCGTCTGATTTATACAAACCTTCTAATGCAGTATTCGTTTCTGGGTGGATTTTTGTCAGCGTTTTTAAGATGAAGCTTTCTGGCAGATTAGAAAGCAACAACTCTTCACCTTCTCGCTGATAATCAACGTGTTCAACACCATCGATCGAAAGATTCAATAACTCTAGCTCTGGGTGCCCGAACAACACTAGCTTCGGAGCTGAGTCCTCACACTTAGGGTTTCTGCTGATTTTTAATTCTGCTGTAACCAGAGTTTCCTGCTCAAACAATTGAAAACGCAGGTCGGTGGTTTCTATCAGATAAGATGGAACTTTATAGTCTTTCAGGTAAATAACAGTGGGTTCTTGAGACATGATTTCACCTAGTCAGTTATCAGGCAGATACAGAGACCTGATACGCTGTGAATTTACGCATATTGATAACGCCAGTATCTAAGATCAGGTACTGCCCTTTTATCCCCTGCAAAACGCCAGATACTTCGGCCGTTTTATCAAAATTAAACGATGTTACTTTTGTCGGGTAATTCAACACAGGGTAGTTGATCTCTATCTGTTCAGCATCTGGCAAACGCTGAATAGCTTGGATACCAAAAGTCTGTTCGAGTTCCGCTAAACCTTCGCTACATTTTTCAAAAAGCTGATCACGAATCTCAGCAAGCGTTAAAGACTCAACTTCATTCTTAAGCATTTTGCGCCAGTTAGTTTTATCCGCCACATGCTCGCCAAGTAGGCGCTCAACCTTGCCCGACTGTAGTCGCGTCGCTACTTTCAGAATCGGCAACGCTTGAATAGCACCTTGATCCATCCAACGTGTTGGAATTTGAGTCCCACGGGTAATACCAACTTTTACACCCGATGAGTTAGCTAGATAAACGTAATGGTCTTGGAAGCAAAACTGCTCACCCCAACCGGCATCACGGCAAGTGCCTTCATGGAAATGGCAAAGTTCAGGTTTAACTATGCATTGATCACATTGAGGGAGACTTTTAAAGCAAGGGTAACAGAAACCTTGGTTAAAGCTTTTGTTAGTTTTACGCCCACAATGAGTGCAATTGATCGCACCCTTGTATTCTAAGGAGATAGGTTTACCAATGAGCTCATTCATTGGCACTTCCTGGTCACCTACAGGTAATTTGTAAACAACGCCTTCAGGTGTTAGTTCGGTGCGCATTTTTTGTAGCGCACCCTGCGCTAGAATCTGCATTAATTTTTATCGTCAGTCAGAATTTTAATCGTATCGGCTGCCAGTGGGTCTTTACCATGCTGAGAACCGTCTTGTTTTGTACGATCAATATATCCAACTCGTTCTTCTTCTGGCTTGTGCTCTAAGTCATAAGCAACAACGGCACGCATACAGATATCACGTTGTTCTGGCGTTAACTTACGTCCATCAGGCCATTTCCCCAACTCCACTGCACGCTTAAGGGATTTATGCATATCAGGGGTCATTGCTTGAATTAGTTGTTCGTATGTCATCATCAATCTCTTACTTTTTATCAGGTCTCACCACCTGATTTGGAATCTACAAAGTCTATCACATCCCTATTTCATTCCGCATAAATGCGACCACTTGCTCTTGAATCAAACGTCTATTCTCTTCACAAGGGATATGTAGATCTTCGAGTTCTTTTAACTGTTTTAGGTTTGCCAGAGTCGCTCTTGCTTGCTCAGCTAACTGATCCGGATCGAAATAGATATCTTCACTTGCACTGAAAATCTGTACAGGCGATTTAAATCTGGACAGCTCTGCTTTTGAAAATGGCCCCGGCGGTATCAACGTCATAGGAATACCCGCTTGAAACGTCGAATAATAATACTGTTCCAATTCAGGCCAGTTATCTTCCATCAACGGTTTCATTAGCTGATCAAAATGCGGCTGGTCGGTATGAATTTTAAAGCCAATAAAAGGCAGAATCAGCTTTTTCAATGGCCGCCACAAGGGCCGAGAAAAACCCGCTGGTACAATCAAAGATGCAGCAGATATACGCTCAGGCTTGTAAGCAGCCAAATCAAGTAAAACCGCTCCACCAAACGAGAGCCCTACCATAGGTGCTTGCTCAACACCCAAAGCATCCAAAAGCTGATCGAGCCACATGGCATAGGCACTATTGGAAGGCACTGGCGCAATACCTGGAGTTTTACCTGCTTGCCCAGGAATATCAGGCGAAATTACTCGAAAATGCTTAGTCAGAGGCCATAGCAGCTCGAGGTTAAACGGTGCAGGTGTATGTAAGCCATGCAGAGCGATTAATCGCGGCGCATCTTCAGGCCCAGCCTCCATCACCCAGATAGGCCCTAAGGAGGTGGCTTGATATCGACCAGTGACATTACACTCTGGCAATTGGTTAAGTCGATCACACTGCCCTTGATAACGATGGTTAAGATCTAATGACAGTGAAACAGGATCCACTTGTTATCTCCTAGTAGCCAAAAGCTTTCCAAACGGGATAAACGCTAAACCAGCCAGCAAACCCACCAAGTGCGCGGTATTCGCGATAGCGCCTAATTGCAGTGCTTCTAGAACACCAGCATAACCAAGTACTAGCCAGAAGATTAAGAAGCCCATAATACTCTGCGGCAGGCCAATTCGATGATCAGACTGGGTTTTATCCCACAACCACGCATAGCCAAGGAAGGCAAAAACAACGCCTGATAAACCACCAAACATTGGCCCTGCATCATGATATTGCGCAATGTTAGAGATAACGCCGGAAAACAGGATTAATAGACACAAAGTTACACGGCCTTGATAGATCTCAATCCTGCTACCCACGATCCAGATCCAAAGGGCGTTAAACGCAATATGCAGCTCACTAAAGTGCAGAAAGATAGGCGTAATAAAACGCCATACTTCAAATGACTCTAGCGTACCTTCCAAACCAGAACTGTAGAGACTGCCATCTTTTTGAACAATGTCTGCAATCGTGAATAAGCGCAGCCATTCTAAATTGTCACCAAAGGAGATTAAGAATGTCAGTAATAAACTGCTAGCAATCAACAAACAGCTCATCCAAGCCTGTTTAACTTGAGATAAAAGATCAGTCTGACCAACTGCTCGAGGGATCGCTAAAACAAAGCCTTCAAGGCTCTCACCACGACGACACTTTTCATAGAGCGCCACAATCTGAGCAGGCTCGACACCAACCGCAATCCAAACCTCTTGAGTATGCTCGAGCTCTACAACCCTATGCGGCACCTCGTAACGCCATAGGATTTGGGTAAACTCTGTGAGATCTTCACCTAAGGGTACAGAAAGCACCTTAATCATTAGAGACCCAACTCATCGGCGATTTCGGTTCTTACATCAACCCATACAAATTTGTCAGGCTGAATAGTTTTTTCATCATCCAATCGATATGCAACCAACTTACCGTATTTAACCGCACTGTAATCTAAACATGCGATATTAGGTGTTATAGGTTCAGGAACCCCTTCCCGCCAATAGTGACCAATAAATAACATCTTCTCTTCTGGACCGTAATAGAGAAGATCATTATGGTCCTGCTTAGTTAATTTCAAACGAGCTATATGCTCCGGCAACGGATCCGGCTGAAACACAACATCTGCATAATATTCCGGCTCAGCAGACCAAAATTTGGTTCTAAAGAAGCGTCTGCGATAGCCGTCTTTACTCACCATGACCTCACCATCAGGCAAGCTTAAGTGTGTCCCGCGCAACAAGCGATCAGTCAGCGCCCATTCAAAGGTGCCACGTTTAGATGAACGGTGTAGAAAACGATCATCGATAATATGATTCGGGTATTCACCCTCGAACCGATCAATTAACTTTTGATGCCAACAAGCATGCACAACACGGAAATGCTCGAACTCTAGATAAATAGGCATCTCTCGAATCCACTGCAAGAACATCTCTTGCTCTTCAGGGTAATCGGCAAACTGCTCTAGGGTTTCAGCAAGAATACGATGGTGACGTGGACTATGCTCACGTAGATAGCTAAGACCACTGCCCTCATGCCCCTCAGTACAGTAACTCAAAAAGTTAAATTCATGGTTCCCCATAACAATCTGAGCAGCGCCCAATTGCACCATATCGTAAACAATATGTAGAGACTCACGGATTCTAGGACCGCGATCAACGATGTCGCCTAAAAAGATCATCTGGCGCTCTGGGTGGCAGTAGACACCATCCTTTTTGCTGTAACCTAACTTGCTTAACAAAAGCTCTAAGCTAAGGCCGCAGCCATGGACATCACCAACCAGATCGTAGCCTTTAAACTGATCAGTCACATCAATCTCCGAGCTTAGTACCCCAACCAAGTTTCTCTCGGCAGGTACTGTAGAAGTCATAATTGAGTGGGTGTAACAGTTTCAGTTTATGGGGTTTTTTATGAACCGTAATCGTATCCCCTGGTGCACAGCTAATATCTTTTTGACCATCACAAGATACGGTTGGGTAGGCACCATTATTAGGGCTAATAACCAACTTCAGCTCACTATTACCATTAACCACGATCGGACGGCTAGAAAGCGTATGGGGGAACATAGGCACCAGTACCAAAGCATCTAACTTCGGGTGCATAATTGGACCGCCACCAGATAGCGAATAAGCAGTAGAACCTGTTGGCGTAGAGATGATCAAGCCATCGGATTTTTGCGTGTAAACAAACTGCCCTTCAATATACAGTTCAAATTCAATCATTCGCGCTGCTTTACCTGGGTGCAACACACAGTCATTAAGTGCAGTAGCCTCACCAATAGGAACGCCATCACGCTTAACGATGACATCTAGCAAAAAACGACTATCAACGGTGTACTTACCTTCCAGTACTTCGCCAACTTTTTCTTCAATTTCATTTGGAGAGATATCGGTTAGGAAGCCAAGATTGCCACGGTTCACACCCAGCACTGGAACATGGTATTGAGCAAGGGAACGAGCTGCACCCAATAGACTACCATCACCACCGACAACAATGACTAAGTCACATATTTCGCCCATCATCTTCTGCGTACTGGTCTGCTGGCCATGACCCGGCATAACTTCAGCGATTCGCTCATCAATTATCGTATTAAGACCGCGATCACCTAAAAAGCGAATAAGGTGCTTAAGTGTATCTATAACTGATTTACTACCTAAACGCCCAATTAGACCAATATTACGAAAGTAATCCATTATCTCTCCGGATTAACGTTTGTATGAAAAACCAGATTCTATCTAACTGATTTTTCAGATTCTTTTCAATGATTCTTTATGACCAAAACCGCAATTTGGCGCTAATCAAGCTTAACCTAGACTTCGGGCTCCTTGCAGACCACCGGTATGAATAGCCAAAATAGTACTTCCCTCTGCGTAATCACCACGCTCAATTCTCTTCAACAGGTGACTAAGCATTTTTGCAGTATAAATCTGATCTAGGGGGAGCTGATGCTCTTTCAGCATAAAATCCATGAAAGCTATCAGATCATTAGACACTTTAGCATAGCCACCACCATGCCCTTCCAGATCTAAATCCCAGTTATCAGTAAGATCTGCACCCGATTCAGTCATAAGGTTTTCAATATCAGAAAACAGAAAATCTGCCTTTTTCAGCACCGGTATACCTAAAACCGGAATATCAGGAACAGATAAAGCAACACCAGCTAAGGTCCCACCTGTACCACAAGCCAGCACAATTTGATCAGGATTAACCTTAGCTATGATCTCAGGCGTGATTATTTCTCGTGCGCCCTGCACAGCAAATTTATTACTACCCCCTTCCGGCACGATCAAAGGGTTAGAAAAGCGCGCCTTTAAAGTCCCAAGGTATTCGGAATCATGCCGCTGACGATATTCTTGCCGATTAACAAAGCACAACTCCATCCCCCATGCTTTCGCATCCTTTAGAGTTGGATTATCTGCATATTCAGGTTCCCCTCGAATCACGCCAACTGTTTTTATCCCAAGCAAAGCCCCTGCCTTAGCTAAGGCATGGATATGATTAGAATACGCCCCACCAAAACTTAGGACGGACGAGTAACTCTTTTCTAGCGCATGCTGAAGGTTGTACTTCAACTTAAACCATTTGTTACCACTGACTATTTCATCAGTCAGATCCAAACGAAGCAGATGTAGCCTAACTCCCGCCTGAATAGTTTCATCGGTTTCTAAAAGTTGAATGGGTAGCACGGGATTTTGGAGTAGCATTTTAATTAATCAGCACTGCAACATAATTGAAATATATATGAAGTACTTTAAGAGAAAGTTAAATAATAGAGGAAGAAAAACGTGGAAGATTATATTGAAGAATTGCTATTGCTAAACATTGATGAATATGAAGACGATGA
Organism: Neptuniibacter sp. QD48_55; assembly: GCF_047778115.1. GTDB lineage: Bacteria > Pseudomonadota > Gammaproteobacteria > Pseudomonadales > Balneatricaceae > Neptuniibacter. The sequence goes on along the minus strand of NZ_CP180555.1, from coordinate 1,339,694 downwards.
ATGTCTAGATGATGCTGAAGAACAATAACAGCATCATCTAGGCTATCAATTTTAAGCACTATCGGTTTGAACCAAATTACCTATATGCTGCTTAATCAGGAAGGTACTATTCCCACCCAAACTCTTAGACTCATACATGGCCAGATCTGCTCTTTGCACAATTTGATCTGGATTCTCCATTCCATTCGTCTCGGTCACGCCAAGACTAACTGAAACCTTAATCAACGACTCGATATCCTGATCAACACTAAATGAGCATTTCGAATTAAACATTACACGAATGCGCTCAGCCGTTTTAGCTGCCGCATCAATATCAGTCTCAGGTAACAGCACCATAAATTCATCGCCACCATAGCGAACAGCAACATCCGATGCTCGCAAAGTTTCTCGAAGAATATCGCCAATAAGCCTTAAGACACGATCACCTTCTAGGTGACCAAGGGAATCATTTACCTTTTTAAAATTATCCAGATCAAAACAGATTAAGCTTAAAGGATGCTTATAACGCTTAGCACGATCTAACTCTTGCGCCATCACGGTGTAAAAATGCCGCTGGTTAAAAAGCCCTGTTAACTCATCAGTGACAGAAAGCTTGTGCAATTGCTGCTCTAAACTTTGACGTTCGGTCAAATCATGAAAGAAACCAATACTGCCACCCTCATCTTGATCAACAATCGCAGCAGATAAACGAATCGGAACAACCGCTCCATCTTTACAGGCAAGCTTCGCTTCATAACCTTCTATACTTCCAGGCTTGCCATAAGACTCAGAGAGCAAAAGTCGCTTAATCTCTTTCGCTTCTTCTAAGCTCGGATAGATAGATGCGATACTAACTTTTCCAATAACTTCATCAGCCGAATAACCCAAAAGCTTCTCAGCTGCTGCATTAAACAACTGAACAACCCCTGAGCCATCAACCCCTATAACTGGGTCAGGACAGAGTGATACAAGCACGGTTTCATCCACATTATTCACTGAGGTATTCCCATCTCTTTTATTTTTATTCCAGGAAACTGATTTTTAGCGTTATTTACGCTGCAAGCACATATGCTTACAAGCCGAAAGGGTAACAGATACAGCCTTTAAGTAAACAACTCAAAAGTCTTGGTAGATAAATTTAATATTTAGGAAATATAACTCATATAAGGAAGGTACTTAGTGGTGGGCGTGGAGAGGCTCGAACTCCCGACATTCGCCTTGTAAGGGCGACGCTCTCCCAACTGAGCTACACGCCCACTAAGCAGATGGCTGGTTTACGACTCCTTCAGCGCTTCGAAAGAGAAGTTACCCATGAGGCATAAATGGCGGAACGGACGGGACTCGAACCCGCGACCCCCTGCGTGACAGGCAGGTATTCTAACCAACTGAACTACCGCTCCACAATAACACGGGACTCGAACCCGCGACCCTCACTCTCCTTGGAGTGACAGCCAGATATCCACAAATGAATACCGCTCCACATTGTCTCGTACCGCGACCGGGGCTTTATTTAGTGGTGGGCGTGGAGAGGCTCGAACTCCCGACATTCGCCTTGTAAGGGCGACGCTCTCCCAACTGAGCTACACGCCCACTAAATAGTCACTATCTAAGCTCTTAAAGATAGTGGCGGAACGGACGGGACTCGAACCCGCGACCCCCTGCGTGACAGGCAGGTATTCTAACCAACTGAACTACCGCTCCACATTGTCTCGTACCGCGACCGGGGCTTTATTTAGTGGTGGGCGTGGAGAGGCTCGAACTCCCGACATTCGCCTTGTAAGGGCGACGCTCTCCCAACTGAGCTACACGCCCACTAAATAATCACTATCTAAGCTCTTAAAGATAGTGGCGGAACGGACGGGACTCGAACCCGCGACCCCCTGCGTGACAGGCAGGTATTCTAACCAACTGAACTACCGCTCCACATTGTCTCGTACCGCGACCGGGGCTTTATTTAGTGGTGGGCGTGGAGAGGCTCGAACTCCCGACATTCGCCTTGTAAGGGCGACGCTCTCCCAACTGAGCTACACGCCCACTAAATAATCACTATCTAAGCTCTTAAAGATAGTGGCGGAACGGACGGGACTCGAACCCGCGACCCCCTGCGTGACAGGCAGGTATTCTAACCAACTGAACTACCGCTCCACATTGTCTCGTACCGCGACCGGGGCTTTATTTAGTGGTGGGCGTGGAGAGGCTCGAACTCCCGACATTCGCCTTGTAAGGGCGACGCTCTCCCAACTGAGCTACACGCCCACTAAATAATCACTATCTAAGCTCTTAAAGATAGTGGCGGAACGGACGGGACTCGAACCCGCGACCCCCTGCGTGACAGGCAGGTATTCTAACCAACTGAACTACCGCTCCACATTCCTCATCCGAGACAGTTACTTACTGCCCCAAACGGAGTGCGAATTTTACGGGTTTTGTTCCCCATGTCAAACGTTTAAACAAAAAAAATTTCATTCTTTTTGATTGCACATTCTTTGTACAAAATCAGTAAGTTAGAATAAATCAAAGCAAAACAGTATGTTCCATTAAACTGTTCAAAAATCATCCTACACATATCAACTTAATAACTACTCGCTTTTCCCAACAAATACGATTCTCTTACTTATAAAGTTATTTCCACATCCTTGAATTAAGTTAGAATCGTTCACTGACCAGCGATTTATATAGAGAGTGTTATATGCCAGCCTCCCCTACCGTTTCAGCTTTAGATAGTTTTATGGAGAAGCTTAATGCCATGCAGGCGCAGCACCCTCTCATCCGGTTCAATTCAGATTGGCCTTCAGAGTGCTACGCTACCCAAGCTAAAGATGGAGTTACGGTATCTTGGTGGCCAACTCTACAGACGACCCCAAGCGATATGTTTACTCGATTAGAGGAGGCTCTTGAAGAATCCATTCATCCAGACATTATCGATTACTACTGTCGCTATTGGTCAGATCCACTACCAGCTAGCTGCAGTGATGGCGATCTCAGCCTGATACAAGTTTGGAATGATGAAGATATGGAGCGCTTACGCAGCAATCTAATTGGCCACGCACTTTCTAAACGTCAACAAAAAAGACCTCTGACCTTTTTTATTGCCTGCCCGGAACCAGATGAAGACTTTTTTATCAGTGTAGATAATTTTAGTGGAGAGGTCTGGTTAGAGCGCCCAGGCAAACCGCCTATCAGAAAGCTGGCTGACAACTTAGCCGACTTTCTTAATTCATTAACCCCCCGTCTAATTCCTGATACGGAGTAAGTTAAGTTGAAACAGATACGTTTATTAGTAACCGGATTACTAGCCATATTAGCCACTAGCACCTTAACCGGTTGCATGACATTTAATTCACAAACGCTAGGCCTTCACCCGCAGATCCAAGTTTCCAGGGTCTTGAGTAAAGAGAAACGCGTAGAGATTATTCCGAAAGACTTAAGAGCAGATTCAGTCATTGGCTACCGCTATACAGGTAAAGCAGATGCGCCATCAATTGTTTTAAAAGATAGCCTTCATCTTCTACAGCATACGACTGAACACGCATTGGAAGATATGGGAATCGTTCGCTTCTACGGCGGCGAGTTTAATCTAACCATCAGTCTTATTGAACTTAATTACCGTGCTTCTGAATCAAAAATAAAACAGACCGTGAACTTGGATACCAAGTTAAAGGTAATGGTAAGCAAAGATAACAAGAGTTACACCGGTACTTATACAGCAGATAAACAGCAAACTTTTGTGGGCGTACCTTCAGAGGAAGAAAACGAAAGGTTGGTAAATGATCTTTTTTCCAGCGTGATGAACCTAGCGATGAATGATCAACAACTATTGGATTTCATTCAGTTTAACTAATCGTTAGAAATTACAATAAAAAAGCCTGCTATCTATTAAGACGCAGGCTTTTTATTTTCTACCAACCCACGGTATGAGAGAGCAAACGGCTTATCTGACACATAGGCCTACCAGACTCTTCTCGCCATTGGTTAAAACAATTTTGAACGAGCTTCAAATCCCTTTTCGCCGTTGGCTTTTTCTCAATAACTCCTTGAGCTTTCAGTCCAGCAACAACATCATCAGTCAGAATAAAAGTATCTTTTCCGATCATTCTTAAAAAATAGCTACCTGAATTCCCACCTAATTGCTGACCTTGCTTTTTGAGCAATTCCCATAAGCCAATAATATCTTCAACCGGCCAATCAGCGACCATCTTCGCAAAACTTCCATGCTTGCTAGCAAGATCTGTGACCATCAAAGCATTCACTCGGGTTGCTTTAATCTTGCCCCAATGCCTGATCAACTGATCATTCTGCATTAGGTTTTCTAACTGTTCGTCACTCATCAAACTGACTTTTTCTGGATCAAATCCAAAAAATGCTTGTTCAAACGCGGGCCATTTAGAATCAACTAAAGAGTGCTTCAACCCTGCTCGAAACACCCTCCGCATCATGTCACTGAATAATCGATCATCAGGCACTTGCGCTAACTCTGACTGACTCTTAACTAAAGGTAAGAGTGCTTCAATATCTTGATCCGGGTAATGAGCTTGAACATGCTCGTAAATCCACTGGAAGGATTTCATCTACTGTTTCACTTTTTCACAAAATCTAAGGAAGCAGAATTCACGCAATATCTAAGACCGGTAGGTTGCGGCCCATCCGTAAATACGTGCCCCAAATGCGAATCACACGTTGCGCAAGTGATCTCTACACGCACCATGCCGTGAGTTGTATCACTGTGCTCTTCTAGAGCGCCATCTTCGACCGGCTGCCAAAAACTCGGCCAACCACTACCAGAATCGTATTTTTGCTCCGATGCAAACAATGGAGTGCCACAACAGATACAACGATACTCCCCACTTTGTTGGTTATTATAATACTCGCCAGTGAAAGCTCGCTCTGTACCTTTTTGACGACAGATACGATATTGCTCTGGGCTCAAACGATCTTGCCACTCTTGGTCTGAATGAACGACCTTTTGGTTTTTTTCAGCCATACAATCTCCCTGATAATAAAAAAGCCTGCAGTACGCCATTTCCCTAGGTTTCAACAAATAAAAGGCGTATGATTAGTCTCTTTTTTTCTGAGGCTTATACCATACAACCTAGGTCTCTATGCATAGGACAACATCTAGCCGCAGAGATTCCCGGCTAGGTTTGCAGGACAATAAAATGCCAGTAATCCGTAAATCAAACAAGCTGATCAATGTGTGTTACGACATTCGCGGTCCAGTACTTCAGGAAGCTAAACGTCTTGAAGAGGAAGGACAACGAATCCTTAAATTAAACATTGGCAATCCCGCCCCATGGGGTTTCGACGCGCCTGAAGAGATCGTACAGGACGTTATTTTGAATCTACCCGCCTCCCAAGGCTACTGTGATTCAAAAGGCTTGTTTTCCGCCCGTAAAGCGGTGATGCAAGAGTGTCAGAAAAACGGAATTAAGAATGTAGGCATTGAAGATATCTACATTGGCAATGGCGTTTCAGAACTTATCGTTATGGCAATGCAAGGTCTGCTAAACGATACCGATGAGATGCTGATTCCTGCGCCTGACTACCCTCTTTGGACAGCTGCAGTAAGTCTGAGCGGCGGTAACCCAATCCATTACCGTTGTGATGAAGAGAAAGATTGGGCACCTGATATTGAAGATATGCGCAGTAAAATTACTGATCGCACAAAAGGTATCGTGGTTATCAACCCGAACAACCCAACGGGTGCTGTATATCCAAAGGCCGTGCTTGAACAGATCATAGAACTTGCCCGCGAGCATAATCTAATCATCTTCGCAGACGAAATTTATGACAAGATCTTATACGATGAAGCGGTACATACTCCACTAGCATCACTTGCTGATGACGTTCTGTGCATCTCCTTCAATGGCCTATCGAAATCTTATCGAGCAGCAGGTTTCCGCTCTGGCTGGATGATTGTTAGCGGACCTAAGCACAATGCCCGCGATTACATCGAAGGTCTAGAGATGCTTTCTAGCATGCGCCTTTGCTCAAACGTACCAACCCAACACGCCATTCAAACGGCTCTAGGTGGATACCAGAGCGTCAATGAATTGATTGTATCGGGCGGCCGACTTTACGAGCAGCGCAATCTAGCTTGGAAGATGCTTAACGAGATCCCAGGCGTAAGCTGTACAAAACCAGAAGGCGCGTTGTATCTGTTCGCGAAATTAGATCCAGAAGTTTATCCGATCAAGAATGACGAGAAGATGGCTTTGGATCTACTACTTCAACAGAAAGTCCTTATCGTTCAAGGCAGCGGCTTTAACATGCCGGATACTCAACATTTCCGGCTGGTATTCTTACCTCGTAAGGATGAGCTTCAGGACGCTATCGAAAGGATAGGCACCTTCCTCAAAACCTACGAGCAATAAACAGAACGGCCATCTTCGATGGCCGTTTTTTTTGTAATCCCATTGTAATAAGACCATCCTAGACTAAGCTCTATATTGTGTATTCGCCTTTAGAGTAAATAGGATAATCAATGTTTATAAAGGTAAGAAAAAACTGCGGTATCTATATGGAACACAATGGCTTAGAGCAGCGCCACCTTGTTCCTGTTACATCAAACTTTCTGATCAACTTAAATCACGTCGCAGAAGTCTCTTTCTATACAATCAAAGAGTCTAAAATCCGTTACGACCTCGAACATCATGAGGTCACCATACCTCCTCATACCCGTGTTATTCACGTGCAAATGAACTACCTATATGGTTCTTACAAAGAGACCGTTAACGACAAAAAAGGCCGTTTGGTCGACCGTTGTTACTACAAACTCTATTTTATGCCAGAAGAGATGGGACAATATGAAGGCATCCGATCTCAGATCGAAGGGCTTGTCCTAAACGAAGATTAGTTGATTAAAAAGCGGCCACCAGCCGCTTTTTTTTGCCTAATAATCAAAAACTTCTTGCAAAAAACATCATAGAACTCTAATTATCTATTTAGAGCTTTTTGTTGATACGGGTATTGGTGCGCAGAAAGCTCAATAACAAGAATCTGATCTCTAAGGAGTGCATATGGAGATTCGCGAACTACTTGAGCAAACAGACAAACTGCCCAATGTTCCTGAAGTCGTAAGACAGCTTATTCAACAACTAAATAATCCTGCTGCAGACTATGGCGAAATTGCTGAAAAAGTAGCACAAGACCAAACCCTCTCTCTTAAAATTCTACGCTTAGTAAACTCCGCTCATTTCGGCTTGAGCCGTAAAGTATCTTCAATCGATGAAGCTGTTGTAATGCTGGGCATGGTCCGCCTAAAAACGCTGGTAATCGCATCAGGTATCGCGGGCTCCGTTAAAGAAGTCGAAGGCTTAGACCTTAAAAAATTCTGGAGTGAATCATTCCGAGTGGCAGCACTATCTAAATGGTTTGCCGAACGCGATACCGAAGTTGATCCTGATATCGCCTTTACTGCTGGTTTGATTCACAACATTGGGCGCTTATTGCTACATCTTTCCCAGCCAATGCGTGCACAAGCGATCCAAACACTTATCGATGAATCCAACTGCAGCCGAAGCGATGCAGAGATGGAGCGTCTTGGCTTTAGTTCACCTGAAGCAGGCCAAGCTCTATTAGATATGTGGAGTTTCCCAGCAGACTTAGGCATTGCTGTTCGTCAACACAAACAGCCTACCTCTTTTGAAGAGCCATCATCACTGGCTGCTGTGGTAAATCTAGCTTGCGTTGTGAATTCAGCGATCCGCAACAAAGACAATCTAGAATCACTGCAGGGTAACTTCCCTCAAGATGTAGCTACGCTAGCAGGTGTATCTGCTGATACATTTGGTGATCTAGAGGAAGCGCTCAACCTTGATTCAGGTTTGGATGGGCTAGCTGACTAACTTCAGCTTTAGCCATTAAAAAAGGCAGCCTAAGCTGCCTTTTTTAATTCTATTACTGCTAAACCGCTTCGGTTCCGGTTGCGGTAACGGCTTTGATACAAGAGATAATATCTCTTACATCTTGCAATGCTCGATGACGTCGAAATTGCGCTTTCGCTAAGAAGCCAAACTGAATAAGCTGTTCTTTACTTAAAATTCGATCTAACCCCGCCATCCGGAAGCTTGGCTGGATACCGGTCGCTTCAAATAAGCGCGTTAACCAAAACAGATCAAACTCAAATGCATCGCTAATCAGCGTTTTACCTTTAAGCTTTTCATTTAAGCGAGAACAGGCTTGTTTGATATCAAGCCCTTTGCTGACGGCCTCATCACGATCAATCCCGTGTACCTCTTCAGCATGCTCATCCCAATATCGCCAACCTGCAGCAGAATCTGGATTAATCAGAAAGTTATCTTGCTCGCCCGTCTCATCATTGATCCAAGCGATTTCGATAGGATAGGACTCAGCACCTAACCCGCTTGCTTCCAAATCAATACAAATTAACTCCACTCACTTCTCCCTTACGTATAACAACACTTTAAGGCTTTTTTCGGGTTCAGCTTCCGGAAAATCTTCCGGATTATTTAAACGTTCAACAAACTTAAAATCAGGGCACTCTTCCAACATCAAATTCTTTAAAAACTCAGTGCCGTTTTTCGGGTCGTTATGACAGGCCAGAACTTGGCCACCTTCTTTAGTTAATTCGTTCAATCGACGAATAACTTTACGATAATCTTTTTCAGCAACAAAACTTCCTGGCTGGAAACTTGGCGGGTCGATTACAATCAAATCGTAAGGACCGTATTGCCTCACGCGCTTCCAAGACCTAAATAGATCGTACGCCAAAAATTTAACCCGGTCTCCTTCTAAACCATTTAAAAGGTGATTTTCCCGCCCCGTATTAATCGCGCCTCGGGACATATCTACATTCACCACCTGCTCGGCACCACCAGCAAGGGCTGCAACCGAAAAAGCGCAGGTATATGAAAATAAGTTTAGCACGCGCTTACCGCCCGCATTGTGCATCACCCATCTACGCCCTTCACGCATATCCAAAAATAAACCGCTATTTTGGTTGCGTTGAGGTTTGACCTGATAAAACAGGCCAAGTTCCATCGTATTCATCTGCTCAGGCACTGAGCCCCAAGCAACATTTTGCTGTGCTTCTTTACCCCGAGAACGCTGCTGAATCACCAAACCTTCGATTTCATCTACACTCTTTAGGGTGTCGCTTAATTCAGCAACCCACTCAGGTTCAACTTCTTTGTACAACCGAGCTACGGCATAAGGAGGAAACCAGTCAATTACCAGATGCTCAAACCCCGGAAAACAGTGCCCACGTCCATGAAAAATCCGGCGCGATTCACCCATCGCTAATGGTATTTGCTGCTTTACGACTGTTAAGACTTGCTGCATCTGAAATCCTGTATCCAAAGGGTCATAAAAAGGGGCTAAATTATAGGCTCGGGCGTAAATGGACACCAGCAATAACAGGACAAATAGACTTGAAACTTTTATCATTCACCCCTATCTAAGCAATGAGCTTAAACAATAGGAAATCTTTCACTTATGATGCGAATCGGCTTATTTCTATTAACTAACATCGCTGTGCTAATCGTTGCCAGCATTACCCTTAATCTACTGGGTGTTGACCACTATGTTTCCGGTGCTGGCCTTAATATGACCAGTTTGCTGATCTTCTGTGCAGTCTTCGGTTTTGCAGGTTCATTCATCTCGCTATTCCTATCTAAGAAAATGGCGAAAATGACTACAGGTACAGAGATCATTACTCAAGCACGTAACTCTGATGAACAATGGCTTTTAGATACTGTTGCTGAGCTTTCAGAAAAAGCGGGTATTAAAATGCCGGAAGTCGGTATTTTTCCTGCTCAACAAGCAAATGCATTTGCAACAGGTTGGAACAAGAATGACGCATTAGTTGCTGTTAGCTTAGGTCTGTTACAGCGCTTCCAAAAAGAGGAAGTAAAGGCTGTAATGGCCCATGAGATTGGCCATGTAGCTAACGGTGATATGGTTACAATGAGCTTAGTTCAAGGCGTTATAAATACTTTTGTAATGTTCTTTGCTCGCATTGCAGGCTACGCAGTAGATAGCATCCTTAAAAGTAACGATGAAGAAAGCCAGCCAGGTACTGGTATTGGTTACTTCATTACTGTAATTGTCTTCGAGATCATTTTTGGAATTTTGGCTTCGTTTGTTGTTTCTTGGTTCTCTCGTTACCGCGAGTTCAGAGCCGATGAAGCAGGAGCAGACCTATCTAGCAACCATGCGATGATCGGTGCACTGCAACGTTTGAAAGCTGAATATGAAATGCCCGATCAGATGCCTGGCCAGCTAACTGCCTTTGGTATTAGCAGCCATATGAAGTCTGGCCTGATGGAATTGATGTCTAGCCACCCTCCGCTTGATAAGCGTATTGAAGCGCTTCAGAAGCGAGGCTAAGCATAAAAAAATCCCCGGCAAGCCGGGGATTTTTTTATTACAGCGTATTTCCATCGATAAACTGTCTATACCGAATAACCTTCTCTAACTGCCCTGCATCGCTCAATCTATATTTATAGATCTTATCACCTTCTCGATAGATGCCTCGGCAACGAAACTCTTTACCTTCCATGCTTAAACAGATTTCATCTTTGTTATTTACTTTCCAGATGCCCTTTCTTTCTTCCCAGTATCGCTCTTGCTTAATCTGCCCATTTGCAGCGTAGTACGTGAAACTGCTACTACCAGATATAACATTGAAGGATTCAACAGTCTTTCCTACAAACAATGCCTTTATTTCTGATCCACTCAAGCGAGTTAAAGGACCATCGCTAGGCTTAACCTGACAACCCACCAGCATAACTATTGCACTCACCCCAAGTATTGTTTTCAAAGTTGTCATCTTTATCTCCGATTACATTCCGACCAAAACCGGTCAATACAAGTCTTTAATCCACTAGCAAAAAAACTACCCGCAAAGTCATGTCCCTGCTCGGGTAAGACACAAAGTCGTGGGTTACTTACATCTAATAATTGGCCTTTCAATTCAGCCAATTCTTTAAACCAAGTGTGAGCACGCTCAAGCCGATTCATTCCTTGTGCTTTATCTACACGCGCCCCAGTCCTTAAACTTTTATCACGCACCGTATCCTGCTCCCCTACGGCCACCATTAAAGGCAGTGCTAGCATTCGGTCTAATTGCGCTTTCCCCATCCATTTGGGTATGTCTCTTAACCCATAAGGGTAGGTATCCTCATGATTAGGGATGGTGTACCAACCTGCACTACATATCACCAGCGAGGCTATTTTGTTTGGGTGGAAAAGTGCATATCGGTGCGCAAACTGTGCGCCACCCGAATATCCACACAATTTAATTTTAAATTCCGGCAACCCCACATGCTTTCTAAATGCGATCAGAAGCGTATTCAACGCAATATCAGCTCGAGGCATATAAGGGCCTTTAGATAACTTCTGATATTGTGGAAAAACTCCTTTCTCAAATTCAGGCACCACTAACCAACAGCCAAATTTATCAGCAAGGGTTCTAAAAGCTTCCAACTGATCATCGTACTGCCGGGAAATTCCATGCACCGCAACAATGACCTGAGTATCATCCTTCAGCTGTTTTGGACGATATAACCTCGCAGGCAATGATTTAACTGACGGGTAAATACAACGAACAGCAGCGCCTGGAACAGGTATTTCAAGCAAGCTCATGATTCATCCCTCTTGGAAATTCAACAACATTGCTAGGTTTAGCATCGTCACTTGCTGAAACTTTAATCTCACCATTAGTCAGAGCTATTAACTCCTCCAGCTCCTCGGCAATAACAATAGCTCCATCAAAGCGATTGAACACATCCACCAGCATGTTTCTAATATCAGGGCTTTTTAACGCAACATCAGAATCGATAAGCAATAGTTTTGGGCGCCTTAGCAAAGCTCTTGCGAGCTGAACCCTAAACCTTAAATTGCTGGGCAGATCTGCCCCCCTCTCACCGATTTTTAATTCGTTTCCTTCATCAGAGCAATATGCCTGCAAACCGGTTGTTGCAAGAACCTGCTCTGTAAACTCTTCTGACCTTTTCCTTGCACCATAGAAAAGATTACTACTTAGCGTTCCTTTCAGTAGAGGAAGCTCTGGACTTACAAGTGAGACCGTTTGAGCCCAAATTGATGGATGAATCGATGAACTCCTTCGGCCGCAAAATCTGAGTTTCCCATTCGTAATAGGAGCAAGTCCTGCTAAAGCCTCCATGAATGAGCTCTTGCCTGCTCCTTGATCGCCTCTTAGCAACAAGCGATCTTGTTCATTGATTACGAAAGAGATTGGGCTTAAACGCCGCTTAACAGCCATACCTTTTGACTCAACTCTAAAGGCCTTTTTAGGCAATCGACGTTTGCTCTGCTGACCTACGATATCCCGCTGCAAAAACGCACCTAACTTATCTTCGGATACCTTTTTTAAGGTCCACAGCTCATACAAGCGGCTAAGCCTTCTAAGCTGATTAACCAAATACAAAGACGCTACGAGCAACACAGGAATATAAGTTTCTGCAATAAGCCCTGCATGACTAAGGTTTAACCCCTGCATCACGATAACGAGCACAGATATAAGTAGAACTGCTTCGTTAAAGCCTCTGATTAGAGAAGACGCATGAGCTTTACGCATCTGACGTGTTTTTAATCGATCAGCACTACGAGAAAACTTTCGCTGCTCTTTTCCAGATTGATTGAATAACCTGATTAATTTAAAGAGGGCTAATCGCTCATTAGTCGCATTTATTAAACGCCCTCTTTCACGCCTTACACTCACCGTCGAATAATATAAGCCCTTACCTAAATAAAAATTCCCTAAGACAGCAAAAGCCAGCGGTATAAAAGCCGTTACTAACAAAGTCCAATGGATCTGACTGAGTGCAACAAATCCAGCTAATAGCCAAACTCCCAATACAAGCAGTGGAGCAATACCTTGCACCATCCAATTGCGAATGGGCGTCATATCCCCAGTCAACCGCAATAAAGTACCACCTCGGTTAAGAGTCTCATCACTCACGGGGAGCGCCAAAGTGTGTTTATAAACTGTATTTCGTAACTCACAGATATAAGCTTGGGCCATACGTTCAGCGAAATAACGTTCACAATATCTGGCCGCCGCTAATCCAAAAATTGCAGTTAACACAATTGATGTTATACCCAGATCAAATGAAAACTGCTCGTGGCCCAACTGATCCTTGGCTAAGGTCATTAAGCCTAGGAAACAGGCAGTCTGTATCAATCCAATTAGGATCAAACCACCGATTCCCTTCCAACGTTGTTTAGATAGCATAGGAGGTAACATAACTATGATCCCTCTCCAAACTAGCCATCAATGCCTTCGCTGTGCTCACTTTGCGCAAAGCATCCAAGCTATAAATAGGTAAACCAAGGCTATCTTGTACTTCATCCGCACATAATTCTGCACGTGTGAATAAACCACCTAAGCCATAAATAGGGAATCCAGCTTCAATCATTTTTTCAGCGCAAAATGCTGCGGCGGTTGAGCTATCTGCAGCGATCATCGATGCACTTACTTCCTTAAGCAAACGGCCATTCGCTATGAGTGCTTTGTTTTGTGGCTGTAAAACCCCATCTGCTAATTCAACAACCAATAGATCCGCATCAGCTTGAACCGCATCCATTTTTAATCTTTGAAGTAACCGAACTAATTTTGTTTCACTCAGATTAACTGTGGTCGGGTAACCCGCATCAAGGAAATCTTTCACTTGAAAAGCGCCAGCATCAACCATCTTCCAGTAATCGGGTCCTGACCCTGTACCTGTTAACTTGGCAGCTGCGGCCTTAAAACCGGCTTTGCTAAAGCCGTTAATTAACGAAGATGCCATTGAGGTCTTACCACTGTTCATATCACTGCCGACCACCAACAAAACAGGCATTTCATTAGCCGATGGATGCAGATAAGCATCTTTAAGCGTACTGTAGCTCTCTAAGTTAATTTTCTGCCCTTGGCTATTAACTAACACCCCTAAAACTGTAATTTCAGTCGCGGCCTTCACCTGAGCGCTTTTACTGATCACATCCCCTGCAATACCACCGGCAGCAACGAGTTGGGTTTTGCCTAACTGCGCCGGGGACTTGGCGTAAAACTGATCCGTGGCATATCGATCACCCGCAGCGACAATAATCAGATCATCCACAAAAAGGTGTTCGCGGCGTCCATACGGGTTTTCAATCCGAGTGTGCTGACGAATACGATCTACTCTCGCTAATAAAAGATCTCCTGTCTCTGGCAACAGTTCCGCAACGTCAGTAACATCATCAAAGTTAACGTTACGCGTGATATAGCTTCTTTTGACACGATTCAGATCAATCATTTTTCACCTCACTTTTGTTTACGTAATTTGTAAACAATTCGGGATATTCTCTTTGCTGTCGCTCTTTCTGGTGTTAACAGGGCTTCCAATTCCACTCGCTTCGGTTTTCCAGAACGGCCTCTCACTTTACGCTCGACAACCAGACCTAATTCAGGAGCGTATTCAATGTCATGAGTTTCCCTGACCTTGGCGATCACCTCTTTCCAAAAAACCGAGCGTGCACAGTTATACTTGTTGGTTTTGTACTTTTTCTTTTTCAGCTTGAAGCGACCTTCACCTTGATAAGTACAACGCCAATGACGAATGGAGTTGCCTGATTTAGAGCTTTGACGATTCATTTCAAACTCAGCTGCATCATCTTTTCCAAACGGGATCAAAGTTTCAGGCGATCCGAACTTCAATGTGTGCGAATAGCCTTGAGTGCGATCCGGATACTTTTGATAACTCAAAACAGGTACAACAGGATGAATTGATCGTTTATATAAGCGCTTTCTCTGGTCTTCCCAAACCTCCCAACCAGTGCCTTTTTCTATAAGCTTCTCTACTTTTCCATCACTGTAGATAGCCACTGTGCCAATATCATTACTGGCAGCGATGGTTCCGGCGTACCCTACAAAAAACATTGCCATCAATGCTCGTTTCATCACCCTTAACCCCTAATCAAAGCTTCTTAACTAGCTCAACTTTTACTCGTAAACCACCTAACTCACTGGCTGATAGAGTTAGACTTCCACCGTAAACTCGTGCGATCGATTCACAGATTGACAACCCTAGACCGTGACCAGGCAAATGTTCGTTTTCATCAACCCTAACTCCACGCTTATTTGCCTGTTCGATCTTACTTTCACTAATACCTTCACCATCATCGTCTATATAAAAGAACCAATAATTACCATCCGTCTCTACTGTAATTCGTACTTCTGATTGCGAATACTTCCATGCGTTATCGAGTAGATTTCCTAACAGTTCCAACATGTCATCTCTATCAAAAGGCAGCTTGTCATGCTCACTGTTTACGGATAAAGCCAGCTTCCTATCATGAATCTGGTTCAGCAGGACTTCTAAGTGAAGTAGTTCTTCTGCAAACGAAAACAGATAGCCCGGCATTGGCGCACCAGAGATCCGTGCACGTCTCAATTCAGAATCAATTCGGCGATGCAATTGCTCAATGCTCTTTTCTATGGCTTTTCGCTGCGCAGTATCAGTCAACATTGATGCATGTATCTTTAATTCTTGTAGAGGCTTCTTAAGTTCGTGCGCTAAATTACCCAACGCCATACGTGAACGAGACAACTGTTCTTCTGAGCCTGACACCAATTTTCGAATAGACTCAACCAACCCTGATATCTCTTGCGGGACATCTTTAGGGAAGCTCAATTCACCGGTATTTTTATTGTTTTCAATCGCCTCCTGAACGGGAGCTAGGCGATTAAAACCCGTCCGAATGACATAGCGCTGCCATAGAACAAAGCCAAAAATAGATAAACCGGCTACAGCTACCAAGATCCACTCATAGAACCTCTGTTTCTGTTCAATCAAGGTGATATCTTCAGCCACCCACAAACTGAAGGTTTGCCCTTTTTTGGTGAACGTTTCTTGATAGACCAACCACCTTTCACCCGCATTCTCGAAATATTGATATTCTTCTGTATCACCGGAAGAAAATTCCGAAACATCAATTACGGTATCCCACAAAGATCGAGAACGAATCTGCTCTTTGTTCCAGCTTAAAATAAAGTAATGCCCTGAGCGCACACGCTGATAAACCGTCGGTAAATATTTCTCATCGACCTGCCAAGCAGCGTTTTTTTTATCTATTGAGGTAATCAAGCTTTCCGCATCCTGCTTAAGACGACTAACTACCAAATCATCTACAAGAATGTGAACACTACGATCGATGATAAATACCAAGACCATTAATAGGGGCAAGACCACCAGTAATAATCGGTTTCGGATACGCTGCTCTAATGAGATCACTCGAGTCATGGCCTAGCCCTTTAACCTGTAACCTTGACCACGAAGGGTCTCGATAATCCCTTTGCCAAAACGCTGTCTGAGTCTATTTACATAAACTTCGATAACGTTACTGTCTCGCATCTGCTCTTCTTCGTAGACATGCTCGCTAAGGTGAGCTTTTGAAAATACCTTTCCAGGATTCAACATCAGATATCTAAGTAGCCGAAACTCTATCCCCGTAAGCTGAATCGAATTTCCATCCTTATCCTGCACTTGCTGCGTATCTGGATCCAAAGACAAACCACACACCGAAATAACTTGAGATGCTCTGCCGAAATAGCGTCGAATCAACGCCTCTAAACGCGCTAACAATTCTTCAGCGTGATACGGCTTACCCAAATAATCATCTGCACCTGCTTTAAGGCCATCAACGCGCTCCTGCCAGCTATCTCGAGCGGTTAACACTAACACCGGTGTCATATCACCCATAGCACGCATCTGTTGAAGAACCTCTAAGCCCGAACACTTGGGCAAACCCAGATCCAAAACAATCGCATCGAATGATTCCTCTTTAATTCGAAACAACGCATCTTCACCGTCATAGGATTCTTCAACCGCATAACCACTTCGTTTTAAAACCGGCTTTAAGGCTTCAACTTGTGCGATTTCATCTTCAACTAATAAAATCTTCATAGCCCTACTCTTCAAACTGCTCTTGGAGGAACAAACCGGTTACTGCATCAATCTCAAACTCCACTACAGAGTTACTTTTATTGATAACTTCCACCGAATACACATAACTGTCCTCACCTTCGCGGCTGAGGGATAGATCCAATAATCTTGCGTCACTAATCTCTGGATGGAGCGATAAGATCTCTTCAAGAGGCATTACTTTTCCATCTTTCACTAGCTTTAATACTTCATCCGCACTTAGCTCTTGAGCTTGTGCTAAAGGTGCTACAAGCACGGACAGTAATAAAATAATTCGTATCAACATTCAGTCGGTCCGATCAAAATCTACGCTAGTTTTATTGGCAGTATAAACAAGCTTTCTTAAATCAAACTTAAAAAACCGGCAGATTTGTTAAGGAAATAGATCCTTTTGATTATAGTTAAACTTTTTACAATAAAATCATAAGGTTATACATTTAACACCTAATAGAAAATCGTCCAAAACTACCTATGACATAAAAAAACCGGCGAGTGCCGGTTTAAGAAAGTTTCGTTATCTTAAATTAGTAGGGCCAGACAAAAGGCAAAAAGATGGCGGTAAAAATACCGGTTAATCCCATACCTAATGATGAGAATGCTCCGGCAACAGGGCTGATCTCAAAAGCCCTAATAGTGCCTACAGCATGACCGTTGATGCCTAACACCAAGCCAACTAAACGCTCATCGGTGACGTTTAATCTTGAAGCTAATAGATCAACGAAAAACACAGCAAACACGCCTGTCGCTAATAACCCACCCATCATTAATGATACAGAACCGCCCAACTGTTCCGTTAAGCCTATGGCTATTGGCGCCGTAACTGATTTTGGTGCAATTGAAGCCAGCACCTGATCACTAGAACCTAAGCAGAAAGCAATTAAAACAGCGTAAACCACAGCTAAGCTTGCGGATATAGGTACCGTTAACAGAATTTGTCGCCATGCAGCTCGGATATGATGGCTCTGCTGATACAAAGGAACACCTAAAGCGACCGTGGTTGGTGCAATAAGTACAGATAACCACTTTGCCCCTGAGTAGTACTCTTCGTAACTAATCGATAATCCAAATAGAAACAGCGCCAAGAATGAAGCCGCTAATAACATTGCCGGACACCAAACGGGCTTTCCCATTTTATTGAAGAAGTATCCGCCTAAAACAAAGGAAAACAACGTAAGTCCGATTGCAAATAAAGGCGTTTCAAGGAAGTGAGGTATCAGGCTTGATAGTGAATTTTCAGTCATCTTGGCTTTGCTCCAATCGACCAAATTTCACTAATAGCAAAGATGTCAAAACACTCAGTAAGGTCCCCACACCTAACGCCAAACCAAGATTTAACCATTCACCTTTAAATTGCTCTCCTAAAAAGAACACACCAACAACACCAGGAACGACAAAAAGAACCAGAGCGGAGATCAGTTGCTGACTTGCGGTTGCAAGTTCATCACTTACGGAGCCTCTGATCATTAACCATAGGGTGATGAGTAACATACCTATTGCAGCACCATGAACAGGTAACTTCAGCAGATAGCTGATTGCTTCCCCCAATATGAGGAAAGCAAACAAAATAAACATACCTAAAATCATAAAGATAGCCTGAAGGGGAATGCACTGGCGGCTTAGATTAAATCAATTTCTATGAGTTTTTTAACGTCATAATCTCTTGTTTAAGATCTGCGACCTCTTGCTCTAGCCTTGCAATTCTTTGCTGCAAAGTAAGATTGTGATCGTCAGTATCCGTTGCGGCCATTTCAACATCAGCATCTTCAACCGTACCGCTGAACAGATGGACGTAACGTGATTCCCGCTTACCCGGTTCACGCGCTAAGCGCTGAACCAAAGACCCCATAGGGTGATCCGCTAAACTAGTCAACGTAGCTTCTACTTCAGATACGTCCTTAAATTCGCATAGGCGATTTGTTCTAGTTCTTAATTCACCTGGTGTTTGCGGGCCACGAAGGAATAGCACACAAATAACAGCAAGTTGCTGTGCGGTAAATTGAAGGTCGCTGAACTCGGTGTTGCAAAACCGGTGCTTAAACTTAGATACACGGCTGCCAAAGCCGCTCTCATCACGCACTAAGCGTTTCTCTTTAAGCTCATCCAGTATGTTCTGAACCTCGCTCTCATCAAGTGACAGAACAGGCTCTCGATTACTTTTCTGATTACAAGCGGTTGTTAGGCCATTAAGTGACAGAGGATATTGATCGGGTGTCGTTATCTCTTTTTCCAACAAACAACCAATAACTCGAGTCTGTAGTGAAGTTAGATCCATATCCACGGTTTACTTCCTTCTGTTTCAATATGTTATCCACCATAACATATTCAGGAACCTACAAATAAGTCTCATACTTACTCAGTGGGCTATAAAATGACCAGATACGCGAAAGGCAGCGCAGTGAAATGTCTAGACCTTTTCAAGCTGGCTGACAAAGTAGATGGTCGTTTTATGGATCAAAACGAGATAATTCGTAACTGATTACCCCACCCTTAAATAACTCCATACTTAATGGCTCTTCTCGTACAAGTTTCACTAAACCAACGCCTGGTGCATACCATTCAGTCTGAGTAATAGGGATATCTTGATACCCGAGTTTAGGGTCAACATAGAGTGTTAAGACTGTAGTCCCTTCAACCCTGATACAACGCTCAAAGGTTCCTGCAGGAACTTCAACGGTATCTGTAACCGATTTAATCTCAAACTGTAAGTTAATATCCCGTTTACGCGGATCGGGTACTGCGAAAGAAGCAGTCGCATGCAAGGCATAAGGCTTGGTAGGTACCGTCCAACTACGCCCTACTTCAAGATCTTTATTATTGGGTAAGATCCTAACAAGTGACTTTTCAAACCTTGGTTGGTATTCAATCAATGTACGACGTGCAGCTCGATAAACCCCTGAATCATCTTTGAGAATATAGTAATCGGTGCCGTCACTGGTATGACGCACACTGATTGTATCTTCAGCAAAAACCTCTCCCTCTTTAAATTGGGTTTCTCCGAGATTTTCGATTGAAAACTCACGCTGGCTCTCTCGATTACCAAATAGCTCATTCACCTGATATTCCCACACAACACCTTTCTGCAAAGGGAAATAATCTGTGTCGGGTATATCAGCGCTACAACCCGCTAATATAAAGCTCGCCAGAAAAAAAGTAATTCGCATAATCACAGTTTATTTCTCCGGTAGAGCGGGATCAGGGACTTGAGTAAAATTGATCAGCGGAGACTTTTGCCCCAAAGCGTCCTTACGTTTTGCATCTGAAGGTTTAGTAAAACGTTTTGAAGGCTGCCCTAACTGAGGCTGTCCACTTTTAGTTTTCTTTAACGCTTCTTCAACAGCACCATGGGTCGCGTGGTCATAATCGATCCGGAATGCTCTGGGCTTTTCGTCCAACTCATCATTTTTCAGATCGGTAAGCCAAATGTAGATATCACCCTCTTTATTCGCTTGCTTATCCGGCTCTTCAATTACCGCATAGTGAAACAGGAACTTATCAGGTAAAGCTGTAGGACTCGGCCAGCCCTGACTTTGCTTCCACCCCAAGTAGCTACAACCGTAGAAAAACAATGCAATGACAACTAGGCCCGCTTTAACTGGCCACTTTAATCGCCCACTGATGACCGCCAACAATAACAGTGCCGTTAAAAACACATAAGCCAATGTCAGCACTAGGAGTTCTTCATTCATTTCTGATTCGCCTTAATAATGCTTTTCTGCAGTTTGTTAATATTGGTTACTTTACCTTGGGTATTCAGGGTAAAACGCAAGGCTGTCAGCTCATCATTTTCAGCTGCCAAGGTTTCGGTGGTGTAACTGATAACCTTCAAAACTGGATTCACCTCTGCCAGATAGACGGTCACTGGCACAGGCTCGTCATTCTCACTTTTGAAGTAATGTAGGTTGATCACATACTCACCTGGAGGCCGACCTCGTATCGTCAGCACCTCCTGATTGATTGGATTCGTAATCGTTTTTCCATCAATCACCTGAGTATCATTGGCGTTGCCGCGATCATCTCGATCCAAATGCATCAGACCTTGTTGTGTCCGCTTGTAGTAAACCTTTTCACCTTTGGGACCTAAGGCCCAAACGTCAATATCGTTAGGGCTTCCATCCGGCCAACTCACCGTAATAATAAACTCAGCTTTGGGATCAATAATCCCCGACTTTGCCGGCGGATTGAGCAGTAACAGTGCAACCAAAAACAAAAAGGTAAAAGTCAGCAATGCGTTGAAAAGCAGATCGGTAAACGGATCTATTTCAAAGTTAGATCGCTGCCCAAAGAGTTTCATGACGCAGGCTCGCTTTCAGCAGCACCATTTTTCTGCTGACCTAAGGTGATACTTAAAGCCACAAAACGATCAGCCATACGGTCAAGCAGTAGATATTGAACACTTAATAGCATGCTGCAGGTTAAACCAATCAAGGTAGTACTCATGGCGATGCCCATACCATGAGTCATCTGTTGCATTAAGGTTTTAACATCATCAATCGTCAGATTTTCCAACCCAGAAACAGAACTCAGCATGATGATAAAGCCTATCACCGTACCTAAGAGCCCCAACTTGACCATGACACCCACAACAAACCAGCCGACTTGATGAGAGCCTCGAGCCCCTTCCACAAGCAGCTCTGCTAAAAGCCCTTTATCTGCGTTTTGATCATGTAACTCTTTATCAGACACATTGAACAGGTAATCTTGTGAAAGGGAGAGGCCGTCAGGAAAAGCTTTTTCCTCAGGGGTTAAGCCCGTCTCTTGGCGGCGGATATAGTAATAATCCAACATCGAAAACTGTTGGGAGAGATAACAGCTGCGATAAGCACAATGGCAGCTCATGCCTACTAATAACACTAAGATGAATATGCAAACGCGGGTTTGATCTTGCTGAATGATCTCCAACAGCACTCCTTGATCCCAACCGACATAGAAGCCAAAAAGAATCACGCCAAATAATAAAGCCCAGTAGAGCAGAACTTTATATTGCACAGGATTGTACATACTAAGCTTCCTTACACATTCAATTATGAGCGATCTCTAATACTAGTAATTTATTTAGCTGCTCGAGGCAAACTAAATACCAACAAACTATCCCCTGTGGGGTAGCCTGCGATTTTATTTCCGCCTGCGGCAACAGCAATGTACTGACGACCATTGTGGCTATAACTGACCGGCGGCGCATTAACACCATAGGACTGTTTATAGCTCCAAAGCCTTTCGCCAGTCGTAGCATCTACCGCAAAAAATTCACCATCACCCTCGCCACTGAAAACTAAATCACCGGCTGTTGCCAAAGTTCCACCGAGCATGGGCAAACGCGTTTTGTGCTGCCAGCTCAACTTACCGGTTTTTAAGTCGACCGCCGTTAAGGTTCCATAACGTTGTTTCTCATCGAACTCAAAATAGCTATACGTTTGCCAAGGTAACTCTGAATTTAGATTTAAAGGTTTACGGTAATAGGTTGCAGGCATATGAATACCTGCAATATAGACTTGTTGCTTAACTGGATTGATTGATACTGGAGACCAATTGCTACCACCAGCGATACCCGGAGCAATGGTTACCCCCTCCTCAGTTGGATCAGCAAATAAGTTAATTTGAGGGACAAAAGGATCAGATTTAAACAGCAACTCACCGGTTTCTCGGTTAAGAACATAGAACCAGCCTGTTTTTCCCGCTTGTCCTACTGCTTTTACAGTTTCACCTGCCACAACGGTATCAAATAATACAGGAGGGCTGGAAACATCATATCCCCAACGGTCATGTGGTACTTGCTGGAAGGCCCATTTCAGCTCTCCATTTTTACTATCAATCGCCACAATACTCGAAGTATGCAGGTTGTCACCCGGTCGAGTGGAACTGTCCATATTAGGCGCGGGGTTGCCTGTTCCGGCGAACAGCCAACCGGTTTCTTCATCTATTGCCGGCGTGGTCCATATAGACCCACCGCCGAGTTTCCAACTATGTTTAAACCTTTGAGCAGCCGCTTTTTCCGCTGGAATATCACGATTAAGCGTTAAGCCACTTGTCGTGGTTTCTTGCCAATCGCCCACCCAGTGCTCACCATCAACACTGTACCAACGCCACAACTCCTTGCCGGTCTCCATATCAAAGGCAGATAGAAAACCACGTAATCCCGTCCGGCCATCGCCAATACCAACAACCCTTAGCCCTTTTTCAGTATCAAGATGTAAACCATACCCAGCCCCAGTACTACCGACGATTACCATATCCTTGTAAATCTGAGGGGCCATATTGAAACTATGGCTTGTGCCACCAGTAATCTTAGCGTCCCCGCCAAGATTCATTCCCTGTAACAATCCATCAACGCTTTCCTGAACGGATAGCTCTAAATCTTCGACTCGGTTCTGCCAGACCAGTTCGCCCGTGGTTTGATCTAATGCGATCAGCTGTCCATCTATAGTTGCCTGAAAAACCTTACCTTTAGCTACAGCCACACCTCTATTTGCTGGCCCACAGCAACTTTTCTTTTTCGGTTTTGGATGCTCATAACGCCACACCTGCTTGCCACTCTCAGCATTCAGCGCAACGACATGATTAAAAGGTGTCGATATGTATAAATGATCACCAACTTTTATAGGGCTCGTTTGAAAGCTCGCTTTGATACCGCTATCAAACTTCCAAGCCAACTGAAGTTTTTCTACATTGGTTCGGTTTATTTCTGTAAGAGAACTAAAGCGCTGATTCTCCAAACCATTGCCATAGATTGCCCAATCATCGGCAAATACGACTTGGGATAAGACACTCCCAAGCATTAATCCTAAAAGCTGGTTTGGCACTCGCATAAGTTATTCCCTAAAACGTATGATGTTGTATAAATCTATCAAAATAGATCAACTTTGATTACTTAAGCATAGAACTAAACTAACTTTTCCTTTTAAAAATCAACAGCGTGAACTTGACCACAAAAGGCGGGTTTATTGCCCGATACACAAACGGGTTATCTACCTACAATATGAAACATTCTTTCAAGGCATAGATTCCCAAGACAAAGATTCTGTTTACTGATGAAGTCAATAAAACTTAACTTTCTGCTAATTTCTCTTGTTGCTATTTCGGGAATGGCTGCGCTACTTATCTCTGCATTTATAGCTCTATATAAAACTGATGCAGACTCACGAAAACATGCGCAAGAGATATCAGCCATCGTAAAGCAACAACTCGAGTTTCAGGTTTTAAAAGTTCAAAACGATGTAATGGCGTTAGAGAACTTTCCTGACTTTTTTCTCTGGAAGCACTCTGCGGGCTTCACTGGGTTCTGCGTTTCCTTTGAAACTAATACCGGCGAGGTAGCACGTAGTCTCTGTACAGGTGATTACACTGAGGATGAATGGCCTTTATGGTTTGAAAATTTCTACCTAGCACTGTTCACTTCAGCAGAGGAAACACGTTCCAGAATCACCTCAAAAATTGGTATTGAAGGTGACATTGTCGTTTCTCCTAGCAAACCAATTTTGTTGCACAATGCCTGGAATAACATCATGACGCTGATGGAGTTTTCTATCATTGTCGTCGGAATTCTTAGCTTGCTGCTCTATCTATGCCTTCACTGTATTTTAAAGCCTGTCAAAAAAACCCAGCGGGTATTGAATGAGATGCAGAAAGGCAACTTAAGTGCTCAAGTTCCTCCCTCTCATATCAAAGAGTGGCAAGAAACCGCGACCGCGATAAATAACTTAGCTGTCAGCCTTAAAGAAACCATAGATGACCGAAAAGAACTCTCATACAAGCTCCTCAACATTCAAGAGAATGAACGACGCTATCTCTGTCGAGAGTTGCATGATGATATGGGGCAATACCTAACAGGACTCAGAGCGATCTCACATTTCTTGCAACTGGAAGTCGATAGCCAATGTCCCGAGCTTTCGCCCAAAGTTAAGCAGGTAAACACGATATCTGAAGAGATGATGGAGCTGGTGAAGGACTTACTATTCCGTTTACGCCCGGCAGACTTAGATGAACTAGGAGTCTCTGAAAACTTAAAGTCGATGATACAAGACTGGAATACCAAACACTTCGATAAAAACTGCTCGATCACTCTAGAAGGTGAGATTAACAGTATTCCAGGGGCAATAGCCGTAAATATCCTTAGAACTATTCAAGAGTGTTTAACCAATATTGTAAAACACGCCTCTGCCAGTGCCGCAGAAGTACATCTAACTTACTACCCAACAGATCATAAATATCTAACGTTAACGATCCAAGATAATGGCAATATGACTCAGCCTGAGCCGCTAATTAAACCGGGGAATGGTTTATTAGGTATCAAAGAACGGATTAATGCGCTTAATGGTGAATTAGAGCTGAGTAAATCACCACTAGGTGGACTAAAAATCGCAGCGAGTATTCCTGTCTGCGAAATAAAGGGATCCAATGAGCACAGTTAATATTCTTCTAGTAGATGACCATGCAATTGTCCGCGAAGGTTATAGAGCACTTCTAAATCGCGAACCCAATTTTCACATTATCGCTGAAGCGGGATCTGGTGAAGAGGCCTACTCCCTCTACCAACAACATTCGCCTGACCTCGTTCTTTTAGATCTGTCGTTACCGGGGAAAGGTGGTTTAGCGACCCTTTTACAAATCCGTCAGTATGACCCTAAAGCCCAAGTTTTGATCTTTAGCATGCATCAGAACCCCGCGATGGCCAAAAAAGCAGTGGATGCCGGTGCACGTGGTTACATCACTAAGAGCAGCGCTCCTGAATTGCTAATACAGGCAATCAAAGATATCACGCGTGGTCAGTTAGCTATCAGCGATGATGTTTCACGTGCCTTAGCACTGGAAAGCCTTCAAGGCGAAGCGGCCATCCTTAGTAAATTATCTACTCGAGAGTTTGAAATTCTTCGAATGATGATTGCTGGAAAAACAAAAGATGAAGTAGCTGAGACGCTTTGCATAAGCGCTAAAACTGTCGCGAACAGTTACTACATCATCAAAAGCAAGCTCGAGGTCAAAACCGATATTGAGTTGATTCATACCGCTATCCAAGCAGGCATGCTTTCACCTGCCGAACTCCTGCCTAGCTAGACTCTGAAACTAAAAGTAATTGGTTTGTACGACTAAACTTAGCCTAATGACCCCTATGCCCTGAGTAAATCTACGTATGTACCTGATTAACAGGTATAACTAATCTACCTAGTAGAGTCTGATTGCAAGGTAGTACAATGCGTTTAGTGGTAAGACGACTAGGTCGTATCAAATTAATGTTGCTGATCACAGCTATCTCTGTTGTGATGGCGGTTGCACTAAACCTGATTTTTTCCTTTCTTTTTGATACAGATGCCCCACTACTCCAAAGCATTATTCGTGCCGCAGTCATTCCTCTTTTTATAGCGCCCCTAGTCTCATGGTACCTACTCGGTTTACTCATTGATTTAGACCAACTTGAAGCCGAAATGAACAAACTAGCTACCTACGATGACCTAACAGGTTTGTATAATCGCCGCGCACTCTTTAAATCTTGTCACCTTCTCCATCGACTCGCCGTACGAACTAAAGAAACCTACTGCGTGGTCATCATCGATCTGGACTTTTTCAAAAAGATTAATGATCAATACGGTCATGCCGCAGGTGATCAAGTCCTAAAATCATTTGGCCTGATATTAAAACGAGTTACCCGAGATTGTGATTTAGCAGGAAGGATGGGGGGCGAAGAATTTTGTATTTATCTAAGTAATACCAAACAAGTGCAAGTGGAACCAATAGTTAAGCGATTGAATAAGGAAATACAAAATAACTTACCAAACTACGATGGTACGCAGATCAATTACACCATCAGCTTAGGCGTAGCTGAGAATAGACCCGACTTAGAAATGAGCTTTGAAGATATTCTCAAAAAAGCAGATATAGCCCTCTACGAAGCAAAAAACAGTGGACGAAATAGATCAGTATTTTTTCAACACTGATTTGAAACGCTAACGGATTTAAAAGGAAGTAATTGGTGGGCCTAGATCTATCAAATAGAACCCGCAACCATTTGAAAAATAACATTTAATATATTTTAACTTAACATAAGCACCCCCATATATACCCCCATTATATTTTCCACCAATCGACTTATTTTAAAAGCCCGTGATGGGAAATATTCTATATAAGCCAGTTAAAAATCACTTAAACGCGAAAACATGGGCCGTACATTAGCTAAATCTGACGTACATTAACTCTAGATATTTGACAATTGAGTACCAAGGAAGGCTAGATAAGCCAAAACAGGCGCAATGGAAGCTAATAGTGAAACACCTCGACGGAATCCCCACCTGGTTTGAATTAAACAGATACGAAGCATTAAAAGATTTAAGTGAGTATGAGCTCGCTACTCAGTTATATATCCGAATAGTCCTCTTTGAAACATCTATCGAAGATAGCTACTTTGTATCTACCCCTGAGGATTGCCGTAAAAATATCATCGTGACTGAAGCACTTGATGATACAGAAAATACTATACACAAAACTAAGTCATGCCTGTCGAAAATACCAATACTACCCAGAGGAACCTCAATAGCTTCTGTCGACATTTTTGATGTCCATTTATTGTTCCGCACTGCACAAGAAAACTACGATTACCCTCCTAATTCCGAAGGTATTTACCTTACGAATGATGCTCAAACCAGCATAGACTTATTGCACCAAACAGTTTCTGCAACAGTAAAAATTGACCTAACTAATAACGATGCTGTTATTTTAGACGAGCTAAAAGCACTTCTTCCCTTATACAGAGAGCAATTGAACATTCAGAAGCCTAAAAGCCCAGGAAATACAGCACGCAAACGCACACTTGACTATCAACTGATCCCATATCTTGATCTGATGATCTATTGCAAGCAGTACAACATGAAACTCCGAAACCAAACTATTGCAGAAACTCTCTATCCACTGGGACACAGAGACGATAAATTTATCAGCGGCACCCTTGCATCATTTTTAAAAACAGTCAGCAGTTATAATTTTATGGATGAATGGTTAGCTTCCAGCAAATAAAATTGTTAACAAAATCAGTCCTCTCCTATTTTTCCGTATTTTTTCGGTCTAAAAATTTTGATCGTTTCACATTTAGAGTCTGAATAAGATTGCTCCGAACTTTTACAAACCAAGGAGAATCAAACATGCCTCATAAGATCCTACGTAGAAAACAAGTTGAAGAATTAACAGGCCTCTCTCGCAGTACAATCTACGCATTAATGGCCGAAGATGATTTCCCAAAACCTATTCAATTAGGACCTCGCTCTGTCGGCTGGCTAGAATCAGACCTTAATGAGTGGATCAATGGCCGTATATCACTGTGTAGATAGAAAGCTTTATAAACCAGGTCATTCATAAGGCTAGTTCGCATGGGATACAAAGTTGTTGACCTCATCATAAATCATATTCATTTACCTAAACCCAGCCAAAAATTAACCCTGATCGTTATAGGTAAATTCGCCAATGAAAAATCCTTTGATTGCTGGCCTAGCAATAAGACAATAGCAAAACTTTCCGGCCTAACTGTTCGAACAGTACAAAGGTCCATTAAAGAACTTATCGATCTTGGATATATCACAGTGATCGATAAAGGCGGCGGAAGAAAAAAAACCAATTATCTTAAATTAAACCTGAACACAGAGAATTCCGAAAATAGGGTGTCAGAAAGTCACCCTTTTACAAATCCGAAAGTGATTATTGAAGAACAATACCCTGACAATTCTGAAAAGAAATATGACATCAAAACAAAAAACATGTCATGTCGTCTTAAAAAAGGTGACAAGAGACCACCCGAATCTATTAAAGAAACAATAAAAGAATCTATTAATGAAGTTAGAGGAGAAGACAAACTGATCGAGCAATTGCCGATCACCATTCCCAAGGCAAAAGCACCACCTCCAGAACAATGGACAACACTTCTAGAGGATATGTTGAGTTAATCCGCAAAAAACGCTAATCAAACTTGACTTAAAGGGCGGCGCGAAATCTGACTTTCAAACACCAACAGACCTTTTAGTCTATTGATTTTAAAGGGATATTACCAAAAAAGCATAAACGCGCAGCCTGCGCGTTTATGCTATAAAATCATTCAACCAACTTAGCTTCTATTTCTTTTAAAGAGATCTGATCCTTATTTCTCCAAAACGTTAACCCATTAGTAGCTCCGCCACAGACCATAGCTCCCGCTTCACTCGGGCTCCCAAATTCATAGTTACGACTAAAACAGTACGCATCACCGTCTTCCACCAAAACCCCCTGCTCAATCAGAGACTCTCTTCTCTTTTTTGTCTTCCCTGCAGATGCCCTATGTTCTTTAACAGCCTGAGAGCCCTCATAAACAACAAACCCACCAGCCGTACGATTACCCTGAGCATTGCAGCCTTTTGTAACCCCAAACAGCATTTGATTCATGTCAGCAGGCTTTTCTGATTCAGGCTCTAGTTCTGTAATCCCGAGTACGGGCAATAACTTAAGCATATTCTCCAGAAAAACATCCATTTCAGCCTGATCTGATTCCGGAAGTCGTGCCCCACCACCTTGGTTGTTAAGATCACAAATTCGGCTGGATGCTTTAGCTTTGGAAATCAAAGCGCCCTCTAAATAACGGATATGGGCTTTAGTTAGATTCTCATCTTTACTCACGAATGAGATTAACTGTATCCAATCCCAATTATCTTCAGATTGATGCTGTCTAATCCTCTTTCCAACGGATTCGGCTTCACCGATATACAAATTGAGAAGCCCAGAAACCGTATCCTTCGAGCTTAGAAAATACACACCTGGTTTGCGCAATTCATCTCTAAGCAAAAGGTTTGATAGATCAGAACGCGGACCCGCTAGTGCCTTTCCTGTCCAATTTGATAGCTCAGCTGTACGTATTCCATCTGGATCGCCATCACATAAAAATAACTTGATAGATACAGGCCGCATACTCATGTCGCACTTAATTCCTTTTCCAATCCAAAAACTTATTTAGTTTGTTATATCCGTAATTGCTACACGACTGTATTTTTAGTCAGAAGCTACTGGTAGATGATTACCCGCATGATGAATAACTATTTTCTGTTCCTCTTCGTCCCACTCAAAGTGCAACCTAAAGCAGCGTTCCGGAGTTCTGGAGTTACCAATACAGAGGTGTCTATTGAAGTCAGCTTTACCCTCTTTATATTTCCGATCATAAATGGAATGTTTGCCCATGCTCACATCTGACATTGAAGGTTTAAACTCAATATTTGCTGCTTGAGCAGCAGCCTTTGCTTTATCCATCCTTAAGCCATAAGAAAATACTTGAAAAAAATCATGACCAAGTAGATCTAAAGCTTTAACTACTTTCTTGATATCTTTAAATTGTGAATCAATTAGGCTATCAGTAGCATGCTGAGTCATTAATATCTGCTTTGACCATCGCTTCTCAATATATTCAAGCAGGTCTTCCTTATCACAAACGACATATATATCAGGCTCTGTTCTACCAGTAACCAAGTTAACCAGGTTACTTAATTTTTGATTTTCCTTTGCTAACTTGTTTCTACTTTCTTCTAACTCTTCTGCTTCCTGTGCAACTAACAGATGATATTCACCATTGACCAAGTCAATTGTAGCTTCAGCATCAAATGCAGATATAAAGTTATTAAATGGTTCGATCGCATCAATAATAAATACAGAAAGTTTGCTGCCGACTTCACTGATTACTTGAACAAGTATCCGAATAAATCTAAATAAATCTTCAGAATCAATACACAGTGCTCCTTCCACTTCCACACACCGTTCTTGAATCTGTTCTAATTTGATCCGCAGATCAGCAAGATAAGGCTCAATCACAACATATAAAGCAGGCGCGAGCATGACGTCTTCAAGCTCCTTTAAGAGCTGTTCAGAATTAATCAATTCCCTTGTTACTTGCAATGCATCATAAAAAATCTGGCATTCGACCTCTACTTCACCTTTCTGATTTTTATTGCCCTGAACCACAGACATAAACGCATGAAAAGCATCCGTGTAAGCCGGTATAGCCTTCTCCAACCAAGCATCAAAAGAAGGCACTTTTAATACTGGAAGTTTAGAATCTACAGCTTGATTCAAAATAATATCCCTTTATCAATTTCATTAGCTTACGTATTTTTTAATAGACCTTTACATCAAACCCTAGAGCCCTAAGCGCTTTACTAGTCCTCCCATTTCGCGGGGGAGCTATTTCAGGACGTACCCAACCGATAACTTCAGCAATTGAATTTAAGCCATATCTAGGTAGACGATAAATTGGGTCTTTACCTGCAAGGAACAATCGTTCCCAAATATTTTCATCAGGTCCCTGATACATGACATAGTTCAATAATTGCCTTATATCCCAACCTTTTTGATTACGCATGCCCATCATGATTGGTGAAAATAATTTAAACCTTGCATCTCTATCTAATGATGCAAGATCAGGACGATTGAGTTCAGACAATGGTATTTTTACTACATGATCACTAGTGGCATGAGTATTTCTGCAAACCATCTCAAAGCCTTTCACTGTCAAAGATAGGATATTCTCTCTAGACAATAGCCTTTGTAAGGTAGGAGCTCTTTCCGTTAACATCTGGTCTTCTATGGTGGGGGCTTTTTCAGTAGCTTTCCACCATTCAAGCTGACGCTTCAACTCCCCATTGGGATCTTTCTGATTCCGAAGGAAGAAAGTTTCATATGGCTTTGCACGCCCTTCAGTAACTTTTTTGTAGTAATAAGCATGAAGGAATTGATCAACTTGCCAACCCGCCGGCGTTCCCTCAGGAATCCAAACAGGCCTATATTCCTCCATGAAAGTTTGAATAGTTTGTAAAATACCCAGTGTTTCCAACCATTCTTGCCTAAATATTTCTTTATTTTTTTCTAAAGCCGTAGCCTTATCTAATATTTCAGGACCGTCCCATTCTGGATGCCCCCTTAAACTTTTAGCATCAAATTGCCAAGCAGATTTTCTCTTCTGTAACCTTTCCATCTCATCAATATAACTTTGTGAGATAGGTATGGATTTATCAAGAGTAGAGACGAAGTCAAAAAATTTATCTAACTCAATATTCATACCATTAGAAACAAGCTCGTCATCTGTTAGAAACAAACCAGCTTCAATATTTGTCGTCCATGCAATCTCTGTCAAATTGGCAGAGCCTATGTAAGCACCATAGCCTTTCCACCAAATCACCTTAGAATGGAAGCAGTCAGGCACAAACTTTGTGAAAACATTGCTCTTTTGGCTTTCAAGAAGCCTTATTAGAAGAGGAATTGAAACAGGAACAGTTTCATCGTATCTCATCCATAAATCTAATCTGTAATTATGTTTTAGACAGTGATTAAGCAGTTCAAACTGCTTAGTATTGAAGCTTTTACCATAAGCTACTGCTGCTAAAACCTTCTCTACATTATTACTCTCATCTATACGGTCAATGATATCCCGGAGATAAACACCGTTAGCAGAATTTGCTACTAAATCCACCTAAAAATGTCCTTCTATATATGTGAACTATTCATCTCAGTAACGATAACGTTTCTACTCTTTTGGATGTGAGCAATACATGATTGCTGCCCTACGCTATTTCCCGCATTTAGTAATACCGACGCAATATTCGTTAGTACTGTCGTCTTTAGTGCAACACCAACTAAGCCATCAACACCTTCCATCGCTGAGTTGATAGTAGCCTTACAGGACTCAAGTGCGGATAATCGGTTAATCAACTCTTGCGCCCCATGTGATGAATAGCTTTGTAATTCAGTATTAGGAAAAAGGGCTTCAAACATCTCCCTCACACTTTCTTTTTCTTGATCACTTAGGGGAACATTTGGATCAAATTGGACTTGTTTCAATTCAAATTGATTATAAGAATCGGCCGCTACGACTAACGGGGAGCAACAACACAAGAAAATGATATGCCGAAGAAAATTGCTCATTCACACGGCCTACTTATTCAAATAAACTTTTAAACTAGAAAATGAATTCAAATATCGCTCATATCTCATAGGAAGTAGCTCATCTAGAATACATTCGACTTGCTCAGTAAGGTCTACAACAGGATTATTTCCAAATGGCCTTGTTGGCCAAGGTTCTGAATCCCCAGACTCATGTCTATTTTCAGCAAACCTTATGAAATCAGAGAACCATGAGGCACCGCCCACAGTTGTACTACTGTTAAAGTAGTCCACTGTAGCATCGAGAAAATCGACCAATAAATTTTGTCTTTCATTTAAAATGGTCAGTCCCGCATACCCTTCTTTCAAGGCGGCTGACAATTCAAGAATTTCCATTTTCCTAGACTGATGGTCTCTTCTAAGATCTTTCAGGTGCGCAATAACATCATGTGATGGGGTTTGAGAATTTAAGCTAGCTAGAATTGCTTTAAAACTGTCGTGATAATACCTATGGGACTCTTTTACCAAGCCATCTAGCTCGATTATATGTCTATCGTATAACCTCTCATTATCATCCTTAATCATCTTCAATATGGAGCTAACAGTACTGATTATTTTAGGGAGTTGAAGCTCAAGCATTAATCTTCCTTAATGTTTACTTTTTAAAATTAATTTAATTTGACCAACTATTCGATAACGCCTCAGCCTGCTTCAAGCATAGCTCTATGGCTTCATCAGCACGATCTGGTGGGTATTTCCATTTTCTAAGCGCCCTACGTACTAGATTGCGTAGTTTGGCTCTTACATTGTCTCGCACCTGCCAATCCACGGTTGTACTTTTACGTAACTGGGCCGTGACGTGCTTGGCCAACTCTCGAAGATTATTATCTCCAAGTTCACGAACAGCAGCTTCGTTTTGGATAAGCGCACGATAAAAAGCTATTTCATCAGGACTTAAACCTGACTTCTCTGCCATCTCAGCGTCTTCGGCCATTTCTTTGGCCATTTTGATTAGCTCTTCTATAACCTGAGCTGTTTCGATCGCGCGGTTATGATATTTGCGAAGGGTTTCTAGGATACGATCTGAATATTTCTTCTCAGAAACAACATCAGTTTTCATACGGGCTTTAACTTCGTCCCGGAGCAAGCGTTCAAGTAGATCTACCGCTAGGTTCTTTTCTTTGATATTGGCTACATCTTCAAGAAACTCTGGTGAGAGAAGTCCTACATTGGGTTTATCTAAACCCACCAGCTGAAAGATATCATCAACACCATCAGCAATAATCGCGTTATCAATAATCTGCTTTAAGGCTGAATTTTTCTCTTCATCAGTGCGTCGCTTATCGATAGTCGTAAATTTACTGATGGCATTTTTAACGGCTCCGAAAAAAGCGATCTCTTTAGAGTATGCTTTTGCCTCATCCATTGTTCCACACAAGGTAAACGCTGAACGAATCTTAGCCATTAAATCCAAGAAACGTTTTTTTCCATCTAATTCCTTATCACTTGGATTTTCCAAGCTCAGAATATGGTTCATCACCTTGGGCAATAGTTGGAGTGCATGGGTTTCATAGTCACTGTAATCACAGCCATGCATCATGGCATGCAGCTTATCTATATTCTCAACCAACAGAGCAAAAGCTTCCCTGGTATCTACGGTTGGTTGGCCTTTACCATTAGAATTGGTATAGGTTTTCAAAGCATGCTTTAACTCATTAGCGATACCAATGTAATCCACAACTAGACCACCGGGTTTGTCTTTAAACACTCGGTTAACACGGGCGATTGCCTGCATTAGGTTATGGCCTTTCATTGGCTTATCGATATACATCGTATGACAATTTGGTGCATCAAAACCGGTTAGCCACATATCACGCACAATGACCAACTGCAGCGGATCATTAACGTCTTTAAAACGTTTCTCGAACAGCTTTTTAGTTTCTTTGTTATGAATATGGGGCTGTAGTTTTTCTTTATCTGAAGCCGATCCCGTCATTACAATTTTGATAACACCTTTGCCAGGGTCTAGGTCATGCCATTCAGGTTTAATAGCAACAATTGCATTGTACATATCCACGCAGATCTCGCGGCTCATACATACAATCATGCCTTTACCTGGCATTGTTTCTATCCGGTTTTCAAAGTGGCTAACTAAATCTTTACCCACTTGCTCCATACGCGGCTCGCTGCCCACCAGCTTCTCAAGGGTAGCCCATTTAGATTTTGTGCTCTCTCTGGATGCAACGTCTTCATCATCTTCAATCACCTCTTCCACCTCATCGTTTAACGATTCGATTTCAGAGGCATTTATATCCAGTTTCGCTAGACGTGATTCGTAGTAAATTGGAACAGTTGCGCCATCATCTACGGCATCTTGAATATCATAGATAGAAACATAATCACCAAAAACAGCGCGAGTATCTTTATCGGCAGAATCTATAGGCGTTCCTGTAAAACCGATAAAGGAAGCTTCAGGTAAAGCATCACGCATATGTTTGGAATACCCGAAAGTGTACTTGCCTGTTCTCGGATTGAATTTCGCCCTATCTCCATACTGGCTTCGATGCGCTTCATCGCTGACAACCACTATATTATGCCGCTTGCTTAAAACAGGGTGTGTAGTTTCGCTGCCTAAGAGCGCAAACTTTTGTACAGTGGTAAAAATAATTCCACCAGACTGACGGGAGGCTAATATATCCCGGAGATCATCCCGATCACCTGCTTGTACCGGCGTCTGCTTTAGCGTTTCAGCAGCCATACCAAAGGTATTAAAAAGCTGGCCATCTAAATCATTACGATCAGTCACCACCACAATCGTTGGGTTATTCATTGTAGGCTGTGCAAGAAGCTTACCTGCATAACAGACCATCGAGATTGATTTACCCGAACCTTGGGTATGCCAAACGACTCCTGCCTTACCTGAGCCAGGTACAACCTTATCGGCATAATTAGCACGAGGCTCAGCAACCTGATCTGAGTCTGGACGCTCAGAAGCAATAACCGTCGCTTTAACCGCTTCACGCACTGCATGAAACTGATGGTAACCAGCAATCTTTTTAATGATTGCCCCAGCGGCAGCTTTTTCAGAGGAGCCTCCTTCAGTCTCAAATAAAACAAAGTGGCGAATATAATCGAGAAATAACTCAGGCTTAAAGAACCCCTTAACGAGGGTCTCTAAATAATATTCAAATAGTGGTTTATCATGCTCGCTATTAACAACACGCCAAGGTAAGAACCTTTCTTTATTTGCAGTCAGCGATCCAACCCGCGCATTTAAACCATCGCTGACCACCAGCGCTTCGTTAAACACAAAAAGGTCAGGAATTTCTTCTTTGTAGGTTTGTAGCTGTTGGTAAGCAGACCAGATATCTGCGTTACTATCAGCAGGGTTTTTCAGTTCTATAACGGCTAAAGGTAAGCCGTTAATAAACACAATCACATCAGGGCGTCGATTGCCCTTACTGCCCGTAATAGTGAATTGGTTTACAACTAAAAACTGGTTGTTAGCTACATTCGTAAAATCCACCAGCTGGACATAATCGATTACATCCTTACCATCCTTCTTAAACTCTACCCTCACCCCCTCCAGCAGTAGCTGGTGAAAAGCTTTGTTATTTTTAATCAGGTTAGGCGTTTCTGGTTTTTCTATTTGGGCAACAACTTGCTCCAACGTAGCTACGGGGATATGCGGATTAATAACCTCTAAGCGACTTAGTAGACGATCATGGAGGATAATTTGGTGGTAATCGCTACGCTCAGAGCAATCTTCATCAGGAGCGATGTCGTAGCCGCAAATGTAGTCGTAACCGACAGTTTGAAACCATTCGAGGCAGAGTTGTTCTAACTGGTCTTCCGTGATCATCTATTACTCATCCTTATCGTTCTGAGTTTTCGCTAAAGCATCTATAAGCGATTGAGCAGCTTCTGCCACAAGATCATCTGGGAAGTTAACTCTCTTTAGTTCTCGCCTAATAATATTACGTAATCTGGCTTTTTGAGAATCCCTCTTAAACCAGTCCACGCCCGATTTTGTTTCTACAAAATCTATCGCCAATGCAACAACATGCTGCAGAATAGATTCAGATACAGAAAGTTGAACCTTTTCATTTACAACCAAGGCATTCATAAAAGTTGGCTCTACAACGTTAGAACCTGGCACCCAACTAACAGATTCTGAATTTATCTCGGCTTTCTCATCTAAATTAGGAACAGCGTTTTGAGAAGAGGGCTTAGGTTTATTTTTCCCTTCAATTGCTTCATTGATCAACTCATTACAATAGCCAGACGCTCCAATTACATCAGGAAATAAGCTAGCGTGATGAATATTCATTTTCCTTAAATGCCGTAAACAATCCCGCCTGAACTCTGCAGAGTTAGGTAAATGTAATTTACATATGTACTTACTAACTTCTTCAGGGTTATCTACGTCCACATCTGAATCAACAAGTGCCTTTAACAGCGCAGATTCGAGAGTTTCCCCATATGGCGCAATTGTGAACAAACCAGCTTGATTAACGAGTCGACCATGATCATCTTTTGATGGTTCCACAATTTTTGGATAGCCTTCTTCAAGTGGACATGACTCGTCAGTTTCAACCAAATCTTCTATAAAAGTCTTGTTAAGGATATAGATAACGCGACTGTAATTTGTCGGGTTGCCTTTATTATCTACCCAAGATGGCGGATCTTCATTAACAAAAGCAAAAAATAAGGAGACGTAGGGTGCTAAAGACCAATCTAACAGTGGTGTAGCCAATCCATGATGTTGTCCGATAGCCCACAATTCTTCATCATCACTTTCACTCAAAACTGCATTGTCTACTCGCCCACGAATTGA
Source organism: Neptuniibacter sp. QD48_55 (assembly GCF_047778115.1). Lineage (GTDB taxonomy): Bacteria > Pseudomonadota > Gammaproteobacteria > Pseudomonadales > Balneatricaceae > Neptuniibacter. Next base: position 1,302,086 of record NZ_CP180555.1, on the reverse strand, counting down.
CAAGCGAAAATTTCTGAGCTGTTTCCTTGCAATATCTTCCTGAATTGCTCCTGGTGACATACGATCTAGAGTTGGCTGTAATTCCCACTCATAATTATGCTGTCCACGAAAAACATACTCTACGCCATCTTCATCAACACGGTAATTTTTTACTACGTCATGGAATTGCTCCCAAGTTTCTAGATATGCAGAAGGCATCAATCCATCGATGTTCTGATCATAAATATCAAAATCAGGCCATAAAGGAAGGTTCTTAAAATAAATCTCTTTGCGTTCTTGATATTCTTCTTGCAAGGCTTCCATCATGCCACCTTATTTCTATCCAATTCACCAGAAAGAAGTTTGGGAAGTAAGCTATCTCGTATTGATACAAGAGACATAGTTTCTTTCTTATTCGTTGCTATTTGGGCTCTAAATCCTTCAATCAAAGAAGAGAAAATGCAAACAAGATCCTTGGGTGGTTTAACTACTTCAAGCCTGTAAACATTATTCCGATTAAGACCTGGAACTGCTGCATCGGTATTCATATTATCTAGGCCAAGTGTTTGCAGTAAGTAATACACGTAAACTAACCGCGTTTCATGTTTACACTTCACATAGAAGACCGTATCAATTGGGAAAAAGGATTCATCTTCCCAATACAATGCTCCTACCGTCCCTTTCCTCCCAACAATGATGCCTGGACCATCCACCAAAGGCTTGTGATGAGTACCAGTGAAACCTCCAGAACCGTAAACAGGAAACTCACCGTCAACACGATCTGACTTTTTCAATGCTTTCCCATAAGCAAGTTCGAGAATATCCTCAAGAATTTGAATTCTCCAACCTTCCGGCACTTCACCTAATTCAGACTCCATAAGCCGATCAGGGAATAAGGCGGCAGTGGCTTTGAGTTGTTCTTGTTGTTCTGGGGTTAGTTGATTGATTTCTTCTAGCGACTTGCCACTAATGGCAGCTATGGCAGCACGCTCAGGGTCTTGGCCTGCTTGTTTAGCGGCTATTTTGGCATAAGTAGGTTCAAAATCGACAAACCAGCTTTTAAAGATAGTTTGGGCGATGTGTTCGAGTGTTTGGTTGGTTTGGCGGTTGAGTTCGATTTTATTGGTAAATGAATTCAAAACTCGATTTATATATAGCCTTTCTTCTTTTGGAGGAACTGGAATTTCTACCGTGTCTAAATTTGTTTTGTTGAGCTTCGGCTGAACAGCCCCTGTAATATAGGGAGTAAGGTCAAGGTTTGAGAAATAATACTCTAAATAATCAAGAATCCCTTCCTCCTTTTCAGCCAAGATATGTGCGTGGTTATTTACCCAAAACTTCCCAGTCGCTTTAAATGCTATCGGAGTTTTTCTGGTACGAAGATTTTCTCCATCTTCAGAAATGAGTAGGTAGGTACCATCAAAAATATAGTCATCAATGTGATCAACCACTCCTGATGCTCCATAGTATGGGTATTCACCTTGGCGTTTATCCCTATCCAAACTCTTTAGTGGTACGCGCTTATGGTTTAGGAAATCTGCTACGTCTGAAAGCTTTCTTAGTGGCCAATCAGCATTCATAACCCAACCCCTCCAAGCTCTTTTTAATCTCAGCCCCTAAACGATCTGATTCTTCAAACTGTATTCTTAACTGGCCGGTCAAACGCGCCATTTTTTCTGAAAAGGGTTCTCCATCGTCCTCTTCGGTGGCGGCGCCGACATAACGGCCCGGGGTAAGTACGTAGTCGTGTTTTTGTAATTGCTCTTGTTCTGCGCTTTTACAAAAACCTGCCACATCTTCATACACTTCACCCGCCTGCCAATTATGAAACGTCTCCGTTACTTGGTTTAAATCTTCTATGGTGAAGTCACGTAGTACGCGGTCTTTCATAAAACCGAGGTTACGTGCATCAATAAATAACACTTCACCTTTGCGGTCTCGAAGTTTTCTACCGGAGGCACTTGTTCGCTCTCCTTTGTTTTTGGTTAAAAACCAAATACAGGCTGGAATTTGAGTATTGGTAAATAGCTGGCCGGGCAAGGCGACCATACACTCAACCAAGTCTTTTTCGATTAAGGCCTGACGGATTACTCCTTCATTATTGGTATTAGAACTCATCGAACCATTTGCCAACAACAGGCCCATGCTGCCATTTGGCGCAAGGTGATAAAGCATATGTTGTAGCCAAGCAAAGTTAGCGTTACCTGACGGGGGCCGGCCATACTGCCAACGCGGATCGTTATCATCGACACCTACATCCCACTCTTTCATATTAAATGGTGGATTTGCCATCACAAAGTCAGCCCGAAGGTCTGGATGCTGGTCGTTGGTATAGGTATTCGCAGGCTCTTTACCGAAATTAAAATCGATACCGCGAATAGCCATATTCATAGCAGCTAGTTGCCAGGTGGTATGATTATATTCCTGACCATAGATAGACACTTCACCAATACGGCCTTTGTGGCTGCTGATAAAGTGCTCAGACTGTACAAAGAAACCACCAGACCCCATTGCAGGGTCGTATACGCGACCTTTAAATGGTTCAAGCATTTGTACTATTAAGCTTACAATCGATTTAGGTGTATAGAACTGCCCACCTTTTTTACCTTCTGCTAAGGCAAATTGGCCGAGCATATATTCATAAACGTGACCAAGAATATCTTTTGAATTAAGGGATTCATGATGGAAAGGAATAGTTGCAACAAGATCTATCAGCTCACCTAGCTTAGCTTGGTCAATTTGTAGCTGGGCGTAGCGCTTATTGAGCACCCCTTTGAGTTTAGGGTTGTCTACTTCAATCGTCTCAAGGGCAAAATCAATAAGCTGTCCAACAGAGGAAAGGCGCTTACAATTACGTTTTTCTTCTTTACCCTCAGGCAGCTTAGAAAGAATATTGCCCTTAGGGCCAATCCAAATTTCACCATTGATTACGACTTTATTCTGGTTCTGCAGAAATTCCCAGCGTGCAGTTTCAGGCACCCAGAAAGTATTGGTCTCAATGTAGTAATCACGGACTTCTAATTCTGCACTGAGCTCTTCTTTGTACTCATCGCTATCAACTCCACCAAAATCCTCAGGGTCTAGAAAATAATCCTGTTCCGGATCTTGAAGTTGGATTTTGAGTTCTTCTTTTCTCAGATCAAAAGCATCGGATACGTACTTCAGGAAGATCAAACCCAGCATGACATGTTTATATTGGGCTGCATCTAATGATGGTAGTAATTTGTTAGCACTGGTCCAGAGTTTTTTCTCTAAACTATTTAAAAATAGTTGTTCTTCATTGCTGGTCATTAGGAATCCTAGCTATAAATCGGGTGTTAAGCACATTAAGTACTTCTACAGAAGAAAGATCTGGAATGCTCAAAGGAAGGGAAAAAATGAAACGTGGATAAATGTAGAATTATTGCTTGCTTAGCAAAGAACTACAGCACAGATAACTATTAAAAACTTATCCTTAAGAATCGCTTACCCTAGCAATTTCCAATCTAAATTATTGGTATGTAAGTTACCGTATTTAGACGAGAAAACCTAGGTTGCTCAATAGGTTCCTAATACTTATAACAGTTTGGAGTATCGCTTTGGGTATACTGCGCTCAAGGGTATGCCCTGTTTAGATTCATAGATGTGGATTTTAGCCGAGTTTCTGTTGTTTGGACGCTGGATGGATCAAAATATTGCTACCTGAAGCTTCCATTCTAAGTTGATCAAGGTAATCAGCCCAACGCTGCATCATCTCCTTGCGCTGTGGTAGGTGTGTAGTACGGTTGTAAGCCCTGCCTAGAGTATCTTTAACCGCATGGGCGAGCTGATGTTCAATCAACTCAACTCTCTCCCCTAATACTTCATCCAAAATAGTGCGCGCCATGGCACGGAAACCATGCCCCGTCATTTTGTCTTTAGGAATCCCCATGTTGCGGAAAGCAGCTAGGATCGCATTATCACTCATCGGTTGCCGTGGACTCCTTGCCGATGGAAAAACGTACTGCCAGTTACCTGAGAAAAGCTGTTGTTCTGATAAGATTTCAATCGCCTGTTTGCTAAGTGGAACTATATGATCCATGCCCATTTTCATTTTCTCGGCTGGGATTCGCCACTCGGCTTTTTCAAAATCGATTTCAGACCACTCCGCTTTTCGTAATTCAGACGGCCTGACAAAAACTAACGGTGCCAATTGAAGTGCAGCCCTAACAGTTACGGTTCCTTCGTAGTCATCGAGCATCAGCAAAAGCTTACCTACTTCTGAAGGCTCTGTTATCGCAGGAAAGTGTGAGCGTTTATAAGGAGCTAGCGCTCCGTTTAAATCTTGGGTGATATCGCGATCAGCTCTACCTGTAGCCACGGCGTATCTAAAAATTTGACCTGTAAGCTGTTTAACCCGGTGAGCCGTGTCGAGAGCACCACGATTTTGAACTTTGCGAAATGCTCTTAAAAGAAAGGGTGGCGTTATCTCATCAAAAGGAAGCGTGCCTATAAATGGGAAAAGGTCCCTTTCAATAGAGCGCATAACTTTATCTGCATAGTTATCAGACCATTTAATCGTTTGTTGCTTGTGCCACTCTCTGGCTATAGCCTCAAAGTTATTCTGTAGTGACTCAACGCGAGCTAACACTTTTGCTTGCTTCGCTTGAGAAGGATCTATTCCCTCGCCAAGTAATTCTCTAGCTTCATCTGTAGCCTTACGAGCTTTTTTGAGGGTGATTTCCGGATATACCCCAATCGATAGCAGCTTTTCCTTACCTGCAAATCGATATTTCATTCTCCAATATTTTGATCCGGTTTTAGCCACCAGCAAGAAAAGGCCACGACCATCACTAAGCTTATAGTCCTTTTCTTTTGGCTTGGCCTGCTTGATTTTGACATCTGTTAATTTCATGACTCATCTTCCCTGCTAAATGTAACACTGGGGGTATAAAAACTCGAAATACCCCCAACACTCCTTTAATACCCCCATATACACCCCCATAAAATTTGGAAGCAAAGAGAAGGCAAAAGAACTAACTGGAATAGAATATAGATCAACGCCAGTTATTACGCTAGATACAGGAAAGAATAGGAATAATTAGGAAGGGTATATGGTGGAGCCTAGCGGGATCGAACCGCTGACCTGTTCGCTGCCAGCGAACCGCTCTCCCAGCTGAGCTAAGGCCCCATATATGAAGTGTGGCTATAGTAATTAGCCGAAAAAACAGAGTCAAGAAAGATTGAAACTCTTAAAGTCAGCTAACTGCAGGAAAAATCTGTAAAAACATGAAGAAAACTGAAGTCGGCTGAACCTAGTTGGTTTCGCCGACTTCTTCGCTTACAGAGTCAGTCTATTAACCTTCGATCTGCGCACTTAATGCACGGTATTCTTTTTCCCAACGTTTCGCTTCTTTCTTAGAAGGACCGCCAAGAACATTAACCGCGTGACGTAAACGCGCACGAGTCATATCTGGGCCTAGGATCGCCATCGAATCCATCACAGATACAGTCTGGTTAGTACCCGCTACCGCAATAAACAGAGGGAATAGGAAGTCACGGATTTTGTAATCCATTGCTTCAGCAAGCTGTTTAAGCTGAGCGAATAGACGATCTTTATTCCACTGAGTTTCTGTATCTAGTAACCATACTGAGTACTGCAGCATTTTACGGATATCATCAAGTTCTAATGATTTATGCGCAAAATCTTCTTCGCTGATATCCAGCATGCCGGATAGGAAGAAGCTCGCAAGTGGGGCCACATCAGACAGTTTCTCCACACGCTGCTGAATCAACGGAACGATCTGCATCAGGTATTCAGGGTTTAACGCCCACTCCTGATACTTAGCTGCAAATTGCGCAGGATCTAAGTCTTCACGCAACCATAGGCCATTCAACCAGCTTAGTTTTTCCTGATCGAAGATTGGGCCACCAAGAGATACACGCTGAATATCGAAGTTATCGAACATCTGTTGACGTGTGAATTTCTCGCTCTCATCTGGCATAGACCAACCCATGCGAGCTAGGTAGTTCAACAATGCTTCAGGCAAGAAGCCCATACGCTGATAGTACAGAATACTCGTAGGGTTCTTACGCTTAGATAGCTTAGATTTATCTGGGTTACGCAGAAGCGGCATGTGGCATAGCTTTGGCATATCCCAACCAAAGTATTCATATAGTAACTTATGCTTAGGTGCTGAGTTGATCCACTCTTCACCACGGATAACGTGCGTGATCTCCATTAGGTGATCATCTACAACGTTTGCCAAGTGATAAGTCGGCATACCATCGGATTTAAGCAGAATCTGAGCATCAACCATGCCCCACTCCAGCTCAATCGTACCGCGAAGCATATCGTCAACTTCACAGGCACCTTCACCTTCAGGTACAACCATACGCACAACATAAGGCGCGCCCGCTGCTTTACGCTTTTCTACTTCCTCTTCAGGAAGAGCAAGATCGCTTTGCTTAAGTGCAGTATGACCGCCTGCTGCGCGACGAGCAGTACGTAACTCATCCAACTCTTCAGATGTACGGTAGCAAAGGAACGCTTTGCCTTCTTCGACCAACTGCATCGCGTATTTTGCATAGTCAGCTTTACGTTCGCTTTGACGGTAAGGTCCGTGAGGACCACCTACGTCTGGACCTTCATCCCATTCCAAACCTAACCAACGTAGCGAGTCCAGAATCTTCTGTTCAGATTCATCCGTACTACGTGTTTGGTCTGTATCTTCGATACGCAAGATAAACTGACCGCCATGCTGACGAGCAAAGGCTAAATTGAACAATGCGATATAGGCTGTGCCTACATGAGGGTCACCTGTTGGAGAAGGTGCAACACGGGTACGAACGGTCGTCATTGGTGTCCTTGGAAATCTGATAAAAATGAATAGCGGCAATTATATACTTAGCGGCCCTTTTCGAGCCACCAAGAAATCATTTAGGCGATAGATAATGAGAGAGAAACTATAAATAGTTTTCCCAAAGTACAGCCCCCCAGATCAGGCCACCCATAATCAGTGCGACCATAACAACGGCGGAACCTAGATCTTTGGCAAGTCCAGCTAGCTCATGAAACTCAGTGCCCGCGCGATCGACTACCGCTTCAATAGCACTGTTAACCAACTCAAAAGCTAACACCAACAAGCAAGTACAAATTAACGCTGCCAATTGCATGGGGCTTTGCGCAACTATAAAAGATAGGGGAATCAGCACCGCACTTCCCCAAACCTCATAGCGAAAAGCTGGCTCTTGAATATAAGCGGCCTTAAGGCCCTGCCATGAATAGATAGAAGCATAATAAAAACGCTTTAAGCCCGTATTCTTGGCAGTCGCACCCTGTGGTTTATCGCTCATGGTAAAGTCATTTCCCTAAATTTATCGCCTAGCGTTAGAAGCTAAGGCTATCACTTATACATTGGATTCCGTACAAATAGTTGGACAAAATCCACCTATGTGCAGCGCAAAATCGGTATACAGTATATAATCGCCTCTGTTCTTCGATTTTGATTGTATCTACACATTTAATGACCTCTACAACAGATAAACTAAACCGTC